>DATFIX010000069.1:0-5115 GCA_035269625.1 Natrialbaceae archaeon
CGGACGACGCTCATGTCGTGGCTGATGAACAGGATCGAGAGGTCGAACGTCTCCTGGAGGTCACCCATCAGTTCCAGCACCGACGCCTGCACGCTCACGTCGAGGCCGCTGACGGGTTCGTCCGCCACGAGCAGGTCGGGGTCCAGCACGAGCGACCGGGCGAGGGCGATGCGCTGTTTCTGCCCGCCCGAGAACTCGTGGGGGTACCGATCCGCGTCGCCGGCCGAGAGGCCGACGCGCTCGAGGAGGTCCTCGACGATGGCCCGCCGCCGGTCGGGGTCGCCCATACCGTGGATCAGGAGCGGTTCGCCCACCGCCTCCCCGACGCTCATGCGCGGGTCGAAGGTGGCGTTGGGATCCTGGAACACCAGCTGGACGCGCCGGCGATACTCCTTGAGCGCGTCGCCCTCGTACCCGGCCACGTCCTCGCCGTCGAACCGGATTGCCCCGTCGGTCGGGTCCTCCAGGCGAAGGGTCGTCTCCGCGACGGTCGATTTGCCACACCCGGACTCGCCGACCAGCCCCAGCGTCTCGCCGGGGCGCAGGTCGAAGTCCACGCCGTCGACGGCGCGGACGCGTTCGACCTCGCGACCGAGCAACCCCTTCGTGACGGGATAGTGCTGTTTCAGGTTTCGCACGGACAGCAGGGGGGCCTCGGTCATGGCGAATCGCCCTCCCGTTCGGCGGGGATTTCGGTTGCATCGTGGTCCTCGGCGTCCGGTCCGGTCGTGTCGTGGTCTTCGGCGTCCGGTTCGCCCGTAGCGCGGTCCTCGCCGTCCAGATCGTCCGGATCGTGCTCCCCACGGTCCAGTTCGGCCGAGTCGTGGTTCTCTCCGTAGTAGACACAGGCCGCCGACCGGTTCGGGGTCGCCGACTCCCCGGCGTACCGGGATCGGAGCACGTCGTGCTCCGGCGGGACCGTCTCGCGGCACTCCTCGACGGCGTGGGGACAGCGCGGGTGGAAGAGACAGCCGTCCGGCCGGTCGACCGGGTCGGGGAACGAGCCACGGAGTGGCTCCATCGACTCGCCGCGACCGGGGAGGCTGGCGATCAACGCCCGGGTGTAGGGGTGGGCCGGGTCCTCGAGGACGTCCTCGACGGGCCCGCGTTCCATCACGCGCCCGGCGTAGACCACGACGACGCGGTCGGCCACCTCGGAGACGACGCCCAGGTCGTGGGTAACGAACAGGACCGAGAGGTCGCGCTCGGCCTGCAGGTCCGCAAGCAGGCGGAGGATCTGGGCCTGGGTGACCACGTCCAGCGCGGTGGTGGGTTCGTCGGCGATCAGGAGGTCGGGATCGGCCGCCAGCGCCGCGGCGATGACGACGCGCTGTTTCACGCCGCCGGAGAGTTCGTGGGGGTACTTCCCGGCGGCCGTCGCGGGACGCGGCAGGTCGACCCGGTCCAGCAGTTCGATCGCGCGCTCGTGGGCGTTCGGATCGTCCCGGTGCAATTCGATGGTCTCGGCGACCTGGTCGCCGACCGTGTAGGCGGGATCGAGCGCGTTCTGCGGGTTCTGGAAGACGTGGGCGATGCGGTTCCCGCGGATCGAACGGAGTTCGCGCTCGCTGGCGGCCGTGAGGTCCTGCCCGTCGAAGGTAACCGACCCGTCGACGACGCGGCCGGGCGGCGTCGGGATCAGACGGGTCAGGGTCTCGCCGGCGACGGTCTTGCCGGACCCGCTCTCGCCGACGAGACAGACGGTCTCGCCGGGGTGGACCGCGAAGGTGACCTCCTCGATCGCCCGGATCGTCCCCTGCGTGGTGTCGAACTCGACGGTGAGATCCTCGACCGAGAGGAGGGCGTCCCCGGTCATGGGACACCCCGCGGGTCGAAGACGTCCCTGATCGCGTCGCCGACGACGCTCACGGCGACGACGGTGAACACGAGCGCCAGGCCCGGTCCGGCGACGACCCACCAGTTCAGCGGGAACCACTGGCCCATCCCGGAGGCGGCGATCTCTCCCCAGGAGCGCACCATCACGTCGTTCAACTCGAGATAGGAGATGGCCGCCTCGATCAGGATGAGCGTGGCGATCTGGCGGGTGGTCGCGACGGCGATCCCGCCCGAGACGTTGGGTAGGACGTGATGGCGAAGGACGTGCAACCGGCCCGCCCCGGCGCTCCGGGCGGCGCGGACGTAGCCGGCCTCCCGGACGGCCTTCACCTCGCTCCGGACGACGTGGGCGATCCCGCCCCAGTTGAGGAAGCCGAACACGACGATCAGGACGAGCAGGCTCGGTTTGGTGACGAACGCGAAGATGACGTACACCAGGAACGCCGGGACGGTGCGCTGGAAGTCGACGTAGCCGGTCAGGATCGCGTCGACTCGACCGCCGACGAACCCCGCGACGGTCCCGACGAGGGTGGCGATCGAGACGAGGATGGTCGCCGTCACGAGCGACAGCGTCACCGCGACGCGCATTCCGGAGACGATCAGTTTCGCAACGTCCTCGCCGTACACGTTGGTCCCGAGCGGGTGCTGGAGCGTGCCGTGACACTGTCCGCCGACCACGGCCCCGACGCATCGACCCGGGAGGAACGGATCCCGGGTCAGGAACGCCGGCGGTTGGTACGGGATCGTGAGGTGCTTCGTCGGCTTGCCGAGGATCGCGTACCCCACGGTGCCCAACAGGAGTACCACGACCAGCCAGGCGACGCTCGCCGCGACCGCGGGCCGGTTTCGCACCTGGGCCCACAACCGCCGTCGCGTGCGGTCCTGGCTCGCGAGGGGCAACAGGGCGTACCCGAAAAACAGGACCAGCGAGACGAGGAGGAGCCAGTCGATGATGGGTGCGTCCCATCCCCCGACGACGGGCTGGTTGGGCGGGACGACGAGGAGATCGTACGCGAACAGCAGGCCGATGGCGGCCAGCCCCGCCAGGGCGAACCAGGTGGAGGGTGACGGCGACCAGGTTCGTCCGGTCTCGTTCTCCCAGTCGACGCTTCTGAAAAGGGGCTCATCGGTCGTTTCTGCCCCAGTCATGGATGAGAAGCGGGAACCAGCATTCGTCTCCCCGTATGCGACTTTCGAATATAAATATTTATACTTGAGTGAGGTCCACTAGCAAACTAGTGACGGTCCTCTGCTCACTGCCAGCCGGTTCGCGACGGTCGCGTCCCGACTCGCCCGCCGGTCTCCAAATTCTCGGGGCTGATTCGCCATGAGTCGCGCCTGGTGGCTCGCCAAACGGCTGGTCGTTGCAATCGTCGTCGTCTACCTGATCATGACCGCCGTGTTCGCCTTCGTCGCGTTGACGGACGATCCGACGATCCACATGGTCGAGCGGGCGGCGGTCATGGGCGGCCTCCAGGGGGAGGAAGTCGATGCGGTGCTGGAGGCCTACCGCGATTCTCGAAACCTCGACGACCCGCCGCTCCAGCGGTACCTGAACTGGCTGATCAACGTGACGACGCTGGACTGGGGTCGATCGTTCAGTTCCGGCCAACCCGTCACGGCCATGGTCGGTCGGGGGTTGCTGTTTTCGGCTGCCTATCTGGTGCCTGCCCTGTTCCTGGCGGTCGGGGGTGGTATCGCGCTCGGGTTGTACAGCGCGACCCACGACGGGTCTCCCGTCGCCAAGTTCAGCGTCGGGCTCTCGTATTTCGGGTTCTCCGTTCCGAACTTCCTTTTGGCGTGGCTACTGATGTGGTTCGTCGCCGTCGAGTGGGGACTCTTCGGTCGGGGCCTCTCGGATATCGCGGGCGTGTGGTCGTGGCGCACGGCGGGGAACATGACGCTGGCGGCGATCGTCGCGGGATCGAGCATCCTTGCCGGGCAGATCCGGTACGCCCGGGCCGAGTCCCTGGAGCAACTGGGCGAGGAGTTCGTGAAGCTCCTGCGGGCGAAGGGGGCCGGGCCGCGGACGATCACCCGTCACGTCCTGCGCAACGCCGCCGGCCCGATCGTCTCGACGGCGTTCACCGAACTGATCGACGTGATGCTCGTGGCCATCATCGTCATCGAACTGATCTTCGGGATTCCGGGCATCGGCCACCTGATCTACGACGGCGTGATGGGCCGGGACCTCCCGCTGTTGATCGGCGCGGCGATGACGCTGGCGTTCCTGACCGTCGGCGGAACGCTCTTCCAGGACCTGGTCCACGCCAGCCTCGATCCCCGGGTTTCGCACGGCGATTGAACGACCCGCGGTCGCCGTCCCCGACGCCACTCACTCCTCGTCGTCGATCCGGCCGTGCCGTTCGTCGATTTCGTCGAGGAGGTCCAGCGTCTTCCGGATCGACGCCCGGATGGCCTCGCTCCGGTTGACGAACTTCCCGTCCTCGCCGACGTGGCGATCGAGGTCCTCGAGGAGTTCCTCCGGGACCTCGACGCTGATCTTGGGCATACGCGAACCATACGCCGGCGGGCAATACGTTTGGTGCTGTTCCCCCGGCGGAACCGCTCCGATCCGGCACCAGTCGAACTGGCCCGGGCGGGAGCCGTCGTCGAGGAGAAAAATGTAGTACAATGCGTAACATACGCCGAGTTAGACCGTAACAAGCCCCGTCCAAAACCACGAAAATCGACAAGGGGAGCCACAGAAGAAATTTTCGGTAACGACCGTTACAGAAGTATCATTCAGCGAATGTTTAAGGTCGACGGTGTCGTCGTATGGAGTAGGTGAAAACGATGACGACGACCACCGCGAACCGAACGACAGTCCGCCGAACGCCCGCCACCCGAACCGGCCGTGGGTTCACGCTCGAATCCGTGATCCTGGCCCTCGCCTTCGCCGTCTCGATGGGGCTGGCCTTGCTCCTCTCCGGCGTCGTGACCGCGACGCTGGCGGTCCAGTTGCCCGCCGGCCCCGTCGGCATGGCGCTAACGCTCGCCCTGACCCTCGGCGCGCTCGGGTTCACGATCACGATCACCCGTCGGGCCTTCCTGGCCGCCCTCGACCTGGCCTAAACTCGAATCGCCAACGGATGGGCACGGACGACCGATCGTCGTCACCGCGAATGCGCCCGGCCGAAACGCGGATTTTCGATCGTCGGTCGATTTCGACCGGGGTTCTACCGACGACCGTCGCCGCCAAGGATCCTCGTCAATTTGATATATTGGTCTCCTCCCTTCGAGCGACGCTTCGGAAAATCGTGGAGATATGCCGGCAGA
>DATFIX010000070.1:0-4125 GCA_035269625.1 Natrialbaceae archaeon
TTCACCCGGCAGAACGCCGACGTGGGGATCGGCGAACGCGTCACCATCCGGAAGGCCGAGGCCACGAAGGCCGACCGGCTCGTCCTCGCACCGCCCGAAGAAGCGAGTGTGCAGTTCGGCTCCGACGCCGCCGGCATGGTCAAGCGCCAGATCCTCAAGCGTCCGGTCGTCGAGCGCGACATCGTCCCCGTGATGTCCTCCACCAACCATCCCTTCATGCGATCGCCGGGCCAGGCGATCCCGCTGATCGCCGTCGACACCGACCCGGACGGCGTGGTCCTCATCACCGAGGACACCGACGTGGAACTCCGCGAGGAGCCGATCTCCGGGTTCGAGAAGACCGGCGGCGGCATCACCTACGAGGACATCGGCGGCCTCCAGAACGAGATCCAGCGCGTGCGGGAGATGGTCGAACTCCCGATGAAGCACCCGCAGATCTTCAAGAAACTGGGGATCGAGCCGCCACAGGGCGTCCTCCTGCACGGCCCGCCCGGCACCGGGAAGACCCTCCTCGCCAAGGCCGTGGCCAACGAGACCTCCGCGAACTTCTTCTCCATCGCGGGGCCCGAGATCATCTCGAAGTACTACGGCGAGTCCGAACAGCAGTTGCGCGAAATCTTCGAGGACGCGACCGAGGACGCCCCGTCGATCATCTTCATCGACGAACTCGACTCGATCGCGCCCAAGCGCGAGGACGTCACCGGCGAGGTCGAGCGCCGGGTCGTCGCCCAGCTCCTGACGATGATGGACGGCCTCGAACAGCGGGGCCAGGTCATCGTCATCGCGGCCACGAACCGGGTCGACTCGGTCGACCCCGCCCTCCGGCGACCCGGCCGGTTCGACCGCGAGATCGAGATCGGCGTCCCCGACGAGTCGGGCCGTCGCGAGATCCTCCAGATCCACACCCGCGGTATGCCCCTCTCCGACGACGTGGATCTGGGCCACCTGGCCGACGAGACCCACGGCTTCGTCGGCGCGGACATCGAGTCCCTGACCAAGGAGGCCGCGATGAAGGCGCTCCGGCGGTACCTCCCCGAGATCGACCTCGACGAGGAGGACATCCCCCCGAGCCTCATCGACCGGATGATCGTCAAGCGCCAGGACTTCCGCGGCGCGCTGGGCGAGGTCGAACCCAGCGCCATGCGGGAGGTGCTCGTCGAACTCCCGAAGATCTCCTGGGACGACGTCGGCGGCCTCGACGACGCCAAACAGAACGTCAAGGAGTCGGTCGAGTGGCCGATGACCGACCCCGAGAAGTTCAGCCGCATGGGCATTCAGCCACCGAAGGGCGTCCTGCTCTACGGCCCGCCGGGCACGGGCAAGACGCTGATGGCGAAGGCGGTCGCCAACGAGACCAACGCCAACTTCATCTCCATTCGCGGCCCGCAACTGCTCTCGAAGTGGGTCGGCGAGAGCGAGAAGGCGATCCGCCAGACCTTCCGGAAGGCCCGGCAGGTCTCGCCCTGCATCGTCTTCTTCGACGAACTGGACAGCCTGGCACCATCCCGCGGGGGCGACGTCGGGTCGAACGTCTCCGAACGCGTGGTCAACCAGCTGTTGACCGAACTCGACGGCCTCGAGGAGATGGAGGACGTGATGGTGATCGGCGCGACCAACCGCCCGGACATGATCGACCCGGCGCTCATCCGGTCGGGTCGGTTCGACCGCCTCGTGATGCTGGGCGAACCCGGCGAGGAGGGCCGCGAACAGATCCTCAAGATCCACACCCGCGACACGCCGCTGGCGCCGGACGTCAGCCTGCGCGAGCTCGCGGAGACGACCGAGGGCTACGTCGGCAGCGACCTCGAGTCGATCGCCCGCGAGGCCGCCATCCAGGCGTTGCGCGAGGACGACGACGCCGAGGAGGTCGAAATGCGCCACTTCCGGGGCGCCATGGACAGCGTCAGGCCCACGATCACCGAGGAGATCCAGGACTACTTCGAGCGGATGAAAGAGGAGTTCAAGTCCGGGGCCCGCGAGACGGCCGACCGGCAGTCCGGCGGTCGGATCGGGTTCCAGTAACCCCCGACCAGTCGCCGGCTCGGCACCACTCCCTCGTTGCGGTTTTCTGACGCCACATCCTATAAGGGACCCCCTCGCGTACGTTCGGCGAGGAACGCCAGCATCGTGGTGTCTTTCGCGTCCGATTCTTCCAGCGAGACGTTGCCGGGCCGGGTCGCGGAGTCGAGTGGATCGAGATCCGGCGGCTCCGGCTACCGACCCAGTCGCGATCCGATGATCCTCCTGCTGATTTTCATCGTCGCGGCTGCCGTCGTGGCGATGCTCACGGGCGTCGGGATTTCACTCCAGGGTGGCACCGGGGGTGGGCCGCTGTTTCCGTTCCCGGAAGGCGGGGCGAACGAATCGGTGAGCGTGTCGGTCAATCGAACGACGATCTCGCCCGGCGAGAGCGTGGAGGTCACGGTGACGCGGGCCAACGCCACGCCCGTCGCGAACGCGACAGTCGTCGCCGGGGAGGACCGGTACCGGACCGGGCCGAACGGGACCGCTGTCGTCACGTTCTCCGAGCCGGGTTCGTACGAGATTGCAGCCCGGCCACCGGGCACGAACGAATCGTCACGTACGGCCACGGTAACGGTCCGGGTTCGTCGCCCGGCCGTCGAACTGACGGTGGCGACGAACCGGAGCACGATCGACGTCGGCCAGTCGGTCGCGATCACGCTCCTGCGGACGGCCGACGAGACGCCCGTGACCGGAACGATAGCGGTCGGGAACCGGACGGTTCGGACGGGAAGCGACGGGCGGGTCGTCGTGACGTTCGACCGTGGCGGCCGCCGCCGGATCGTCGCCCGAAAGAACGCTAGTGACGGAACGCGGTACGTGGATGGGACGGCGACGGTCCGCGTGCGCCGGCACGTCGCGAACCTCGCGATCGATCTGACCGACGAGGTCGTCCCCTACGGGAATCGAACGACGGTCACCGTCACCCGGAAGGACACCGGGGAACCGATCGAGGCGACGGTGACAGTCGGTGACCGGACGGTTCGGACTGGTCTCGACGGGCGGGCCACGCTGCCGTCGGTGCCACCCGGATCGCACGACGTCGTTGCCGAGGCGACCCCAACAGCGACGGTCCGGTTCGAACCCGCCACGACGACCCTCCAGGTTCACAGGCGGTCGGTCCGACTCGAGATCGCGGCGACTCCCTCGCGGTTGCCCGTCGGGAATCGAACCACGCTCACCGTACGTCGGGCCGACACCGACGAACCGGTAGCGGCCAGGATCGAAGTCGGTGACCGGGTGCTACGGACTGGCCAGGACGGACGCGTCGACCTCGAACTCGACCGTCCAGGTCGGTTCGGCGTCGTCGCGACCAGGGCAAACACGTCGACCGAGACCTTCGAGGCGGCCGGAACGGTGGTCGTCTGGACTGGCCCCGACGTGCATCTCACGACCGTCGACGTGTCGTCGGTCGCCGTCGTCGACCGGCCCGTGACGGTCACCGTCACGCTGGAAAACCGCGGTAACGAACCGGCTCGACGAACAATCACCGTGACGCTGTCGGGGGATCGCCGGGTTTCACGAACGGTTCGGATCCCCCCGGACGATCGGCGGACGGCCGAACTGTCCGTGCTCGCGCCGTCCAGTCCCGGAGACGAGTTCCTCGTCGTGGACACCGGCGACGGCTGGCGTCCGTTCGTGGTCCGTCTTCGTTCGGGGAACGTCTCCGCCGGAATGAACTACCCCGGGTAACGGATGCCCGACCATCGGTAATGGGCCGATGTCCCGGGGCGACGGATCGGGTCGAGGACGACCCGGAGCAAGAGCCGTTTCGATCGGGCGAGACTCTTTTTCCTGCGGTAATAAAGAATGTAACTGCCTCTCGAAGCGTCGTGAAACGTCACCCGCGAGGTACAACCGTCTATTTCGCACCCGGTTTCCGTAAAACGAAGCGAATTCACGCCAATGCTCGCCCCCTTATATGTCGTTGGGGGTCGTACTGAAGAATACCTATCGAGGTGAATATCCATGTCGCGCCCTCCACAGTACGAAACGGACGAATTGGCCCTCGCACTACACGGCGGTTCCGCCGTCGCCCGTCGGAGCCTGTCGCTCCTGCGCCGCCAGGTGCAGGCAGCCGGGTTCTGGGTCGCCGTCGCCCTG
>DATFIX010000071.1:0-4034 GCA_035269625.1 Natrialbaceae archaeon
CCCTGGCCCAACCTCGTCATGCCGTCGGTCCGACTCGGCCTGATCGGCTTCACCGCCTACCAGGCGGCCCTCTCGACGATCCTCAGCGTCCTCCTCGGGTTGCCCGGGGCGTACGTCCTCTCGCGGTTCTCGTTCCGGGGCCGTCGCTTCCTGCGCTCGCTCACGATCCTCCCGTTCGTGCTTCCGGGCATCATGGTTGCGATCGGGTTCGTCGCCATGTTCGGGACGAACGGGACGCTCAACGACGTCCTCCGGGCGGTCGGCCTGCCCACGGTCGACATCCTGTTCACCCTGAAGATCGTGATCCTCGCGCACGCCTTCTACAACGCGCCCCTGGTGACCCGGGTGACGACCGCCGCCTGGGAGAGCGTGGACGTGCGGGCGGTCGAAACGGCCCGGAGCCTCGGCGCGAGTCCCCTCCGCGCGTTCCGGGACGTGATCGTCCCCCAGTTGTTGCCGGCGGTACTGACCGGCGCGTTGCTGACCTTCATCTTCACGTTCATGACGTTCCCGATCGTCCTCGCGCTGGGCGGCCTCCAGCTAGCCACGGTCGAGGTGTGGGTCTACCGGCGCGTCCAGCAACTCGAAATCGCCGAGGCCGCCGCCCTCGCGGTCGTCGAGACGGCCATCTCGCTCGTCCTCACCTACGCCTACCTCCGGTACGAGGCCCGCCAGGCCGAAATGGGAACGGGAACCCCGCCGGAACGCGAGCCACTCGTCCCGTCGCTCCGGTCGCTCGTCTCGGCGCGACGGCTTGCGATCGCAGGATACGGCGTCGTCGTCCTGGTCGTGTTCGTCGGTCCCCTCGCGAGCATGGTGATCGAGAGCCTCTCCGGGGGCACCGGGTTCACGCTGCGGTGGTATCGCTTCCTGGTCGAGCGCCAGGCGACCGGTGCCGGGTTCCAGACGAAACCGCTCCCCGCGGTGCGCAACTCCCTGTTTTTCGCCGCCGGGACGGTCGCCATCGCGGTCCCGATGGGCGTGACGATTTCGGTCGTGACTCGCCGACAGCGCTGGGGTGGATTGGTGCAATCGATGGCGATGGCGCCGCTGGCGGTCAGCGGGATCATCACCGGGATCGGCCTGCTCCAGGGGCTCGTCTTCGGCATCCCGTTGCCCGGCCCCTACCGGATCCAGCTCACGGGTCCGATGGCCATCGTGGCCGCCCACGCCGTCTCGGCGTACCCGTTCGTCGTCCGGAACGTCTCGCCCCTGCTGGCCCGGATCGATCGGGCGATGCTCGAGTCCGCCCGGAGCCTCGGTGCGACCCGGGGACGGGCCCTGCTCGACGTGGAACTCCCGCTGGTCGCCTCGGGCGTCGTCGCCGGGGCGGCCTTCGCGCTCGCCATCTCGATCGGCGAGTTCAACTCGACAGTCATTTTGGCGGAGGGGGCGACCAGCTACACGATGCCGGTCGCCGTCGAACGCTACCTCGGCAGTCGGACCCTCGGGCCCGCGAGCGCCATGGGCACCGTCATGCTGGCCGTTACGGCCGCGAGTTTCGTCGTTATCGACCGCCTCGGCGGGCACTTCGAGCGCGAGGGCGGTCGCGGGGGGCCGAAACCGTGACCGACCTCCACCTGGACGGCCTCGCGAAGCGCTACGGCGAGACGACCGCCCTGGAAGCCATCGACGCCGACGTCCGCGAGGGCGAGTTCTTCACGCTCGTCGGCCCCTCGGGCTGTGGCAAGACCACCACGCTCCGCCTGATCGCCGGGTTCGAGGAGCCGACCGAGGGCGGGATCCGCTTCGGCGACCGCGGGATGGCCGGCGTCCCGCCGGAAGACCGGGACGTCGGCATCGTCTTTCAGAACTACGCCCTCTTTCCGCACATGACCGTGGGCGAGAACGTCGGCTACGGCCTGCGGTTTCGCGACCCGCCGGGGGACGTCACCGACGAGGAGCGGATTTCGAACCTGCTCGAACTGGTCGACCTGGCGGGCTTCGAGGACCGCGATCCGGAGGCGCTCTCGGGCGGCCAGCAACAGCGGGTGGCGCTGGCCCGGGCGCTCGCCCCCGGGCCCGAGGTGCTCCTGCTCGACGAACCCATGAGCGCGCTGGACGCCCGACTCCGGGAGTCGCTTCGCCGGACCGTCAGGGAGATCCAGCAGGAACTCGACATCACGACCGTCTACGTCACCCACGACCAGGCCGAGGCGCTGGCCGTCTCCGACCGCGTCGCCGTGATGAACGACGGCCGGATCGAGCAGGTCGGGTCGCCCCAGGACGTCTACCGGCGGCCGAACACCGAGTTCGTCGCCCGGTTCGTCGGCGAGAACAACGTGTTCAGCGGGCGCGTCGTCGAAACGGATGCAGGCGACCCCGACGACACCCGGGTGCGGGTCGCCATCGGGGACGCCGAGTGGCTCCTGCCAGCAGTCGAACCCGGCGTCGAAGGCCAGCCCCTTCGGGAGGGCGACCGGGTGACCTTCTGCGTGCGCCCGGCCGACCTGTCTCCCGAAGAAGCCACGAACCGACTGACCGTCGACGTCCGCTACCGGGAGTTCCTCGGCGAGGTCGTCCGCGTCCACGGCGAGTGGAACGGGCGAACCGTCGTCGTCCGACTGCCGGACGTGCTGGAGGACGACCGACTCGCGCTCGGATTCGAACCGGAAGACGTCCACGTGGTGGAGGCGCGCTGAGCCCCGCAACCGCCGATTGCTCCAGTCAGAGCACCGTCCCGATAGCCCACCCGAACGCGAACCCCGCGAGGAGCAACAGCAGGACGGCAATCAGGCGAAGGAGCCACCGCCGCCGGGCGTGGCTCTCGCTGGGCACGCTTCGTTCGATCCGATCGGACGGCCGCCCCGTCGAGAGGACGGCCGAAAGAGCGGCCAGCCACGCTCGGTCCATGTACCCGATACGTCGGACGATAGCAAAGCACTATCGGCGACGGTCGTCGATTCGGATCGGCGTCGCTCCCTCCGACGGACGCAGCAGGCCGTCGGACTTTCGACCATCGAACCCCCGTCGATCCTCCCAGTCCCGTTGTTAATCCGTCCGGCGAGACGCTAGTTCGTGGTTGCCACAATATCGACACATATAATAGAGGAGTTATTAACTCTAGACTCTATGATAATCAGCTTTATTAGAAACCATCCCTGTGTTAATATCGAAATGGCACACATTCACCTGGGTGAGGGCTCGTTTCCCCTCTGGGCGCTCGCACTGTGGACGACCCTCGGCCTCGGCCTGATCGCCATCGTAACGTACCGCATCCGTAAAAACGGCGTCGATCCGAACCGAATCGCCCTCGCGGGCATCGCCGCCGCGGCGAGTTTCGCGATCTTTCAGTTGAACATCCCGGTGTGGGGCGGCATCCACATGAACTTCACCGCCCTGGTCGGGATCCTCGCCGGGCCGTTGCTCGGGACGATCATCGCGCTCGTCGTGAACGTCTTCTCGGCGGCGCTGGGCCACGGCGCGATCGGCCTCCTCGGGGCGAATACCCTGGTCAACGCGACCGAAGCCGTCGGGGCCTATTACGGTTTCCGCTGGCTGCGCCGTGCCGACTGGGACGTGTTCCCGGCGTCGGCCAGCGCCGCGACGATCGGCCTCGCCACGGGGTCGGTACTCATGGGCGCGATCATCGTCGTCAGCGGCGTCAACGGAAGTGCGCTTCCCCGGTCGGAGCTCACTATCGCCGTCGGCGGCATGGTCGGGTTGAACCTCGGCGTTGCCGTGATCGAGGGGCTGTTGACCGGATTTATCGTCCGGTTTCTGGCGTCGATCCGCCCGGACCTGATCGGCGAGAGTACCGAGGCCGAGCGGTCGGAAACCGCGGGGGTGAGCGCCTGATGGAGCGCTGGAAACAGTACGGCGGCCTCCTCGGGCTCCTCGTGGCCTTCACGGGGGTCGGTCTGTGGGGGTTCACCGCGACCGGCGGGGCGCTCCCGTACGCCAAACGGTTCTCGAAAGCTCTCCAGCGCGGGACCCATGACGGCGGCGGTCCTCTCGTGGATCTCGGTCGCGGCATCGTCGTCGCCGGCCCGATTCGACAGGGCGGCATGGTACTCGAGTGGCTCGGCCTCCTG
>DATFIX010000072.1:0-11969 GCA_035269625.1 Natrialbaceae archaeon
GCCGACGAGGACGTCGAACGCAACCACGCGATCGGTCGGCACGGCGCGACGTTGCTGGAAGACGGCGAGACGGTGATGACCCACTGCAACGCCGGCGCACTGGCGACCGTCGACTGGGGCACCGCGCTGGGGGTCGTCTACTCCGCTCACGAGGCTGGCAAGGCCGTCGACGTGATCGCAAACGAGACGCGGCCGCTGAACCAGGGGTCGCGGATCACGACCGTCGAGTTGCAGGAACGGGACGTCCCCGTCACCCTCATTCCCGACAACGCCAGCGGCCTCGCGATGCAGCAGGGTCGCGTCGACGCAGTCGTGGTGGGTGCCGACCGCGTGGTGCTCGACGGCGGCGACGAATTCGGCGAAGGGGGCGTCGTGTTCAACAAGATCGGGACCTACAAGCACGCGGTCCTGGCCGACCGCCACGACGTTCCCTTCGTCGTGGCCGCACCACGGTCGACCATCGACGGCGAGACGAGCGCCGACGAGGTCGAGATCGAGGAGCGCGATCCCGACGAACTCCGGTTCATCTACGGCGAACCCAACGCGCCCGAAGACGTCCCGGTCTACAACCCCGCGTTCGACGCCACGCCGATGGAACTGGTCGACTACCTGGTGACCGAGGACGGCGTGTTCGAACCGCCGATCGACCGCGAAGCCGTGCTCGGGACGGCACCGCCGACGGCGTGAGAAACGAACCACAGCGCGAGCGGACGCCGGCGCGAGCAGTGGGGCGACCGGTGTGTCGGGATCGCCGGCGCGTCGGTTGGCACACGAGGCGGTCTCACTCGATTCTCGCCAGTCGAGCGTCGCCGCTGGCGGCGTCGATGTGGACGTTGAACACCGATCCGTCGGTCGTCTCCGCCCGGACGATCCACGTTCCCGTTTCGCGATAGGGGTCGTCGGGGAACTCGGCGACCTCGTAGCCGTCGTTTTTGAGGACGTCCCTGGCGACCGCCTGGGCCGTCTCGGCGTCGGAGACCGCCCGGTCGCCGTCCGTCAACCGGACGGTCATGACGGGCACGTCGCTCATCCGGATCACTCGCTCGGCGACGCTCCCCACGAGGAACCGGTCGAGTCCGGACCGACCGTGCGTTCCCATGACGATCATGTCGACGCCGACCCGGTCGGCGTAATCGAGGATGGCCTCCGCGGCACTCCCTTCCAGCACGGCCGTCGTGACCGTGACGCCCCGCTTCTCGCCCAGGGCCTCGATCTCGCCGACGGCTGCCTCGCCGGCCGCTCGGGCTTCCTCGACCGTCTCGTCGTCGGGGTGGGCACCGCGGGCCTTGCCGCCCTCGATCACGTACACGGCGTGGATGGTCGCGTCGGCCAGGGACGCGACGGTCATGGCGTGTTCGGCGACCGCGTCGATGTCCCGGCTCCCGTCGGTCGGGAGGAGTATCGTCTCGTACATTCGTTGCCGGGTAGCAATCCCAGCGACAAAACCTTCCTGCCCGTCGTGGCCGATCGGGTCGCCAGTCGGTGCAGTTTCGACTACGATCGGGCACCCGGGTCCAGTTCCCCGGTCATCCGATCGGCCCCGTCTCGAAGTCCCCCGAGCGAGGAGCGATACCCGGCACCGACGGTCGCCTTGACGGCCTTCGCCGGCGGTCCCGTGAGAACGGTCGGGCCGACCTGTGCGACGGCCTCGTCACCGACGCTGACCAGCCACCCTGCCGGTTCGAAGGTGAACGGTTCGAGTCGCGGCTCGAAACTCCCGGGCGGGTCGTCGGCGTGGTCGACGAGGTGCTCGACGTTCGCCGCCACCGCCCTCGCTTCGCGGATGGCGGCCTGCGCACTCGCCGGGACACCTTGCCCGTCCGCGTCGACGACCTGGGCCGCGTCGCCGAGGACGAACGTGTCCCCGTCGAGCCGCAGGTCCTTGCGTACCGTCCGGCGCTCCCCGTCCATGGCACCGGGTCCGCGAATACCGCCCGTCCACACGAACTGGTCGTATTCGATCGGATCACCGGATTCAGTCTCGATGGCGTCGGCCGAGGCACCGGTGACGGTCGTTCCCGTCCGGATCTCGACGCCGTAGTCCTCCAGTGCCGACCGAACCGCCCGCTGGAAGTCCTCGCGGAACCCCGGTGCGACTGCCGGACGCTGTTCGAGCAGAACGATCCGCGGGTCGCCGTCCGATTCTGCCGACTCGTCGGGCCCCTCTCGCTTCGCTTCGGCCAGCGCGGCGAGTTCGCCGGCCACCTGGATACCCGTGAGGCCGGCACCCCCGACGACGGTCGTTCCGCCGCCGTCGAGGACGTCGAGAAACTCCGCCCGGACTTCGCGGGCGTCCCCGAGGTTCCACAGTGGCGTCGCACGCTCGGCGACGTCGTCCATCCCGAAGAACGTCGGTTCGGCGCCCAGGCAGACGGCCCCAACGTCGTACTCGATGCGCTCGCCGTCAGCCAGATGGATTTCGTTCCGGTCGGAGTCGACGTTCGCGACCCGGGCCTGCCGGACCGACGTCCGGTCGAGGACGTCACGGAGCGGGATTTCGAGGTCGTCTTCGAGGGACGGTTTCCGTATTAGCCGGTGGAGTTCGTGCCGGACGACGTGGGTGCCGGTATCGTCGACGAGGACGAGGTCGACGGCGTTCGGAAGCCGGCGTTCGAGACGACGGGCGAGCGTGACGCCGGCGTAGCCGCCGCCGAGAATCGCGATTCGCATGGCTGGTAAATACGTCGTCGAACGTACTAAAGACGCAGGGCAACCAGTTGCGCAGGGCCAGAGCGAGGCGTCGAGGGGGCTCAGAACAGGTGTTCGCTCTCGTCGAGCAGGCGGGCCGGACCGCCGGGTTCCCAGACGGCGGTCTGGACGCCGACGTCCTCGATCTGTTCCTCGACGAACTCGGCGTGGTCGGCGGTCGTGTTCACGTAGACGGTCGCCCCGGTGTCGGTCGAGAAGTAGACCGGGATGTCCTCCTCCTCGCGGAGTGCACGGACGCGCTGGAAAACGGCGAGCGTGGCGGGTTGCCAGTAGATCCAGCCGTCGTCGCCCGTCATCGTCGTGGCGGCCAGCGAGATGGAGTCACGCTCGGCGAGTTCGAAGGCGCGGTCGAAGTCGTTCTCGCGAAGCGCGTCGCGCATCTCGACGATCACGTCCTGGACGTGCGCCCGCCGACCCTGGAACATGTGGCTGGACTCCACCTCCGCGTGGGCGCGGTCGGTGTCCTTCTTCGTGGGAACGATCCCGATGACGGTCCGGAGGTCGTCCCCCAGGTCGGTCTCGATGCGCTCGGACCGGCAATCCTCGTCGTTGAGGCCGGCCCGGAGTTGCGAGAACCCGCCGGTGACGGCCCGCGCGGCCGAGGCGGAGCCGTGACGGGCCATCGCCGAAATTTCCTCGAGGGAGGCGTCGAGTTCGGCCGCGTCCGCTGCCGCCACCGCTGCCGCGGCGAACCCGGACGACGACGAGCCCAAACCGATGTTCGAGGGGAAACTGTTCTCGCTCTCGAGACGGACCGGATAGACCGTGTGGGCGGCGTCGGAGTGGTCCCTGACCGCGTCGATGACCCGCTCCAGGCGGTGATACGCGTCCCCTTCGAGCTCCTCGCCGTCCACGACGTAGACGTCCTCGTCGAGGTCGATGTCGAACTCGACGGTCGTCTTGCTGTGACTCGGCGCTGTACACACGCTGATGCTGTCGTGATACGGGAATCGCTGGCGCTCGTCCCGGAGACCGTGATACTTGACGAGCCCCTGGATCGGGTGGGCCAGTGCCGTCGCCTTCATACTCCGAGGAGTGCCCGGCCCCGCATTAAAACTCACGGCGTCGGGGAATTCGGCCACCCGACAGCGCCCCGATCGCTACGCGCCGCCACCCCAGGAGTCGTAGAGGTCGTGGTCCAGGTCGAACCGCTCCAGCACCTTGCCGACGACGTGATCGACCAGGTCCTCGACTGTCTCCGGGTCGAAGTAAAACCCGAGCATCGGTGGCACGACGTCGACGCCGAGTTCCGCGAGCGTGAGCAGGTTCTCGAGGTGGCGCTGGTCCAGCGGGACCTCCCGCGGAACGACGACGAGACGGCGACCCTCCTTGAGCGTCACGTCCGCCGCCCGGGTGACCAGCGTGTCGGCCCGCCCGTGGGCGATCCCGGCGAGGGTGTTCATCGAACATGGCACGACGACCATCCCGTCGACGTCGGTCGATCCGGACGCGATCGGGGCCGCGAGGGCGTCCTCGCCGTAGACGGCCGTCGCCGCACTTTCGAGCCGTTCGCGGGCGGCGTCGGGGTCGTCCATCTCGTGGGCCATCACGGCCTCGGCGGCGTCGGAGACGACGGCGATCACCTCGACGCGCTCGGCGAGTTCCTCGGCGGTCCGGACGGCGATCGGGGTGCCCGACGCGCCGGTGACGGCGAGGACGATCCGGTCTGGATCGGTGTCCGCAGTCACGCCTCAGCCCCCATCTTCGAGGACCTCGACGGTCCCCGTATCGCCATCCACGACCACCCGATCGCCGTCTTCGAGGTGATCAAGCGGGACGTCAAGGTCGTCCACGCAGGGTATCTCGCCGAGGATGGCGCCGGTCGCGACGATGGTCTCGGTGTGTTCGTTGACGATGGCGGCGGGCGCGACGTCGTTTTGTGCGAGCCCATAGAGCACGTACGATCCCACCGTCGAGCCCTTCCCCTTCGGGAAGACGAGCACCTTGCCCGCGACGTTCTCGCCGGTCAGGGCGTGGCCCTCCTCGATGAACTCGCCGGTGTCGGTGTCGACGGCGCCGTAGAAACTGATCGGTTCGTCCGATCGGAGTACCTCGCCCTCGCCGCGGCCGTCGGCAATGGAACGTCCCTGGATAGTCGTGCCCGTCATGCCTCGATCGCCTCCTCGAGGAGGTCGCGAGTGTTCTCGAAGACCACGGTCTGTTCGCAGAACCCCGGGAGGTAGTTCGCCGCCTTCGCCGAGTTCGTGGCGGTCACCTCGTAGCCCAGTTCCTCCAGCGGGCTGACGACGTGGCAGGTGTCGGTCAGGAGCATCCCGCCGGCGTCCTCGATGGTCTCGGTGTAGCCCATCCGGTCGGCCGAGGACTTGACGGCGGCACTGGTCAGGACCCACATGTCGGGCCCGAGTCGCTCGCCTTCGACGATGCTCGCGATCTCCTGGATTTCCTCGATCGAGGTGTGCGGGCACCCGAACACGATCAGGTCCGGGTCGGCCCCGGTCGTGAGTTCTTCGTACTCCTCGTCTTTCGCCGCCTCGTCGAAGGTCAGGCGTTCGAGGCCGGCGAGGTCGTAGTCGCCCTCGTCGACGGTCACGCCCTCGGTGAAGTGCAGTGCCACCGCGCCGGAGGCTGCCATGGCCGCGCCGAGACCCTTCAGATCGTCGGTGCCGGCCGCGTCGACGCCGACGAAGTACGGCTTGCCGTCCTCGACGATACGGCCAGTCCAGGACCCGAGCGCGGCGAAATCGGACATCGAGTCCAGGTCGGCCTCGACCTCGACCACGTGGGTCGGCACCCGGTTCTCGTCGAGGTGCAGGCCGTGCTTGGGCGTCCGACCGGTGATCGCGGCCGAGAGCGCCGAGGGGCCGCCCTCGCGGTTGGTCTTCGCGCCCAGCACCGAGTTGGCGAAGGAGACGGCCGAGGACTCGGCCCAGGCGACGTGCTCGCCCTGGCGCGGGAGGTTCCCCGCGAGGTAGGGCGTGCAGGTCGTCGCGGTCACCACGTCCATCTCCCGGAGGGCGTCGAGGATTCGCTCCTGTTTCCGGGCGAATTTCTCGTCGACGCCCATCTCGCGCCAGCGCTCGATGTCCATCCCGGCCGGGTTGGCGTAGGTCGGGACGCTGGTCGTCGCGCCCTCCTCGGCGAACCCTTCGAGGAACTGGACGCCGGGGTCGCCGATCGACTTGTAGGAGATGCCCGAGGCCTGCGCCGAACCGATCTCGACCATCTCCTCGGCGCCGTAGATGTCGCCCAGTTGCACCAGCAACTCCATGGCCTTCCGGACGGCGGGGTTGTCCGAGTCGAGCAGTCGCTCCTCCTCGCGCGTCAGGTGCATCAGCGGTAATCCTCCACGTCCACGTCGTCCTCGCCCGGGATCGTTACTTTGTCGAAATCCGCCGCGTCGCGGTCGGCCGGCCGCGTCGCGTCGACGATCCACTTGCTCGTCGTCTCGGTCTCGTAGTCCTGGGAGGGATCCAGCGACGACCCGTCCGCGTTCTCGACGATCGTCACGTCCTGGTGTGGCTGACACCGCGTCGACTCGGCCCACTCCACGTCGTCCGGGTCGGCGGGATCGACGTCCTCGTCGACGATGGTCACCTTCTTCATCGACGGGTGGGCCGCCAGGGCCGCCATCCCCGCGTTCTTCGGGTCGCCCTCCGTTCGTTTTTCGAGTTGCACGACGCCGTGGAGCCACGAGCACCCGCCGGGCGTCAGGACGACGTTCCGGACGGTCGGCACGGTGTTCTCCACGATGCGATGGATGCGAGGCTCCTGGGGGATGCCCATCAGGTGGGCGTGCTCGCGCTTGCCCGGCACGATGATCCGGGCGAGTGGATCGGGACGAGTGTGCAGTGCGTCCACCTCGACGACCGGCTGGTCGCGCACTACGTCCCACGTCTTCGAGAGGTCCACGAACGGCCCTTCCGGCGCGTTCTCCTCGGTGATCCGGGCCTCCATCACGATCTCGGCGTCGGCCGGGACCAGCAGTCCGTCGTGTTCAGCGACCCGGAACTCGCCGCCGAGCAGGGCGTTCGCGAGTTCGAGTTCGCTCATGTCCGGCGAGAACGACGTCGCCGCCGCCAGTTCGACCGCGGGGTGGACGCCCATCACGATCGCGATCTCCAGGTCGCCGTCGGTCCGTCCGACGATGTCGTAGAGATGGCGTTGGACGAGTCGCATGACCAGCCGGTTCCCCTCGTCGACCATCATCCGGTGGAACGAGAGGTTGTGCACGCCCGTGTCGGGGTCCTTCGCGACGACGATGGTCGACGCGAAGTACCGCTTCTCGTCGCGCTCGTAGAAGATCGGGACCGGGATTTCCTCGTCGATCGTCGGTTCGTCGGCGACGTGCTCGAAACTCGGGGCGACCGGATCGGAAAGGGGCGTCGGGTCGTCCATCGCCCCGCTGACGTGCGTCAGGACGTCCTCGCGCTCGATGCCGAGGCTCGTCGCGATCAGGTCCCGCGAGGACACCAGGTTGGCGACGGCCCGCCAGTCCGGGTAGCCCTCGGGGTCCTCGAACACGACCGGCCGGGTCTCGTCCTGCACGGCCAGCGCCGGCAACTCGAACCGCAAGGCTGCCGGTTGCGTCAGCGTGTTCACGTCGTGAGCTTCGTCGAGAAACTGCCGGAGATCCATGCCTGCGGGTTTGGCGGGCCCGCACATAACGGTTGACGGTCCGCTTCGGTGGCGATTGTCGTCTCGTGTGCGCTGCCCCTACCGAACCCCTGAAGCCATTTCCGCCGTACCACGCACGCATGGGCACGCCGCGCGAATCACGAGGCGAACAGGCTCGCGAGGTCGTCGACCGCCTCCGCGAGGAGTATCCGGACAGCACCATCTCGCTGCACTTTTCGAACCGGCTGGAACTCCTGGTGGCGGTCGTCCTCTCCGGGCAGTGTACGGACGAACGAGTCAACGCCACGACGCCCGAACTCTTCGAGAAGTACGAGACGGCCGAGGACTTCGCCTCGGTCGACCCCGAGGAACTGGCCGAGGACATCTCCTCGATTACCTACCCCAACCAGAAGGCGGGCTGGCTGGTGGACGCGGCCCAGCGCATCGTCGAGGACCACGACGGCGAGGTTCCCGACGAGATGGGCGAACTCACCGACCTCCCGGGCGTCGGGCGCAAGACCGCGAACGTCGTCCTCCAGCACGGTCACGATATCGTCGAGGGCATCGTCGTCGACACGCACGTCCAGCGGATCGCCCGTCGACTCGGGCTGACCGAGCGCCAGGGCCGCGACGCCATCGAACGGGACCTCGTCGACGTGGTGCCCGAGGCGGACTGGGTCGACTTCACGCACCTCCTGATCGACCACGGCCGCGAGGTGTGTACCGCCCGGAACCCCGACTGCGAGGCCTGCGTCCTGGCCGACGTCTGTCCGTCCGAGCGCGGCGACAGCGAGGTGGATCTGGCCAGCGGCGAGGCGTGGTGAGCCTGGGGCTCCCCGACAGGGACGCTCCCAGTCAGGGTTCCGACATCGTTCCGGTCGGCGCGTCCGCCAGCCAGTCTTCGAGTTCCGCTTCGTGCTCGATCCACGCCTCCCGAATCCGGTCGTACTCCTCGCGGGCGGCGTCCGCGCCCGCGTAACCGGCGATCGACTTGAGCCGGTTCTGCAGCATTCGAAGCGTGATGTCCGTCTCGTCGTACCAGTGATAGCCACACTGCACGAGGAGGTCGTGGAGGAGCGCCCAGGCCCCGATGCCCTTCGGATCGTCCGCTCCCGACTCGGCGACTGCCGGGAGCGGGTCGTCGAACGTCCGGTAGTAGTCCAGTGCCAGTCTCGCAGTCAGTGCCTTGAAGCGATACTCCCGTTCTCCGCCGACTGCCCCTTTCGCCGCCTGCTGTTGGGCCAGGAGACTCTCGAAGGCCTCGTGATCTCCGTCGGGATCGTCGTACCGGTTGCAGTCCCACGATTTTAGCCCATCGAACTTTTCCCACCGGTCGGACTCGGCGTCGATCAGAGCGTCCGGGTCGCCGTCGAACACCAGCCTGAGAAAGCCGCCGTCGGGCCCCGACTCGAAGTCGGCGAACTGGCCGTAGCGCCAGAACCAGCCGTGGTCCCAGTACTCGCTCGCCTCGAACCGGGGCCAGGCGTCGGTCAGATATGCACGGATGAAGTCCGCTTCCGACGACACGTCCGTGAAGTGAAATTCGATCGTTGCACCAGTCACGGGCCATCGCTGGCTCGGGCACGTGATATACTTTTTCGACTGCTGATCGCCCCGTCTGTCGGACTCCTGGCCAGGCCGCTACGCCCCTACGATGATGTATCGTCAGCCACGACTGCCGCGCGGTGCTGGTGGAGCAGACAGGCCGCGAGCACCAGCCAGACCCCGACCATCGGCGGGAGGACGAACGAAAAGACGCCGCGGACGAACGCATCCACCGCCGATCCCACGCTCGCCGGGATTCCGGGCGTGGAGAGCAGCGACTGGACGGTCTCGTAGGTCGTCGGGACCGACAGGACCAGCGCGCCGGCGAGGAAGAGCCGACGCGGCGTTCCGGGATCGAGGAGGTACAGGAGCGGGACCAGCGGGAACAGCGCGAGCACGAGGTAAAACGGCTCCAGGGGGAACAGGATCAGCGTGGCGAGTAAGGTCCCGAGGAGGGCAACGAGTCGGCTCGTCGGGTCCCCAACGACCCGGTTCACCCCGGCGAAAACTGGGAGGAGGAGGGCGGTACTGACCGCGAACAGCCAGTCCGAGGACAGTCCCGGAGCGAGGAACGTGATCTGGCGTCGCACGGTCACGTACGGGGCGGTCGGGTCGGGACCGTCCGGGAACGACGCGACAGACGCCTCTCCGGCGACGACTTCGGTGACGTACGTTTCCAGCGTCCCGGGGCCGAAGAGGGGGACGCCGAGCACGAGGAGGCCGACGCCCGTCGCGGTCGCGGCGGCGATGGCCCGCCAGGCGCGTCGGCGGAGGAGCCAGGCCCCCACGAGCGCCGGGAAGAGTTTGACGAGCGCTGCAAGGCCGAACGCCACGCCCGCACGTTCCTGGCGGTCGCGTTCGAGCCACACCGCACCGCCGGCGATCGCCAGGGCGAGCTGGGGGTTGACCTGGCCCATCACCAGGTTGGTCGTGACCGGGACCGAGGCGACGGCGTAGCCCGCGATCAGGAGGCGGTCGACGCGGTCGAGGGTGATCCCGGCCCGCTCGGTGAACCGAACGAGGAGGGTCGCCAGTGCGCCGACCGTGGCCAGATTGAGGATCGTCTGGAGGGCGAGTGCCAGGGCTGGATCGCCCAGCAGCGCGTGCGGGTAGAACCCGGCGACGACGATCGGGGGATACCGGAATCCCGACGACGCACCCGGGAGGGCCGCGTAGAACTCGTTTCCAGCGAGGGCCGCCCGCGCGGCGGCGTAATACACGTCCGTGGCGAACCCCACCTGTTCCGGGTGGCTGATCGGGAACAGGACCGCGTTCACGAGTCCGGCCAGGAGGCCGATCGCGAGCACGGTCCGGGGCCCTCGCTTCGACGTCATCGCTGCCTGATCGAACCGACGCGCGCCACTTTCGTCTTCCGGTGCGGTAGTGTGGTCTCCAGGGACCGTCGCCCGCCGGATTACAGGTAAAACGCCGCGTACTGGAGCAGGCCGACCACGTACGCCAGCAGCCAGAGGACGACGTAGCCGAACACGCCGACTCGGAGCCGCTTTCGCCAGTCGTCGGCCTTCTCGTGGAGGTCGCTCAGGCGCACGTCGTCGGGGGTGTCGTCGTAGAGGTCGTTCGTCCACTTGACCTGGAAGATCCGGACGATCCCCGTGAGCGCGAACGTGAGCATGGCGTAGGCCTGGATCCCGAGGAAGGCGTGGACGATCGCCAGTCCGCGCTGGTTGCGCAGGAGTCGCGGGAGCATCCAGGTCACGACCGGCACCGTCGTCAGGACCAGTCCCGGCAGGATGAACGCCAGGTGGCGCTTGAGCACGCCCCAGGTCACCCACTCGGCGTCCAGCATGATCCATGCGCCGTAGAGGTAGAAGGGCAGGCTGGCCGTCACGACGACCACGACGATCGAGGCGACGGTCGCGTCGTCGACCATGGACTGGCCTCCGGAGGGGTGGGCGATAAATCGTGCGACTCCCGATGGCGGCGCGATTCGTCGAACGCCGGCGTTGTTCCGACCGTCACCCTGACAGTCACCGGGCCCCAAAGCGCCCCCGATGAACGAACCCTCCGAGGAAGAGGGACCCGATCGTTCGGCGGAGTCGTCCGACGAGGCACTCGACACCGATGCCGAGGAATCGACTGCAGGCGTCGGCGCTGAGGCCGACGAATCGGCCGACGACGTCGAGGCGATTCGCCGGCAGGTCGACGAAGAGTACGACTTCGACGACTTCGGTCCGGAGGACATGGAACGGATGTCCGCCGAGGAGTGGGAGGTGGCCTTCGACGCGGACACGTGGATCACGGGCGAGGAGTTGCTCGACCGGGTTCGGACCGACCTGGAGGCCCGGATCGCGGATCGCCACGTCTTCGCGGTCCTCGAGGACGTCCAGCACGAGGGGCAGCGCTGTCTGCTGGCCTACTCCGACGACGACTACGCGCTGGTGTATCCCGACGGGTCAGTCGAGGGGTTCGGGACGGTGTTGCGCGACGTCAAACCGGTCGTTGCCCTCTGTTCGATGGAGCGTTACGACCCCCTGGAACCCCCGGCGGAGGTCGTGTTGCCGACCCCGGACGAGGTGCCGGAGGCCACCGGCGAACTCGGCAACTTCATGCTCCAGATCGTCGCCGCGGTCCAGGGGGTCGCCGGGATCGGATTACTGATCGCAGCGGCGACCGTCGGCGGCGGCCGGGGCATGGGGACCACGCTCATGGCCGCGGCGGGCCTCGGGTTTCTCGCCATCGCCGTCCTCCTGTTTTTCACCGTCGCGAACGCTCGCCTTTCGGATCGCTTTCGGGCCGAGGAGTACCGCGAACGGTTGCGCGAGGTCGGCCTCGAAGACGGCGAACGCCCCGAATTTCTCCCTGTAACCGAGGAGTCGGGAGCGCGCGACGACCGTCCCGACTCGTGAGAGAAATCGCCGTCCTGTCGCCGGATTACAAAAATGTGAGTCATCGGTGGGTTTATACAATACGACCCCTCAGGTGTGGGGTGTATGAAAAGGCGGGACTTCCTGAAGGGTGCCAGCGGCGTGGCCGGAGGCGCCGCGGCGACGGGAGCCGCGTCGTCGGTTGGGGCGGCCCAATCGACGACTACCAGCTCCGGCACCGAGACGGGTGACGGCCAGGGTTCGGGGAACGGGACGGCGACCGGAACGACGGCCGCGGGCGGTGGTGGCGGGGCT
>DATFIX010000073.1:0-2289 GCA_035269625.1 Natrialbaceae archaeon
GGGCCGTCCCGAGCGCCGGTGCCACCTTCCCCCTCGAAGTGTACGCGGTCGTCGGCGAACCGGGCGTCGAGTTCCTCGAACCCGGCGTCTACTGGTACCGGCCGGACGACCACGAACTCGCGCTCCTCGAGCAGGGGGACGTCCAGGCCGACCTCCGGGAGGCGACCTACGACCAGGCGTGGGTCGAGACCGCCGCCGTGGACCTCGTCGTCTGTGCCGTCGACGAGCGAACGACCCGGGAATACGGCGAACGGGGAGCCGAGCGATACGTCCCGATGGAGGCGGGACACCTCTCCCAGAACGTCTACCTCGTGGCCGAGGCGCTGGACCTGGCGACGGTCGCCGTCGGGGCGTTCGACGACGAGGCCGTCCGCGAGACGGTCGGCGTCCCCGACGACCAGCGGCCCCTGTACGTGTTGCCCGTCGGGCATCGCGCCTGAGGTCCGGAACCGACTCCTGCCCGAGGTCAGGAATCGCCGGTCCCAGAGCCCCATGGTACCGGTTCACGCGTTCTGCGTCCCGGAACGGAAGGGTTATCCGTGGGGCGTGACTCCGGACGAATGCAATGGCAACTGGTACGGTCGATTTCTTCAACGACACTGGCGGTTACGGTTTCATCGACACTGAGGACGCGGACGAAGACGTTTTCTTCCACATGGAGGACGTTGGCGGCCCGGACCTCGAAGAAGGACAGGAAGTCGAATTCGACATCGAGCAAGCCGAGAAGGGTCCGCGAGCGACCAACCTGACCCGTCTGTAAGGCTGCTCCGATTCGGTATCGGCACACGAACGCCGTTCTTACGGTTCCACGCGTCGAGCGACGGCGCTTTTCAGCGGCCGTTTTTTTCGATCCCCGTGACCGACAGGTCCGGCGTCGCCGACCGACACGTCGATCGTCCGATTCGCAACCGTTGACGGGGCACCCGAGGCCGGTCGAACGGCTCGTGTTTTGCAAGACAGTTGCAACCACGAAGGCGGATTTGGCACCCAAATCGCGTAGCGACAGGCTTTAAACGACCCGGCCGGTTAGAGTATTGCACATGGCGTTCATTTCCGAGGACGATAGACCCGAAGTCAGAAAGCAGCTCGACGGCATCGAAGACCCCGTTACGATCCACCTGTTCACCGAGGACGACTGCCAGTACTGCGACGAGACGATCGAACTCAACAAGGAACTCGTCGCGCTGCACGACGGCCTCACGCTCGAACAGTACGACCTCCGCGGCGAGACCGCCGAGGAGTGGGGTGCCGACAAGTACGACGGCGGCCCGGTCGCGCTCATCTCCCGGGACGGGAACAGCAACGTGCGATACTACGGCATCCCGTCCGGTCACGAGTTCCCGAGCTACCTCGAGGACATCGTCGAGGTCTCCACGGGCAAGGCCGACCTGGACGACGGGATTGTTTCCGAACTCGAGGAGATCGACGAGGAGATCGACATCACGGTGTTCGTGACCCCGACCTGCCCCCACTGCCCGCGGGCGGTCAGCACGGCGCACTCGTTCGCCATGGCGAACGACAAGATCACCGGCGAGATGGTCGAATCCCAGGAGTTCATGGAACTCTCCCAGGAGTACGGCGTCCGCTCGGTGCCCCAGATCAACGTCAACGGCGACGCGGCCCAGTTCACGGGCGCACTCCCGCCGGAGCAGTTCCTCGAACAGGTCAAGTCCGCGCTCTAGGCGGCCATCGACGGTCGGTCGGCGTCACCAGGACGGCGGCGACCGCCACCCACACCTTACGACATCCACGGGGGCGCGGCGTCGGCCCAGGACCCGACGCTGTTCCCCGAATCCGCGCTTCTCCATCCGCGGTTTTCGAGCCGACCAGTCGTCGGACCGGTCTCGACTCGTCGGGCGGCAGATTATACCAAAATGAAACCTTTGCCGATTACGTTATCCCCACCCTTATTTAAATTAGACGCGATCAATTCACCGGGTTTCATTACCAGTGCCGGCCGATCCCCAGATACTGTCCATGCCCGAAGAAGTCTCCTGTCGATCCTCGTATTACGGCCCGACGCCGGAATGGGTCATCGCACTGCGCTACCGGTCGCCCGAAGACTACGGGGTTCCGACGGCTCCCACAATCGGCGTGGACGAAGGGGAGGGCGCCACCGTGGACCTCCAGGTGGACGGCGAGACGGTGATCAGGGCAGAAGAGCCGATGAAGGTCCGGCCGTAGCGCTACGCCTCGTCGCCTGCGGCTCGTCGCTCGCGCCACTCCCGTCGAAGCAACCCGTACCACAGCGTATCGTAGTACTCGCCGCGGTACCACGACGCCTCGCGA
>DATFIX010000074.1:0-15969 GCA_035269625.1 Natrialbaceae archaeon
GACTGCCACCGAGAACGCTATCTGCCGGGTCTCGCCACACGGGACCGCCTGACTGCGTAGCGAAACGAACCCCGGTGTGGAGGCTGACGAACGACGAGCGGCGACCGGCGGGACCGTCGGCGTCGAATCGACTGGTTGGTCCCGAGTCTCCAGCGGACTGGTAGCAGTCGATAGAGAGAGAAAGACGTGGTCAGGTGCAAACATGGTGGACGGACGGTCCCGGGTCCGGATCGCGTGGCGAAGACCGTTCGGACGACCACGGCCCGCCCGTCGGAAACTCCCTATCGACGTACTCAAATTTCCTACCGCATACTATAAATTCACCGATACGGTATTTGATTTTTAGAAATCGGACATAGACCCCGAATGGACCGCCGTTGATCCCCACCCGCTCCCGCCACGTCTGGCGTTACTCGTCGACCCGTGCCGGGCCGCCGGCCAGCATCTCGATGACCTGCATCACGCCGGAGTTGTCGTCGCGTTCCATCCCGTTTTGCACCATCGACTTGTAGAGTTCGTGCGCGAGTTCCGTCTGGGGCATCGGCGCGCCGAAGGCCTCGCCCGCGTCGGTGGCGATCCGGAGGTCCTTGTACTGGTACTCCGCGAAGAACCCGGGGTCGAAGTCGCCGCGGATCATGTCCTTCGCGCGGTTGTCGAGCGTCCAACACCCCGCCGCCCCGCCGCTGATCGCGTCCACGACGGCGTCGAGGTCTGCGCCCGCCCGGTCGGCGAACACCAGCGCCTCGCTCACGCCGACCATCTGCGCCGCGACGACGATCTGGTTGGCCGCCTTGGTCGTCTGCCCGGCCCCGCTGGGACCAGTGTGGGTGATCGTCTCCCCGACCACCTCGAAGAGGTCCCGGTACTCGTCGAGGACCGCCTCGTCGCCCCCGACCATGATCGACAGCGTCCCCTCGATGGCACCGATCTCGCCGCCAGAGATGGGTGCGTCGAGCATCGACACGCCGAGTTCCTCGAGTCGGTCGGCGAGGTCCTCGGTCACCGTCGGCGAGATGGTCGAGTGGTCGATCAGGGTCATGCCGTCGCTCAGGCCGTCGACGACGGGATCCGATTCGCTGTCTTTCCCGAGGACGACGTCCTCGACGGCCGGTGAGTCCGGTAGGCAGAGCATGACGACGTCACTCTCCTCGGCGACGCCGGCAGGGGAGCCGCCGTCCTCGCCGCCGTACTCGACGAGTTCTTCCGTCGGTTCGTCCGATCGGTTGTGCCCGACGACGGAATAGCCCGCGTCCAGGAGGTTCTTCGCCATCGGGAGCCCCATGATGCCGAGACCGATGAATCCGACTGTGGGTTGTGCCATTGTGTCCCATTCTGGGCCCGAACGGCGTAAATAGGTGTGGCCACCGGCAGACCACGGACCGCGAACGACGGCCGATTGCCCGGCAAACTACGCCGCTTCGACGCCTCGGACCTCGAACCGAGCACCACCGAACTCGCTCTCGCTAACTGTCACGTCCCACCCGTGGGCGTCCGCAATGTCGGTAACGATAGCCAGACCGAACCCGGTGCCGTCCCGGTTGGTCGTGTAGCCCGACTCGAAGACCTCGTCGCGCTTCGGCCCGGGAATACCGACGCCATCGTCCGCGACGTAGAACCCTGCGCCGTCCCCGAGTGCGCCGACGGCGACCGTCTCGACCGTCTCGCCGTGCTCGACGGCGTTCCTGAAGAGGTTCTCGAACAGTTGCTGCAGTCGGTCGGGATCGGCGAGGACCGTCGCGTCGTCAGCGACGTCGAGGGCCGCCCCGTCGGCCTCGATCATGGTCCAGGCACTGTCGGCTACCGAACCGAGGGACGTGGGTTCCGTTTCCTCGATAGGTTGGCCCTGGCGAGCCATGGCGAGGAGGTCATCGATGAGCTCCTCCATGCGGTCGAGGGCGGTCGCCGTTTCGGCCAGTTCCTCGCGGTCGTCGTCCATCCGGGCGATCTCGAGTTGCCCTTTGGCGACCGTGAGGGGGTTCCGGAGGTCGTGGGATACCATGCTCGCGAACTCCTCCAGGCGCTCGTTCTGGCGTTCGAGTTCGCGCCGGTACTGCTCGCGGTGCGTGACGTCAACGAGAGTCACGAGGCGGCCGAGGCGGGTCTGCCCGGCCGTGAACGGACTCGTCGACACGCGATAGTAGCGAGTGCCGTCGTCCTTCTCGACCGAGAAGATGGGCATGTCCGCGTCGAGTCGGTCGTCGACCAGGGGCACGACGGCCTCCAGCGGAGCGCCGACCGTCTCCGGAGTCAACGCGTCCGGGAAGAGTTCGCGGGCGCTCTCGTTGTACTCGTGGATCTCGCCGTCCTCGTTGACGACGATCACCGGGACGTCCCGTTCCCCGGCCATCCGGACCGCCTGGAACCGTTCGAGGTAGACGAAGAGAACGCCGACGGCGAACGCGGCGACGCCGAGCGGTTCGTAGGTGACGTCGATGAAGAAGGGAGTGGCAAACCCTGCGATATCGAATACGATAGGGAGGCCGGAGACGCCGACGAGCACCATCAACGGTCGCGTGCGGTAACTGACCCGGGAAAAATGTTCGAATAGCATGAAAAACCCGACAACTGAGAGCGTGTACGAAAGCCCCATGACGAGCCAGTGGAGCACACCGCTGTGGACGGTCGTGTGGGGGAACGGGGTCGAGACGAGCTCGGTCGTGAAATACTGGTGATGGATCGGGTTGGTGAGTTTCACCGCCACGATGGCGAGGAAGACGACGGCGATGACGCGTCGATACGTCCGGTTGCGATGGAGGGTCCGACCGGTGTAGGCGGAACAGAAATACAGCCAGGGACCGACAGCGGCCAGCCCGACGATCAGCCCGCCCATGTAGAACGCGACCGCGAGACCGCTCGTCGGCGCGGCGAGAAATCCGACGTGGGCCGCCGCCCAGGCCCCGCTGGTAACCAACAGGGCGACCATTCCTCGGCGGGTGTCGGGGTCGTCTATCCGCCGGGCACGATTCACGCTCGCGAAGGACGCGAACGCGGCCGCTCCAAACGCGAAAACGTACGCGAGAAATGCCGGATCGACGGGGTCGAGCGTGCCCGGGCTCACGGCGGATGCTCCATGGGGACGAAAGGGATCGGTGTCATCGGATTCGAACCTGGTTACGGGGGGTAACACCCGACCCGTTAAAGTGCCATTGGCCACCGAACCGTTGCACGCTGGCCACGGACCGTGCTGCCCGGTCGTCGACTCCCCTCACTCCTCCGAGACGTACGAAACGATCTCGTCGAGGGGTTTCCGGTCCTTGTCCGTCTTTCGAAGGTCGGTCTCTGGATACCCGATCGTCATCAGGGCGACGATTTCCTCCTCCTCGGAAACTCCGAGAATTTCCCGTGACTCGTCCTGGTCGAACGCGCCCAGCCAGCAGGTGCCCAGTCCCTCCTCGGCGCCCCGGAGCATGAGGTGATCGAGCGCGATCGACACGTCCACGACGCCGGCCCGCATGCCGCACTGCATCTCGGTTTCGGGATCGGTGGCGACGCCGGCGATGACGGCTCCGGCTTCGAGGACGAAATCCTGCTGTTCGGCGGCCTCGTAGAGCGCCTCGATCGTTTCTTCGTCGTCGGCGACGACGAACCGCCAGTCCTGCCGGTTGCTCGCCGAGGGCGCCATCCGGACCGAGTCCAGCACCGTCTCGATCGTCTCCCGCGAGAGGGGTCGGTCGGCGTACGATCGGACGGAGCGTCGTTCGAGGATTGCATCGCGAACGTCCATGTCAGAGTCATCGACGCCGTGGATGAAGAACCCCGATGGTCGCGGGCGGTGTTTCCCCTTGCCAGTGGGCGATTTCGAGGAAGTAACCGTCCCCCGTAGGATGGCCATCTCAGCCACCAGATCCGGCGACGTCCACCGGAATCCGGAGCAACAAAGCCGGTGGCCGTCGAACCCCCGCGCATGGAACGCCAGTCGGTCGATGCACCCTTTCACTTCCTGTATCCACGGTTCACCGTCCTCCTGTCGGCCGGTCGCGAGGACCCCAACGTCATGACCGCGTCGTGGAGCACGCCGCTGTCGATCGATCCGCCGCTGGTCGGCGTGGTCGTCGCGCCCGAACGCCACACCCACGGACTGGTCGAGGAAGACGGCGCCTTCGGCGTGAACGTCCCGGACCACGACCTCGTCGAGGAGAGCTACTTCGTCGGGCGAAACTCCGGTGCAGACGTGGACAAGTTCGCCGAGACGGGACTGACCACCTTCGCCGGCGAGGAGACGGGAACGCCGCTGATCGAGGAGTGCGCCGCAGCGCTGGAGTGTTCGCTGGAGAAGACCCTCGAAACCGGCGATCACGAGGTTCTCGTCGGCCGGGTCGAGGCGACCTACGCCCACGACGACGCCGTCGAGGACGGCTGGCTGGCGACCGACCGCGCGCTCCTCTGGGGGAACGCTGGCGAGAAGGACGTGTACGGGGCCGAACCCCGCTGACTCGGCGGTAGGGTGGACGACGACGGCCCTTACGCCGACTCGGACCCCGAACTCGTTCCGGGAACCGATTCGGATAGCTGGCCGACCATCGACCGGTACTCGTCGTACAGCGCCGACGCCACGAGTCGATCGCGCCGTTCGATGCCGAGAACGTAGAGGAGACCGAGGAACGTCAGGACGCCGGCGACGGTCCCGGCGACCAGCAGGACGACGCCCGAGAGGACGGGGCGAAGGGCCATCATCACGGCCCCCATCCCGAGTGCGGCCCCGAGCGGTTTCAGGAACTTGGCGTCGAACGGCTGGAGCCCTTCGAGGTAGTAGAGTTGGCCCAATCGGACGAGATTGACGACGGCCATCGACCCGGCGGTCCCGAGTGCCGCACCGACCAGCCCGAACTCGAGGACGAAGTAGTAGCTGGCACTCACGTTGAGGATCGCCAGGATCCAGCTATTGACCAGCCGGAGATACTGGTGGTCCGTCATCAGGAGGAGCCAGCCCGTCGCGCCGACGCCGTTGCCGACGATCCGGCCGAAAACGAACACCGCCAGGACGACCGTCCCGCGGGTGTACTCCGACCCGAAGAGGGCGAGCAGTTCCGTCCGGTAGACGAACTGGATCGCGGCCAGCGCTATCGTGATCGTGAACACCAGCCGGGTGACGGTGGAGTATATGGCCTGGAGTCGATCGACCTTCCCGTCGGCGTACAGCCGGGAGGCGATCGGCGGGAGCAACTGATTGAACGCGATGAGCGGAATGGCGATCAGGGAGGTGAGAAAGAGCGCGACGTTGTAGATGCCGGCCGCGCTCGCGGTGAGGAACCAGCCGATGAGGATCACGTCGACCCGACTCCGGAGCAACTGGCCGATCGTCTTGAAGGTGTTCGGCAGCGCGTAATTGTAGAACGTCACGAGTTCGTCCCGCGACACGTCGAGACGAGGCCGGTGCCGGGTTCGCGTGGCAGCGAGCCACCCGCCGAGGAGCACGACGATCCCCCCGGCGATAACGATGGAACCCACGACGCCGACGACCGCGTAGCCCATGGCAACCGCGACGGAGACGGCGACGAGACGCACCACCGGCCACGCGAACCGGTTGAGCAGGACGCGATACTCGATTCGTTCGATGGCCCGGAAGTGGAAGCTGATCAGTCGAATGAACGTGTAGAGCGGGAGGAGGACGCCGAGAAACCGGAGTATCGTCGGGAACGTGGGATGCTGGATGGTGGCCGCGTTGATCCGATCCGCGAAGACGCCGACGCCGAGGGCGATGGCGACGCTCGCGACGAGCGTCGTGAGGTAGGCCAGCCCGACGACCCGATCCTGCTTTTTTGGCTCGTCACGGTATTCCGGGAGAAAGCGCACGAGCGTCGGCGTCGACCCGAACGGGGCGAACCGGACCAGAATGCGGGTGATCCGCCAGGCCAGCGCGTACGCGCCGTACGCGCTCACCGAGAGGCTCGCGGTGAGCACGAGGTTCGTGAGAAAGAGCAGGACCTTCTGGGCACTCACGCCGCCCAGCGAGAGGACGGCACCGTGGCTCACCTCGGTGAGATCCTCGAGTTCACCGAGCGCGTCGTCTGGATCGTCGTCGTGATCGTCGGCCATAGTGAAATCCTCGTCGTGATCGTCGGTCACGTCGCAGATACTCCGGTCGAACAGGTGCGCCGACGGCCCGGCCGTCAGCATGCCGACAAGCGGGTCGTCGGCTCGACATTCGAGTCGAAACAAGTGCCGGAAGAAAAGGCGTCGGAGGCGGCAGTCCTCTCGGGGTTTTCGATTCCGGGCTTGCGAAGCTTTCACACGCCCGTCACGAGCCAAAAGAGACTTATCCGGCCATAATTAGATCTAATTACGATATGGACGTCTTCCCAGACTACCTCGACGTCGATTACGACGACGGCGACGGTGAAGAGCCCGATGACTACCCCACGCTGCAGGACAAAGTCGAGAAGGCGGTCGCGGTCACCCGGACCGCCCTCGAGCAGTACAAGAACCCCGCGGTCATGTGGACCGGCGGGAAGGACTCGACGCTGACCCTGTACTTCATCAACGAGGTCGCCGAAGAATACGGCTACGACAAGCCCACGGCCGTGTTCATCGACCACTTCCAGCACTTCGACGCCATCCACGACTTCGTCGAACACTGGGCCGAGGAGTGGGACATCGACCTCGTCTACGCCCGCAACGACGACGTCGGCACCCTCGCCGACGAACCCGGCGAGGAGATCCGCGTCGAGGACCTCAACGAGACGAACCAGAAAGAGGTCCGCGACAAACTCGAATACGAGGAGGACACCTTCCCGTTCCTGCTGGACACCTACGTCGGCAACCACCTCCTGAAGACCGTCGCGCTCAACGACTCCATCACCGAGCACGACATCGACGGCATCATCTCCGGCGTCCGCTGGGACGAGCAGGAGGCCCGCGCCGACGAGACGTTCTTCTCGCCGCGCCACGACGTCGAGAAGTACCCGCCCCACGACCGCGTCCAGCCCATCCTCCAGTTCGCCGAGCGCGACGTCTGGGACGCCTTCTGGTACTACGTCGTCCCGGACTCGGTCGAGGACTTCCCGGACGACGGCTACGTCCCCGAAGGCAAGGAGGACCTCCCCAACGGCCTCGACCACACCGACATCCCGGTCTCGCCCAAGTACTGGGAGGGCTTCCGCTCGCTCGGGAGCCAGGTTTCGACCGAGAAATCCGACGAGGACCCCGCGTGGCTGCAGGACCTCGAAGGCACCGTCGAACGCGCCGGCCGCGCCCAGGACAAGGAGGACCTGATGGACCGCCTCCGCGACCTGGGCTACATGTAGAACCTTTTTCCGCCTCGGGTTCGCGTCGCGAACCGCTCGGCGCAAAAACGTTCATGAAAAAGTGCCGGACGCTCGCTCCACTCGCGTCCGGTGAACCGCCGCGCCGTCGGCGCGGCGGATGCGTGTTTTCTCCCTTTTGTCGATGGGTGCTCTGTCAACCATGAACTGAGGAGTTTCCGATCGTGGGATCTGCACTGGTGGAAACTAGCCAAGTCTCACTCGTCCCTGTTACCCGTACCGGGCTCGGCACCATCGACTGTGTCCAAAAATCCACCGGAGTGACGGGCCTACCGATCACTGACACACCAGCCAACGGAATCGACGAGATCGTGACGATAGCTCAGATCGTGTTCCCCCCGGACTGGTGGTACCCTCTGCCGGACCTGTTCGTGAGCCAGAACCGAATCGAGAACTCGTCGTGGCGTCCTCGAACGGCTGGTCACTCCTCGACGTCGTCTTCCAGATACTGTTTGAGGCCGAGTCCTGTACCGATCCCGACGATACCAGCGGCGATTCCGAATCCCGGGAGCCCACCCGAGCCGTCGGTGGCGCTGGTTTCCTCCGGTGTGTCCTGCAAGCCAGAATCAGACGGGTCCGTGGTTGTTACCGATCCCGTTGTCGTTGGGTCGGTCGTGGGTGGTTCGGTTGCGGTGGGGTCGGTCGTGGCAGGGCCGGTCGTGGGTGGTTCGGTCGCGGTGGGGTCGGTCGTAGTGGAGCCAGTGGCGGTCTGTCTATCGATATTTTGGCCCGCGTAGCGCCAGTCGCCATGATGACCCAGCGTTCCGAGCATCAGGCGTGAGCCTTCACTCGACCCCGAAACACCCGCCTCCAACGCGTACACGTTGCCGTCCCCACTCCCGACGAAGACGGTTCCATCTACCACCGTTGGCGAATTGCTGACGGCATTGCCGGTCTGGAAAGCCCACTGTTCGGTGCCATCGTCCGCATCTAGCGCGTACACGTTGCCGTCCCAACTCCCGACGAAGACCGTCCCATCCACCGCCGTCGGCGACGACACGACCAAAGCGCCGGTTCGGAAGTGCCACTGTTCGGTGCCATCGTCTGCATCCAGCGCGTACACGTTGTTGTCCCCACTCCCGACGAAGACGGTCCCATCTACCGCCGTCGGCGACGAGTCGACGTAAGCGCCAGTTTGGAAGCGCCACTGTTCGGTGCCATCGCCCGCATCCAGCGCGTACACGTTGTTGTCGTAACTCCCGACGAAGACCGTCCCATCCACCACCGTCGCCGACGACTTGACGTTACGGCCGGTTTCGAAGCGCCACCGTTCGGTCCCATCGCTCGCATCCAGCGCGTACACGTTGTTGTCCCGACTCCCGATGAAGACCGCCCCATCCACCATCGTCGCCGACGAGTCGACCATATCGCCGGTTTCGAAGCGCCACTGTTCGGTCCCATCGCTCGCATCCAGCGCGTACACGTTGTTGTCCTTACTCCCGATGAAAACGGTCCCATCCACCACCGTCGGCGACGAGGAGACGCTACTGCCGGTCTGGAAAGCCCACCGTTCGGTCCCATCGCTCGCATCCAGCGCGTACACGTTGTTGTAACCCCCACTCCCGACGAAGACCGTCCCATCTACCACCGTCGGCGAACCGCTCGTATTGCCGGGTAAAAATCGCCGCCACTGTTCAGTCCCGTCGCTCGCATCCAACGCGTACACGTTGTTGTCCCGACTCCCGACGAAGACCGTCCCATCCACCACCGTCGCCGAGGTTCCGACGGCTTTGCCGGTTTCGAAGCGCCAGATTTCGTCGCCACCGGCCGCCTGCGCGGTTCCGATGCCAGCCAGCGAGACGACCCCGACGCCGGCCGCCTGCAAGTACTGCCGCCGGGAGAGCCCTGGCTCACGTTCGCTGGTCATCGATCGCTCCCGCAGTCGATCCCAGCACTGATTGAACGCCCCCGTTCACTGATCGACATCGATGGAGACGATGCATTGCCATCAAATACACCGCCATTGTGGGCCCATGTCTGGAAATTGCCATTCGCTCCTGAAGTGCTTTGTGTGCAGATCCACCTCTCGTTGAACCGTGATACATACGCGCTACACAGCCATCACGCCGCGTCCGAGAGATTTCAGCTCTTTCCTGTTCTGTGGGCGAGGCGAGCAGCTCTCCGGACCATCCAGACGCCCGGAACGCCAATGACGAGGGTGAGCAGGAACGCGACGCCGGACCACGCGAGGACCGGGAACGGGAGCAGGTTCGCCGGGCCCGTGAGCGCGAGGAGGACGCCGAGTCCGACCAGACCGCCGAGGACCGCTGGAGCGTCGCCACGACGACCGTACCACCCGGCGGCGACCAGACAGCAGCCGTAGAGCAACAGCGCGGCGTTGACGAACCGGAGGAAGATCGAGAACTCGGTCGTTTGTTCGGCGTTCGTATAGAGGTACAGCGGGTTGAGGACGAACGCGAGGCCGAGGGCGATCGCTAGCCCCGCAAGCACTCGGCCCGGCCGGCGCGAGGCGGTCGAGACGACGGGGGATGGACCATTCATGTCGGAAACACGATGCCGACCGCCATCAAGGTAGTCGCTCTATGGTCTCTCGAACAGGGCCCTCGGGTCGAACCTGGCGTTCGAAGCGTTGCTGACTGGGGAAAGAGTCACGGGATTCCACGACACCGTCGATGAGATTGCGCTCTTTCGGACGGGAAAGTCGGGGTCTGGATTTCCCCTTCCCCCAGTTTTTTGGCCTTCGTTACTCGAATTTTACGCAACTCGAGTACTCGTGACCGGAAACTGCCCTCCACGTGGCTGTCTACAGTCCGTGAACGCATCGTCGATCCGGACCACCGCGACCCACGGACGCAATCGCAGTAATGAGAGGTGACGCCGACGAACGCCGGGAGAAAATCCTCAACGGGCGAATCATCCCGACCGTCCTGAGTCTCGCCTGGCCCGTCGTCGTCGGGAGCATGTTGCAGGTGGCCTACAACCTGACCGACACGTTTTGGCTGGGGCGGGTGAGCGCGGTCGCCGTCGCCGCTCCCACGACGTCGTTTCCGATCATCATGGTGCTCTACGCGCTGGGGATGGGCCTGGCGACGGCGGGGATCTCCCTGGTATCCCAACACACTGGCTCGGGGGGCGACGAGCGAGCCAACCAGGCAGCGGGACAGGTGTTCGGGTTGCTCTTCATCATCAGTATCGTCGGCGGGGTGATCGGGTTCGCCTCCTCCGGGTGGCTCCTCAAAAACGTCGTCGGGGCGAGTGGGGCGGTGTATCCGCTGGCCCACGACTACATCCGGATCCTCTTCGCCGGCGCGCCGTTCATGTTCGGCTTCATCTCGTTCAGGTTCATCCTGCGAGGAACGGGGGACATGAAGACGCCGATGTACATCCGGCTGGTCGCCGTCGTGCTCAACGTCGTCATCGACCCCTTGCTCATTCTCGGCATCGGTCCGTTCCCGGAATGGGGCGTCGCCGGTGCGGCAATCGCGACCGTCGCGACGAGAGGGTTCGCGGCGGCGATCGGGATGTACCTGCTGTTCAACGGGAAGGTGGACATCGACCTGTCCCTGACGGACCTCAAACTCGAGTTGCGCTGGGTGAAGCAAATCCTGGACATCGGCCTGCCGTCCTCGGCGGCGCGAGTCGGGAGTTCGCTGGGATTCGTCGGGCTGATGGCCCTGATTTACGCCTTCGGAAACGTCGTGCCGCCGGCCGCCTACGGGGTGGGGCAACGCGTGATCCAGATGACGAACCTGGGAATCTGGGGCTTTGCCGGGTCGGCCACGACGATGGTCGGGCAGAACGTCGGTGCCGAGCAGAAATCCAGGGCGGAAAAGATCGTCCGGCAAACGGTGCTGGTCTCCGGCGCGATAATGGTCGTCCTCTCGATCGTGATTTTCTTCGTGCGGGAGCCGGTCGTTTCGGTCTTCCTGTCCAGCGACATCGACAAGTTCGACGCCGTGGTCGCCGAGGCGTCCCGGTTCATCGCGATTTTCGTCGTCTCGATCCCGTTTTTCGGCTGGTTCCGGATATTCGACTCGACGTACCGGGGAACGGGACACACGAAAGCGGCCATGGCCTTCTCGCTGTCGAGAATACTGATCATGCGACTCGGCTTCTCCTACCTCCTGGCGTTCCCCGCGTTCGGTATCGGGCTCGATCTGGGGCTTGTGGGCATCTGGATCGGCATGACGCTGAGCAATATCGCGAGCGCTGGCGTGTCCTACCTCTATTTCAGAACGGGACGATGGAAGGAGAAGACGATCGAGGAAGAAACGGACGAGACGGCCGTGCCCACGTGAGCACCGGTCTACCGGCCGCAAAAATCATCCGGCCCCGTTTCTGCCGGTTCAGTCAGTCGGGCGAATGACCTCGGCGAGGGTCACGACGATCCCGAGGAACCAGCCGACGGGGATCGAGATGCCGACCCACATCGCGATGTACGCGATACCGATGAGATCGAACTCGTCCCGGAGATAGATAGCGGCGTCCCCGATCACGGCGATCGGCTCCACTCTCTCGATCAGGACCTCGGCGAGCGTATAGCTCACATCGAGGACCTCTCCGACGGTCGGCGAGACGAGCGCCGCGACGACCGGTGGCAGGAAGATCGCCGTCACGCCCAGCGGATAGGCCACGAAGACGGTGGTCTTCCGGCCGGCGACCTGGCTCGCGAGAAATGCCAGGACTGCCGCTACGGTCGCCACGATCCCGGCAGCCGCCACGGCGATGAATCCCTCGGTCGAGAACCTGACGTGGGCGACCGCGGTCAGCGCACCCCACGCGATGGCGGTGAGAAGGAGGACGCCGATCGTGCCCAGACGCGTCGCCGTCCACTCGATGCGCCGGGTCTGGAACCGGAGGAAATAGCCCAGGAGCGTGAGTGGGTAGCCGATCGCGACGACGAGTCCCCCGATCACGCTCCAGAGTCGGTACTTGATCCACCCGCCCTGCGTCGTCGGTTTCCACTTGCCCAGTACGGTCTCGTCCCCATCAAGCTGTCGCGGAAAGAGAAGCTCCATCCACGTCTCGTGAAATCGTTTCAGGTCGATGCTAACGGCCCGGACCAGCCCCATACCAACGGCATCGGTGCCTCGGTGTTTGAACGTTCCGACCTGCCGTTACCAGGGGGCGAAATCCGGATCGACGCGGCGGTCACGCCGGTCGATCGCGTCGATCCGGTCGACGTCTTCGGGATCGAGGTCGAGGTCGAGCGACCCCCAGTTGTCACGGATGTGGCCCGCGCTCGTCGCCTTCGGGATGGCCGTCACGCCCTTCTCGCGGAGCCAGGCCAGGCTCACCTGCGCCTCGCTGACGCCGTGTTTCTCGGCGATGTCGCCCAGCGTCGGATCGCCGAAGACCTCGCCACGGGCGAGCGGGGAGTAGGCGACCATTTCGACGTCGCGATCCGCACAATGCTCGCGGAGTTCGTCCTGGGGCAAGAACGGGTGGAGTTCGACCTGGTTCGCGAACAGCGGGGCGTCGAGCAGGTCGATCGCCTCGTCGACCCCCTCGGGTTCGAAGTTGCTCACGCCCACGCGGTCGATCTTGCCCTCGTCGTAGAGTTCGTCGAACGCGGCCAGCGTCTCCTCGGGGTCGTAGGCCCTGGCCGGCCAGTGGACGTACAGCAGGTCGACCGAGTCGACGCCGAGGCGCTCCAGGCTCTTCTCGGCGGTTTCGAGCACGTCGTCGTGTGCGAGGTTGTCGATCCACACCTTCGTCGCGAGGAAGATCTCCTCGCGATCGACGTCGGCGCGCTCGATGCCCCTGCCGACGGCGTCCTCGTTGCCGTAGGCCTGTGCGGTGTCGACGTGGCGATAGCCGGTTTCCAGGGCGGTTTCGACGCTCTCGGCGCACTGCTCGGGATCCTCGTTCTGCCAGGTACCCAGGCCGAGGGCCGGCATGCCGTTTCGGCGCGGGACGTCGTCGGGAGTCGGCGATGCAGTCATGCTCGGACGATCGGTCCTCCGGGAAAAAGGGGTTCCGAACGCGGCCATCGGTGGGGGGTGACGGGAGCGGTCGAAAGTGACGGCGTCCGGTGGCGTCCAGGCGAGTCAGTACTTCGGGTCGGCCCCGGTGGTCTCGTAGACGTCGTCGACGATCGCGTCTCGCCTCGTTCGCCAGTCCTCGAACTCGTCCGGGGTGGTCGGATAGTCGTCATAGACGGCCTTCAGTTCTGCCGCCTTCCGATGCACGCGATAGAGTTCGTAGAGGAGGCTCCAGTGGCCCCACGTCTTCAGCATGGTCTCGATCTTCAATCGGAGGCCCATGTCGGCAGTTCCCTTCTTCCCGACGGCGTCGACGAGTTGCTGGCCCGGCATCGCGGCGACGACCGCGGCGAGTTCGTCCACGTCGTGGGCGGTGCCGAAGACGTTGTAGAGGTCCATGGCCGCGAAGCGCTTGCCGAAGTCGGTCAGGACGCGGCGATTGTACGCCCAGAGGTCGCCCTCGTCGACGCTCCCGTCGGCAATGGCCTCGACGGCGACCTCGGCCGCCCACGTCCCCGCTTTTGCCGCACCCGGGATGCCCCCGCCAGTGGTGGGATTGACGTGCCCCGCAGCGTCACCCGCCGCGATGAACCCCGGCGCGACGGCCGAATCGTACGGACGCCGGGTCGGGAGGGCCGCGCCGAGTTTGTCCTCGACCGTCGGGGCCACGAGTTCCTCCCGACGGCCGAGGTCCCGGCGCAGGACCTCGACGAGTTCCATCGGCTCCTCGGTCATCTGGAACCCGACGCCGACGTTGAGCTCGGTCGGCGTCCGCGGGAAGTACCAGAGGTAGCCCAGTTCCTTGGTCGGTTTGAACACGATGGCGTCGTCCCACGGAACGGGTTCCTCGACGGTGACGACCTCGCGGTAGGCCGAGCAGAACTGCCTGTAGGACACGTCGGTGTCGAAGGTCGCGCCCGAGAGGTCCGCCCGATCCTGCAGGATCGAGAGCGCTCCCGCGGCGTCGATCACGATTTCGGCTTCGACGGTGCTCGCGTCGCCGTTTCGCACCGTTCGAACGCCGGTCACTCGCCCGTCGTCGTCCTGGACCACGTCCCGGACCACGGTGTCGTACCTGATCTCCGCCCCGAGACGATCGACCTCCTCCAGGAGGACCTCGCCGTAGCGCCGCCGGTCGAGCACCGTTCCGGTCGCATCGCCAAACGACACCTCGAGATCGTTCCCCGAGAGGGGGTTCTCGAAGACAGCCCGTCGGACGTTCGGGTTGGAGAACGCCTCCTCGCGGAGGTACTCGCGGTCGATCACGTCCGGGAAGGCGTCGGTCCCCTTGATCGCGTCGCCACAGGCGATGTGCCCAGCCTCCGCCTCGGGTTTCCGTTCCAGGAGAACCACGTCGAGGCCCGCCCGCGTTGCCGTCGCCGCGGCGAAACACCCGGCCGTTCCGCCGCCGACGACGGCGACGTCGTACGTGTCGGTCGCCATTCCTGTTCGTTCGATCGATCGACCTCCTTAAAAATTGGGCGGGAACGGGACGAGAATCGCGTCAGTTCCGGCCGAATTAATGAGCCGAAAGGCCCGGATCCCGACCGATCAGCGTCGAGACCCGCCGATCAGCCCAGGTCCGCTCAGATCCGTCGGATCGTTTCACTCAGCAGGCCGACGCCGATTCCGAGGCTCCGTTCGTCGACGTCGAAGGTGGCAGTGTGGTGACCGCCGGGGTGGTCGGTCCCGACGCCGACGTAGGCGGCCGTCCCGCCGTTGTCCTGCACTTCCTGCATGAGATAGGTCGCGTCCTCGCTCCCGCCGAGTTCGTCGCGGTCGAGGATGGAATCGATCCCCTCGGTTTCTCCGGCGACCGCCGCGACGAGTTCGCGGAGGTCGTCGTCGCTGGTCGCGCTCGGGGCCTCGCCGCCGGGTTCGAAGGAGACCTCGCAATCGTGCATCTCGGCCGCGTTCTCGACGATCCGCCGGGCGTGATCGAACATGTAGTCTTTCAGTTCGGTCGTCTGGCCGCGGACCTCGCCGACCATGTGGGCCTCCTCCGCGATGATGTTCGAGGCGGTCCCGCCCTCGATCTCCCCGACGTTGATCCGGGTCGGGCCGTCGTCGTGGCGCGGGATCGCGTACAGGTTCTGGGTTGCCGTCGCCAGCGCCAGGATCGCGTTGCGACCCTGCTCCGGGTGTCCGCCGGCGTGGGACGGCTCGCCCGTGAACGTCGCGTCGAGGTGCTTGACCGCCAGGAAGCCGTCGACGCCGGCGACGATCTCGCCGGTCGGGTGATCGAGGCCGAGGTGGACCGCCAGGAGCGAGTCCACGTCGTCGAGGTGACCGCTCTTGGCCATCGCCTTGCCGCCGCCGATGAGTTCCTCGGCCGGCTGGAAGAGCACCTTCAGGGTGCCCTCGAAGTCGCTGTCGGCGATCGCCTCGAGAACGCCCACGCCGATGGTCGCGTGCCCGTCGTGACCACAGGCGTGCATCGCCCCCTCGTTCTCCGACCGGAAGCCCTCGCGGGCGGGCAGGTGGTCCGCGTCGTCCGCCTCCACCTGCGGGAGCGCGTCGATGTCGACCCTGAGGGCGACCGTCGGTCCCTCGCCGCGATGCAATTCCGCCACGACGCCAGTGTGCCCGCCGGCCGTCGCCTCGAGGACGTCCTCGCGGGCACCCGCCTCGCGAGCACGCTCGGCCCAGCGTTCGAGTTCCTCCTCGTCCGGTACGCCGGTGCGCTTCTCGGAAGCCAGCGCGTCCGTCCCGACGTGCAGGGCATCGACGCCGATTCGCTCGCACTCCTCGACGATGCGGCT
>DATFIX010000075.1:0-3731 GCA_035269625.1 Natrialbaceae archaeon
ACGAGGAGGGTGAAGACGAAGAGGGCGACGATGGCAGCGACGAGACCGGTGCCGACGATTCGGACGAAGAAGACGACGACACCGCGTCCTGACTGGACGGAACGATCACGGTGGGACGGCGGACATCACCATCGAGGCCCACCCGTTCGGCCCCCGGTACGAACTCGTGAACCCCGATCGTCGACGGTGAACGGGTCAGCGGTCCCGGCGTAATCGCTCCATTCCGATGCCGAGACCGATCCCCACCGCGAGGGGAATCGACCAGGAGGGAACCGACGGAAGCGTGGGGAGGAAGTCCAATCCGTCACTCCCACCCGACCCCGAGGGCGCGGTGCCGCCCACCTGTGCGAGCCAGCCGTGTCCACGGACGCCCCCTGACGACAGGTCGCCGCCGACCAGTACCCCGTCGCCCGCGAGGGGATGGAGGGCGAACCCACGAACGAATTCGTCACTCGGGTACAGGTGGTCCCACCGTGTTCGTCCGTCGGCATCGACCCGGATGACCCACGCCCCACGACGGTCCCCGTCGGTGACCTCGCGTGTCCCGAGGAGGTAGTAGCCATCTCCCGCCGGACAGACCTCCCGCATCCAGTTCCAGTTCCCGGTCGAATACTCGCGCATCCACTGGCGAGTCCCGTCTCCGTCGACCGCAGCGAGGAACCCGACCCCGTCGTCGTCCGCACCGAAGCCCCGGTCGCCCACCGCGACGACGCCCCCGGACGGTCGGCGAGCCAGCGCTTCGATCCGGCTTTCCGGGTCGTCGTCGAACGTCTCGCTCCAGCGGAGCGTCCCGTCGTTCCCGAACCGCCCGAGCCAGGCCCGTTCGACGCCCGAACCACCGCCCGTCGATCCGCCGGCGACGAATCCGTCGGGGAGCGTCGCCACGGCACCGAGCACGCCGTCCCGGTCCGAATCGTCGGGTCGCCACTTCCACTGGAGGGTCCCGTTGGAATCGACGGCCGCGACCCACGGGTGGCTCCCCGTCTTCTCACCGCCTCTCGAAACCGATCCTGCCAGGACGAGTCCCTCGTCCGTCCCCGCAATCGCGCTCGCCGCTCCGCCCGGCGCGTCGGGCTGGTAGGTCCGGTTCCACCGGATCGTCGACCGCTCCGCGTCGTCGTCCAGGGCCACGAGCCACGGATCCGGATACCCGTCCTCGGAGAGCCGACGGTGCTCGTTCCGGACGCCCGCGATGAAAACGCGATTTTCGGACCACGACCTCCCCGCGTAGAACCAGCTCGTCGGCTGGCCGAGTCGTCGTTCCCAGCGAAGGTGGCCAGCGTCGTCGACGCCGGCGAGCCACCCCACGCTCGACGGCCCGACGGAGTTGACGCCGACCAGGACGAACCCGTGGGGCGTTTCGACCACGTCACGGACGAGAATGCCGTTATCGTCTTCCGCGGACGGATAGGTTCTGGACCAGCGCAGCGACGGCACGCTCGCCCCACGAGTGCGGTCCGGGACCATGGCGGCGACGCCGCCGGCACCGACGCTCGCAAGGAACGTGCGTCTCGATGGTGTGGAGGGCATGAGAGGAGGAATTTGCGCCAAGAACTACAGGTTTGGGGTCGGGTCGCGCCTCGCGGTCACACCGGCTCGAATCGGAACCCGTCCCAGCCCTGGCTCTCGGGCTCGCGGATGCCCGCCCCGGGGTCACGCAGTTCCGTGACGTAGACGGGGTGGACCTCGTCGCCGATCTCGACCGCGGCGTTCTCGGCCACCTGCCCGATGGCCCGCACCGGCCGACCGCCGACGTCGAACTCGACGATAGCGAGCCTGTTCGGTTGCCGAACGCCCGGCGGCGTCGCCGTGCTCTCGGTCCAGGTGACGACCTCGGCGGTGCGGTCCGCGAGGTCAACCGTCTCGTCCTGCGGTTCGCCACACTCGGGACAGCGCGGGTGCCGGGGGAAACTCAGGTGGCCGTTCGGACAGCGGCCGGCGTCCATCCTCGGATTCGCTGTGGGGTCGGTCGGGTCGCTCATCGTGCGGCCTCCATGATCGTGGTGATCGCGGCGTTGCCGAACCCACCGACGTTGCAGGCCAGGCCGACCTCGGGACGGCCGACCTGGCGCTCGCCGGCCTCGTCGACGAGGTGTTTGTAGATCTCGTAGCGCTGGGCGACGCCGCTCGCGCCGAGGGGATGGCCCTTGGACTTCAGGCCGCCGGAGGGATTGATCGGCAACCGGCCGTCGCGTTCGGTCTCGCCGTCCATCACCATGCGCCAGGCCTCGCCGTGCTCGGCGAAGCCCAGCCCCTCCATCTGCAGGAGTTCGAGGATGGTGAACATGTCGTGGAGTTCCGCGAAATCGACGTCCCCGGGACCGCGGTCGGCCATCTCGTACGCCTGGCGACTGCTCTCGACCACCGCACCCATCACGGTCAGGTCCTCGCGCTCGTGGACGACGTGCGTGTCGGTCGCCCCGCCGATGCCGGTGATCACGGCGTAGTCGTCGACGTACTCCTCGGCGACGGACTCCGGACAGAACAGGAGGGCGGCGCTGCCGTCGCTGATGGGGCAGAAGTCGTAGAGTCGAAGCGGGTCGGCGATCATCGGGGACTCGAGAACGGTCTCCAGATCCACGTCCGTCCGGAACTGCGCGTGCGGGTTCATCGTCCCGTTGTGGTGGTTCTTGACCGCGATCCGGGCCAGACTCTCGCGCGGTGCGCCGAACCGGTGGAGGTATCGCCGCGCCGTCAACCCGGCAAAGGCCGGCAAGGTGAGGCCGTGTTTGTACTCCTGGGGATGGGTCAGCGAGGCGATGACGTCCGTCGCCTCGGGCGTCGTCCGGTGGGCCATCTTCTCGCCGCCCACCAGCAGCGTCAGGTCGCTGGCGCCGCTGGCGACCGACTGCCAGGCGGAGTAGACGCCCGCCCCGCCGCTGGCGCTGGTCTGGTCGATGCGCTCGGCGTAGGCGGGGACGGCACCGAGGTCGTGGGCGAGCGCGTTCGCCAGGCCCGTCTGGCCCTCGAACTCCCCGCTCGCCATGTTCGATACGTAGAGGTGGTCGATTCGATCGGGCGAGACGTTGCCGTCGTCGAGCGCGGCGGTCCCGGCCTCCGCGAGAAGGTCCCGGATCCAGCCGTCCCGCTCGCCGAATTGCGTCATCGAGCCCCCGATGACTGCGACGCGATCCATACCTCGCCTCGCGCCCCGGGAGGTAAAACACCTGTCGATGGTAGGATCGACGGACGACGAAACCGTTCCTCTCGCGCCAGCCCCGATCAGAGCCGGTACTCGGGGCCGTCGTCGGTGTCCTGCACCTCGACGTCGAGCGCCTCCAGTCCATCGCGCAGTCGGTCGGCGCGCTCGTAGTTGCCGGCCTCGCGCTCCTCCTCGCGGACGTCCAGCACCAGTTCGACCAGGTCCTCGGCCAGGCGGACGTCGCCGGTCGCCTCGCCGCGGAACGAGAGGCCGAAGACGCCCTCGCCGTAGGTCTCGTAGGCCTCGATGGCCCGCCGGAGGCCGCGGTAGTCGTACTCCTCGCGTTCGTCGACGTGGCGGTTGACCGCCGTGGACAGTTCCAGCAGGGCCGACAGCGCCTCCCGGGAGTTGAAATCGTCGTTCATCGCGGTCCGGAAGTCTTCGCTGGCGTCGTCGACGGCCGCCCGGAGGTCGTCGTCCGCGACCGTCGCGTAGGCGTCGGGACTGTCGCAGGCCGCGACGGCGGCGTCGTAGGCGCGCTCCAGGCGCTCCCAGCGCTCCTCGGCCTCGGCGAGCGCGTCCTCCGAGT
>DATFIX010000076.1:0-4569 GCA_035269625.1 Natrialbaceae archaeon
AGGGTCGGGCGGCCCGGATCGCACGGGCGGCGATCCGCGAAACCCACGACGACCCCGGCGGGTTCCTGGCGACCGACCGGGCACGCGAGGTCTACGACTCGCTTCTCGATTTGCTGCAAGCCCGGGCCGTGACCGACTACGCCGCCCAGCGCCTGGAAACCTTCTACCCGAGCACCGCCGCGTCCCGCATCGAGGAAGTGCAGTCGTTCTCCCGGGCAGCGATGGACCGAGACCCCGAGGACGCCGTCCTCGAGGCCCTAGAGGGTGTCGAACCCCTCGAAGCCCCCACGGACGTCCGGGTGCGCGACCGCTGTCTCGCGACGACCGACGCCGAGACGTACGGGAAGGCCCGCGATGCGATTCCCGAGGTGAGCGTCGAGGTCGTCGAGGACGCCCGCGACCTGGCCGAACTGGCCCGGGGATACTCGACCGTCTACGCGCTCGACGAGGCCTTCGCCGGGGTTGACGTGGAGGGTGACGTTCGCGTCGAACCCGAGGCGCTGGAAAACCCCGCCGAAATCGTCCCGGAACGGGCGCTCGCGTTCTTCGCCGCGAACCGCGACCGTCTGCTGGCCGCCGCCGCGGTCCACCGGGCCGCTGATCTCGACCCGCCCCTCGACCTGGACGGCCTGGAAGACGCTCTTTCACGGCTCGACAAAAACGGCGGCGTCGTCGGCGACGACGAACTCGACCGCCTTTCGACCGCCGTGGACGACCTCGACGCCACGGTCGGGACCGCCGAGAACGTCGCCAACGACCGCCTCCGGGACGCCATCCGCGAGCGGGACGTGACGATCGAGGGATCGGACCTCCTCTCGCTGGTCGAGCGCGGGGCCGGCGTCGACGAGGTTCTCTCCCGGGAACTGGCCGACGAGTATGCCGCGGCCGTCGGGGCGGCCCGCGAGCACCTGAAAGACGCCCTCGACCTGGGGCCCGACGAGGCCGACTTCGCCGAGCGGGCCTTCGGCGACGAACCGACCTACCCGGTCGAACACGATGGCGGCGCAATCGGCCGCCTTCGCGAGGAACTGACCGCCGCGAGGGACCGTCGGGCGACCCGTCTGAAGCGCGATCTGGCCGCCGACCTGGCGTCGATGCGCGAAGACGCCGAGGCGCTGGTGGACGCGGCCCTCGAACTCGACGTCGAACTCGCCGTCTCGCGGTTCGCCCGCGATTTCGAGTGCACGATGCCCGCGTTCGAGGGCGACGGCTTCGCGATTGAGGGCGGGCGCTGCCCGCTCCTCCCCGAACCCTTCGACGAGATCGAACCCGTGGACTACGAGGTCGGGGGCGTGGCGCTCCTCTCCGGGGTCAACAGCGGCGGGAAGACCTCGACGCTCGACCTGGTCGCGACGGTCGTCACCCTGGCCCAGATGGGCCTGCCGGTGCCCGCCGAGGACGCCCGCCTGGAGCGGTTCGGCGGTCTCCACTACCACGCCAAGACCCAGGGCACCCTCGACGCCGGCGCCTTCGAGACGACCGTCCGGGAGTTCGCCGACCTCGCGACAGGCGCCGAGGACGCGCTGGTGCTCGTGGACGAACTCGAGAGCATCACCGAACCCGGCGCGAGCGCCCGGATCATCGCCGGCATTCTGGAGGAACTCGCGGACGGGGACGCGACCGCGGTGTTCGTCTCCCACCTCGCCGGCGAGATTCGCGAGGAGACCGCCTTTCCGGTCACCGTCGACGGCATCGAGGCCCTGGGGCTGGAGGACGGCGAACTGAAGGTGAACCGCTCGCCCGTCAAGGACCACCTCGCGCGCTCGACGCCGGAACTCATCGTCGAGAAACTCGCCGACGAGCACGGCGACGCCTTCTACGATCGCCTGTTGGGGAAGTTCGAGGAGTGAATCTCGAACTGGAACCGTCGTTGCGCTTGAGGCGACATCCTCACGACCGGATCCGCCCCGCCGAACGACAATCGGTTGGCAATTCAAGCGAGTCGCTTATCACCATGCAAGCTTTTCACACACCCGGGAGGATGGACCCAGAGCCTGCCCACTTCGAATGCCCCGCGCCGGACTGCACGTTCACCGTCCAGGCCAACGACCGGGACCAGCTCGTCGCCATGGTCCGAAAACACGTTCGCGACCGCCACGGCCGCTCGATCCGGGCCGACGACCTCGATTTCGAAACGCAACCGGCGTAAGACTCCAGTCCCGTTTTCCGGCATCGGGGGTGCGACTGCCGAAAGCCTAAGTAGTCAGCGCGGCGTGGTGAAAGTGATGTCCGACGACCCGGACGGGGGAATGCTCTCGTGGGACGAGTCGGTGTTTCGCGACGAGCGCGTCTTCGAAATCGACTACGTCCCCGAGACGTTCAAGCACCGCGAGAGCCAGACCCGAAGCCTCCAGTACGTCCTCCGCCCGGCGGTTCGGGGCTCGCGCCCGCTGAACGCCATCGTCCGCGGGCCGCCCGGCACGGGCAAGACCACCGCGATCCTGAAACTGTTCGACGAGTTGCGCGCGGAGGCCGACGTCAACGCGGTGCGGGTCAACTGCCAGGTCAACAGCACCCGCTATTCGGTGTTCTCCCAGTTGTTCAGGGAGATGTTCGACTACGAACCGCCCGCCAGCGGCATCTCGTTCAAGAAACTGTTCGGCCAGATCGCCGAGAAACTCGTGGAACGCGAGGAGGTCCTCGTCGTCGCGCTGGACGACGTGAACTACCTGTTCTACGAGAACGAGGCCTCCGACGCGCTGTACTCCCTGCTCAGGGCTCACGAGGAGTACCCGGGTGCCCGCATCGGCGTGATCGTCGTCTCCTCGGACCCGCAACTCGAGGTCGTCGAGTCGCTCGACGGCCGGGTCCAGAGCGTCTTCCGGCCCGAGGAGATCTACTTCCCGGTCTACGGGGAGAGCGAGATCGCCGACATCCTCCAGGAGCGGGTCGATCGGGGCTTCCACGACGGCGTCCTCGACGCCCCGGTGCTCGACCGGGTCGCCGAACTCACCGCCGAGACCGGCGACCTCCGCGTCGGAATCGACCTGCTGCGCCGGGCCGGATTGAACGCCGAGATGCGCGCGAGCCGAACCGTCGAGATCGAGGACGTGGAAACGGCCTACGACAAGTCCAAGTTCGTCCACCTTTCACACAGCCTCCAGGGCCTCTCGGACTCGGAGGCGAAACTCGTCGAGGTCGTCGCCGAGAACGACGGCAAGCAGGCCGGCGACGTCTACGAGGCCTTCCACGACGAGACCGACCTCGGCTACACCCGCTACTCCGAGATCGTCAACAAACTCGACGACCTCGGGATCATCGAGACACAGTACGCCGACGTCGAGGGGCGAGGCCGCTCCCGCGAACTCACCCTGGCCTACGAGAAAGCGGCCGTGCTCGACCGCCTCGACGGGTGACGGTACGGTCGGCTTCCGTCGAAACAGAAGCGACCAGTTGTCGAACGCACAGTTTTGGTCGTGCCTCCCGTACGGAGGGTATGGCACAACGCGTCCAGCAGGGGAAAATTCGGGCGGCAGCCGTCGCTACCGGGGTTTCGGCGACGGGGATCGTCCTCTCGGTTTTCACGGCAATACCGGTACTGTTCTTCGTCGAAATCGAACCGGACGGGTCGACGTCCCTGGTCGGGTTCGCCGTCCTCTTCGTCGCTTCCTACGTCGGGTTCCTGCTGACGGCGTTCGGCTTCCTCCGGTACGCGGGCAAGGGCCTCGAGTACTTCGACCTGGAGTGGCCCTCCCGACGCGATCTGAAGTACGTCGCCGGTGGAATCGTCGCCATCTTCGCGGTCGTCCTCGCACTGGGCATCCTGTATACGCTGATCGAGGTGGAAACCACGCCCAACGCCATCACCGAACCCGGGTACGACGATCCGAACTTCCTGCTCGTCCTCGTCCCGCTGGTGATCTTCGTGAACGCCCCGGCGGAGGAACTCCTCTTTCGAAACGTCGTCCAGAAGTCCCTGTACGGGCCCTTCTCGCGACGCGGCGCCGTGGTGGTGACGAGCGCTATCTTCGCGCTGGTCCACATTCCCTCGTACTACCATCCCGATCCCACCGTGATCGCGTCGTCGATCGTCGTCATCTTCGGCGGGTCGCTCGTCTTCGGGTGGGTCTACGCCCGGACCGACAACCTCGTCGTGCCGTCGCTCGTCCACGGCCTGTTCAACGCGATCCAGGTACTGTTGCTGTACTCGTACGTGTCCACGGATCCGACCCTCGGGGTCGCGTGAGGGCTGCAGCGCTATGGTCCATCAGCGCATATACACTATCGAGATGGATCGTCCAAACCGGCACTGGACCTACTGGCTCGGCCTCCTCCTCGCGCTGGTCGCGGCGGGGATCACGTGGGAGGGAACCGCCTTCGGGGACTCGACGGTCCCGATCGCGATCACCGTCCTGATCGTCGGAATCGCACTCATCGCGACCAGTCGAAGACGATAACGGGCGATGGATCCCATGGACAGACCCTCCGAAACGGACGGCGAAACCGGTTCCGGGAGCGAGACCCCGATTGCCAGTAGCAGGGGCGACACCGACGATTCCCTTGCAATCGAAACCGACGGACTCCGGAAAGTCTACGGCGAGACGGTCGCCGTCGAGGGACTCGATCTGA
>DATFIX010000077.1:0-2812 GCA_035269625.1 Natrialbaceae archaeon
CGGCCCCCGAGGAGGACTTTCGGACCGCCGCCCGTCCGACGGCCCCTGGCGAGTCCCCGGGATCGATCGGTGCCGTTCCGGCGACGTCGGAGGGGGCTGGCGACTCCGCCGGTTCGACTCCTTCCGCGGTTTCCGGTGCGACGCCGGGGAGTTCCGCCCAGAGCGCGAGCAAACTGGGGAGGACGAAGACGCTGGCGACGAGCGCGAAGGCAATCGTCAGCGCCGTGATGACGCCGAACGTCTGGAGGAACGGGAGGAGCGCGGCGATCAAGACAGCGAACCCGCTCGCCGTGGTGGTTGCGCTCGACAGCAGGGCGCCACCGGTCCCGGTGACGCTCGCGTGGAGCGCGTCGGGAACGGAGTCGCCCTCGATCAGTTCCTGGTGGAAGCGTTCGCTGACGTGAATACTGTAGTCCACGCCGAGGCCGATCGTGAGGCCGGTGATCATCCCGGTGACGATGTTGAACGGGATGTCGAGTAGCGCCATCGCACCGAGCACCCACGCCATCGTGAACGCGACCGGGACGACGGTGACGGCCCCGAGCGTGGCGGTGCCTTCCGTAAACCGGTAGACGATCGAGAGGAAGACGAAGACCGTCCCGAGAGCGATTACGAGACTCGTCAGGACCGTCTCCAGCAGGCCGTCCGCCGTCACCTGGTTGACGATCACGTCGCCGGTCGTCGTCGCGGTCAGGCCGTCGCCGTCGACCACAGCCGCGACGCGATCCATCCCGTCCACCACGTCCTCGCCGGCCGCGGCCCCGTCGACGGAGACGACCATTCGAAGGGCACGATACTCGCCGCCGGACCGATAGATCGTGTTCGCGGCCTCCTCGGGTGCAGTCCGGTAAAACGCGTCGTAGACGGCCGTCAAGTTCCGGTCCGGGACGCCGTCCGAGTCGGTGTCGGCCCGGGAGAGCGTTCGCGCGAAGGACTCGTTCTCGGCGGCGGCGCGCTCCATCGCGGACAGGGGATCGGTGATCGCGGCCTCGCCGTTGGAGTAGGTTCGGGTGACGGCCTCGTCGGCGGCCGTTTCGCGCGCGTCGTGCAACCGATCGAGCGTCTCGCGATCCGTGACCTCGCCCCTGACGAGGATCGTCGACTCCGTGTCCTCCCGTACGAAGTGGTCGTTCAGGACGGCCATCCCCTGCTCGGCGGTATAGTCCCCCGGCGCGAGCGGTTCCGGGAGGTCCTTCAGCCAGTCCGGCGGGTCCTCGGCAAGGAAATCCTCCTGGGCGAAACTGGTGTCGACCTGGGTCGCGCCGTAAACGCCGCCAGCGGTGACGAGGAGTGCCACGACCAGGACCACCGCGGGCGCTTTCGTTGCCAGGGTCGCCCCTACGTCGAGGACGCGACTGACGACGCCACCGTTCGTCCCCGGGGCGCCCTTGGTCCGTTCGATCCCGTGCGCTTCGAGGAAACTGTCGAGTTCGACCTTCAGGGCCGGCAGGAACACGCCGAAGACGCCGAGGGTCGCCACGATGCCGATGGCGCTGACGATTCCGATCTGCCGAAAGATCGACAGTGGGCTGGCGAGGTTCGAGAGGAAGCCGATGACCGTGGTGGCCGTCACGTACACGAGCGCGACGCCGACGCTGCCGAGCGCGACGGTCATCGCCGTCGTCGGCCCCTCGTCGTCCCCGCCCGCCGATCGTTCCTCGCGGTATCGCATGACGACGTGGATCGCGTAGTCGATCGAGAGGCCGATCAGGAGCACGACGACCACGATGAACGGCTGGCTGAAGTCGATCCCCAGCCAGCCCATCGCGCCGAAGGTCCAGACGAGGACGCCACCAATTCCCAGGAGTCCAAGCAGCACGTCGAGCAGGTCCCGGTAGGCGAGAACCAGGACCATGAGAACGAACGCGATGGCGAGCGGTCCGACCAGCAGGACGCTGTCGATCATCGATCGCTGGATCTCGTCGGCGATGACGCCGCTGCCGAAGACCAGGTACGATCCGCCGTCGCCTCCCATGTTCTCGGCGATCGTCTCCATCGCCCCCTGGGAATCCTCGATGTGCTCCGGCGCTTTGCCGGCCGCGAAGGACGTCTCCTCGACGTGCTGGGTGACGAGCACGAGCGTCGCGTTCGTCTCGGTCGAACCGGGTTCGTAATGGTCAGGCACGAACCTGAGGGCCCGGTTCGTCCGGTTTCCGCCGTCCGAAAGCACGGTCCCGACGAGGTCGTCGATCCGGGACTCGTTCGCCGATTCGATCGCGTCGATCCGGGCGTCGAGGGAGGGTTCGATGCCGTCCTGGAGGTCGCTCCGGTTGGCCGCCAGCGCGTCGTATTCGTCCGCCAGGACCCCCCGGGTACCCCGACGATATGCGGCCTCGACCGCGGACCGGTTGCCCGTCGCCCTGGCCTCGCGAAGGCGGATCGTCGCCGCATCGAAGGTCTGGAAGTCCTCTCCCGTGAGGGTTACCGACGTGTTGGCGTTCGCGGCGTCGAAGACGGCCCGGGTACTCGCGTTCGGGTTCTGGGCGAGCGTATCGAGGCCCTCGCGGAGGGCGACCCGGGTCTCGTTCAATTCTCGACTCCGGTTCTGCAGTGCAATGGCCCGATCCTGCCGGATCGACGCTTTCGCGACGACGTCGGCCACGCTCCGGATCGCGTCCTCCTCGACCAGCGTCTCGTTAATCGTCTCGTTCGCGCGCAACGCCTGTTCGTACTCCAGCACGGAAAGCAGGGACTTCCGGTCGAGGACGTTTTCGTCGCGAACGACGATCTGTGCGACCGTCGCGTTCCCCCTGCTCGACGTGAAGTTCGTCTCGGCGTAATCGAGGGCGTCGGCCTCGTCGGTATCGGCCTG
>DATFIX010000078.1:0-2649 GCA_035269625.1 Natrialbaceae archaeon
AGGAGGGTTCCTTTCCGGTTCGCGTACGTCATCACGCTGTTCAACCGCTTCCCGTAGAACGACCCCTGTCCCTGTCGCGGCACTGGATATGCCCCGATGGAGAGGTTGGCCGCGTCGGCGCCGATGTTCGCGCTGTAGGTCACGGCGGCGAGAATGTCGGCGAACGACGCCAGCGAACTCGGCGAGAACACTCGGCAGTCGACGAGTTCGGTATCGGGCGCGGTGCCGATGACGCCCACTCCGTTGTCCTGTGCGGCGACGATTCCACCAACGTGTGATCCATGATACCCGCCAGCCGGGTTGGCGGACCCGAGACCGTCGCCGGTGAAGTTTCTTGAAAGGTCCTCGTTCACGCTCAAATCCGGATGACCAGCAGCCACGCCCGTGTCGATGATCGTGATCCGCGTTCCCTCGCCCGTCGTCGTCTCGTGGGCCGTTTCGATGTCCAGGTCCTGCTTGTCCCACTGGAGTGGATAGAGGGGTTCGTCCGTTGGGGTCGCTTCATCGACCGTCGGTGCCTTCCCGTTCACGTCAGGGAGGCCGAGACTGATTTCGATGTCCGGCGCGTAGTCCTTCACCCGCCGCGACTTCCGAACGTCCTTCTCGGATCCACGCACGACCGCGACGTCGACGCCGGGCATCTCGTGGACCACGTCGAGGTCCTGCGGTGCCGACGTCCCCCGCGTTTGCACGATGAACCGGTCGGTCCGCTCCGCGGCCGTTACCGTCGTTCCTGCAGCGATGCCACCCAGCAGCGCGCCACTCGTCTTGAGAAACGTCCGTCTGTTGTATGTGGACATACCATGTAACCAACCGAACACCTGTACCTTATATAATCGGTAATTACGGTCCGGTAAGCACCGCTTGAAATGGAAAATACGGAGACAACGGCCGTAAACCTGCAAGACGTTTTTAGACACCACCGATCAACCGACCGTCCGCGCTACCGTTCGCCCGCGACCCACTTCTGGGTGTAGGCCGTCCCGCAGGAACACTGGGCGTAGGCGTGGATCACGTCGCCCTCGGCGTAGAGACCGCCGACCTCCTCGTTTTGCTCCTCCGCGAACGCGAAGACGAACGTCGTTTCGTGATCCGCCTGCGTTTCGTCCTCGGCCACGTCGGGGCAGTCACCGCCCGTGAGGTCGGGACGGATCGTTCCTTCGGTCCCCATCGCGCGCTTCGCGAAGGCCATCGCGTCGTTGCCGGTCGCCGCGTGGAACGCGTTGCGGCCGCGTTCGCCCTCGACGACGATCACCACGCCGTCCTCGACCGAATCGCCGTAGTCGGCCAGTTTCTCGACGTCGTCCACGAACCCGTCCCTGAGAAACAGCGCCACGTCCTCCGGCCGGTCGCCCGCCAGGAACTCCTCCAGATCGCTCATAGGAGTGCTTGCGCGGCGACGCGGAAAAGCACCGCGAGTCGAGACGAGTGCGATCACCCCGTTCCGGAACGAGTGTCTCAGTCCCCGCTCTCGACGTCCTCGGCGATCGAGGCCAGACTCTCGTCCGGCGCCTCGGTCGCGTCGTAGACCGCGCGCTCGCCCGGGGCCCGGAGTCCGTACTTGAAGTCGGGTTCGACCTCGTCCAGCAGGGCGGACCCGCCGATCCGGACGGCGCCGGACTCGATCCACTCCCGCAGTCGGTCGGTGCCGTCGCCGCTTTTCGCCTGGTCCGGCGAATCGGCCGCACGACGGATCTCGAGGCCGTCGCCCGTCAGCGGGCGGTCGACGAGCGCGTGATACTCGGTGCCGTCGAGGGTCAGTCGAACGACGCCGGGCGAGAGGTCCACCTCGGCGTCGCCCGGAACCTCGACGAGCGGTCGGCCGGTCGCACCCTGCTCGGTCACGTTCGCGCGGGCCGTCGTCACCGAGGGGTTGTCGTGTTTGATGCGGTCAGCCATCGAGAACGTGAAACGGGATTACTCCTCGTCCTCGTCGGCGTCCTCGTCCTCGGCCTCCTCCGCGCCCTCGAGGCCGAGCAGGGACGCGACGGACTCGTCGCCGCGCTCGGCGATCGTGACGTTGAGTTGCGTGATCTCGTCGCTGACTTCCTTGCCGCGGACGGTCACGCGCTTGCGCTCGCCGTCGCGGGAGGGTTCGTACCCGATCCCGTCCTCGAGCAGGATCTCCTTGAGGGCCGGGCCGTTGACGTCGGGGCGCATCGGTCGGCCGGTGTGGTCCGACCCGCCGGTGATCTCGACGGTGTAGCCGTCGAGGCCGACGGCGCTGCCGTCGACCTCGTCACCGATTTCCCGGCCCACGAACCGGTTGGCGTCCTGGTCCTCGATCTCGATCCGGTGCGTCTCGCCCGACTCGGGGTCGGCGACGGAGACGTTGAAGGTTGCCATATTGGCGAACAGTCTATCGGGCGTCAAAAGGACATCGAAACGCCGCGTGCAGCGGGCGAGGCCGGACTTTCGCGAGGAGCCCCGTGCTCGAACGCCGCGATGGCGGGGGGACAGCGGTCCTGTGCGACCGTCGTACTGGCGGCGAACAGTCAAGAGTCCCGGCGTCGTACATTCATACATGAAGCTCCAGGAGCTCGATCGGGCGGACCTCGAACGCCGACTGCGGGCGGCGTTCGGCGGCGAGCCTGGGGAACGGCGGGCGGTAGCGCGAGCGGCGGCCGACCTCTTCGACAGCAAGCAGTA
>DATFIX010000079.1:0-3566 GCA_035269625.1 Natrialbaceae archaeon
GACGATCCTCCGATTGCGCGAGGCGACTGACGGCCGGATCGCTTTCGACGGCGACGACCTGCTCTCGATGGACGACAGCGAACTCACCGCGTTCCGGCAGCGTGCGCAGGTGGTGTTCCAGGACCCGTTTTCCAGTCTGGATCCGCGGATGACGGCCGTGGACATCGTCACCGAACCGCTGGAGATCCACGACCTCGCGGACCGGGCGGAGCGCCGCGAACGGGCCGTCGAACTCCTCGAACGCGTGGGCCTGTCCGCGGACCAGATCGATCGCTACCCTCACGAGTTCTCCGGGGGACAGCGCCAGCGGATCGGCATCGCCCGGGCGCTCGCGCTCGACCCCGAGTTCGTCGTCCTCGACGAACCGGTCAGCGCGCTCGACGTGAGCGTCCAGGCGCAGGTGCTCAACCTGCTGGCGGACCTCCAGGCGGAGTTCGGCCTCACCTACCTGTTCATCGCCCACGACCTGAGCGTGGTGCGACACATCTCCGACCGGGTGGCGGTGATGTACCTCGGCGAGATCGTCGAGACCGGTCCCGTCGAGGACATCTTCGAGCGCCCGGAACACCCCTACACGCAGGCGCTCCTGGAGAGCGTCCCGCGGGCCAGCGCCGACGAGCAGGGCCGTCGCGTCGACGCGCTACAGGGGGACGTCCCCTCGCCGCGGGATCCGCCGTCCGGGTGTCACTTGCACACGCGGTGCCCGTACGCCCGCGAGGTCTGTCGGGAGGAAGCACCCGCCGCCGTCGAGGTCAGCGACGAGCAGTACGCGGCCTGTTTCCGCGCGGAGGAGGACCACGCCTACCGGGATAGCGAACCCCTCGATCACGTCGCGAGCGACTAGCGGGTTCCATCCCTGTCGGTCGTCCAGGGGGGTGGGCTCCGTCCCGACCGCTCGGCGATCCGGGCAGCCCCTCGGCGTTCAGGACTCCAGGCGTTCCAGACACGACTCGCGAAACTCGGGCATTGATATGTCGGGTCCGCGCTGGATCTTGATCACGACGCCGCGGCGGTCGTCGAGGTACAGGTGGACGGCCATCGCCTCGTCGTATTCGACGAGGAGCGACTCGGCGTCGCCCAGATGGAAGTAGACGTCCTCGAGGTGTTGCCGGTTGAACACCACCATCGAGCGGTGGACGATCGTGTCGAAGTTGAAGCCGCTCAACTCGGTCTTCAGGTCGTCGCGGATGTACCGGACGTCGTAGCCCATCGATTCGCTGTCGAAGGAGGCCACCCACCGGAGTGCGTCGCCGTACTCGTCCTGGAGGTACGAAATCAGGGCGTCGTAGTTGGGCCTGGGCATGCCCTCTAGTGGCGCGGAGCGAGCATAAATTCATCTCTCCAATCAGACGTACGACACGAACAGGAACAGGGCGACCGCCAGCACCAGGAGCAGGACGCTCGCGCCGATCGCGTCTTCGCGGTGCGAATCGACGAACCCGAGACGATCATCGAGGGAGTCGGGGACGAACGAGGTCGGGTTCTCGACGGCCCGAATCGCCGCCGTCGTCGTCCGTTTGACGCTGGCGTCGATGCTCGCTCCGCTCTCGCCCACGACGTGGGCGACGATCCGCATCGCACGAGCACCGACCGGGTGGTACACCGAATCGAGGTCCGGAACGCCACCGATGCGTCCGAGGGGTTTCTTGAGGACGACGAACGCGACCGCCCCGGCACCCAGAACCCCGCCGGCCTTGACGAACTGGCTCGCGGCGAACGGTTTCGCCGCGTCGGTCGCGCCGGGGAGCACGGCGAACTGGAGGGCGGGGACGAGGCCGAAGAGGACACACGGGACGGCGATCGCCACGAGCGCCAGCGTTTCCAGTCGATTGGCGTCCTCGATCGGATGCTCGGCGTCCCCCGCCTCTTCCTCGCCGCCATCGTGCTCGCCGTGGAAGAACGCGTAGTAGCCGAACTTGACGAACGAGATGACGGTGCCGACGCTCCCGACGATGAGCACCCACCAGAGGAGGTCAAAGCCAGCGTTCTCGGCGGCGTCGAAGACCATGGATTTGCTGACGAACCCGTTGAACCCCGGCACGCCGGCGATGGCCATCGCGGCGACGAGGTAGGCGCCGAAGGCGACGGGCATCGGGCGGGCCAGGCCGCCGAGTTGCTTGAGGTTCGACCGGCCGACCCGGAGGATCAGGAGGCCGCCGATCATGAACAGGAGGCTCTTGTACAGCACGTTGTTCACCAGGTGGGCGAACGCGCCGGCGAGGCCGAGCGACGACCCGATCCCGATACCCGCGACCATGATCCCGACCTGGGAGACGATGTGATAGGTGAGGAGACGGCGCACGTCGGTCTGGAGGATGGCGTACGTGACGCCGACGAGGAGCATCGCGCCGCCCACGTAGGCGAGCGGGACGCTCCCCGCCGGGAAGGCGCGGGCGAGCGCGTAAACGCCGACCTTGGTCGTGACCGCGGCGAGGACGACGCTCGTCGCCACGTGAGGTCGGGGGTAGGTGTCCACCAGCCACGGGTGGAAGCCGATGAACCCGACGTTGAGGCCGATGCCGACCGCGCCGAGGAACGCCGGGAGGCCGGCGGCCAGACCCGCGGCCGCCCCGGTCGCCCCGGTCACGCTTGCACCACCGAACAGGAACGTCCCGGTCTCGACGAAGTGCAGGAGGACGGCGGCCACGAGCGCGATGCCACCGAGTTCGTGGTAGACCGCGTACCGGAGGCCGGCCCGGGCGGCCGCCTCGTCGCCAGTGACCCAGACCAGTGCTGTCGCTGCGATCGCGAGCCCTTCCCACCAGAGCAGGAGCGTCAGCCAGTCGCCCGCGAAGACCGCCCCGAGGCCGGCGGCGAGGTACGCCAGCGAGAGGCCGATGCCCCGCCTGGACGCGCCCGTCCCGAACCCGTAGGCCGCGGCGGCGGCCGCGACGAACGCCTGGATCAGCCCGACGGTCCGCGAGAGCGGATCCACCCGAAACAGGAGGACGTCGAACCCGAACAGTCGGGCCGGGAGGTGTGCGCCGGCCGGGACGACGGCGAGCCACGCGACGACCAGGACCGGGACCCCGACGCCCACGACGGGACCCCATCGGCGGGGGAGGGCCGGCACGAGAACGGCGGCGATCACGAGGAGGACTCCCGGCGGGAGCACCGTCAGGAGGTCAGCCATTCGGGAACACCTCCGTCGAGACCGCGTGCGCCAGGTCCCAGAAGGGCGTCGCGTCGGGGACGATTCCGAGGACGACGGCCACCCCGGCCGTGACCAGGATCGGGGCGAGCAGGGCCCACCGGCTCTCTGTCAGGGGCGTCCGGCGGTCCCAGTCCGTGTCCGAATCGTGCCCGCCATCCGTCTCGACGGCGTGGTCTTCGTCGGCGCGGTCCGCCAGCGGCCGGAACCCCGCCAGCGCTTCCCGCCCCGCGAAGGCGTTCAGGAGGACCGGCCAGAAGAACAGCAACTTGAGGAGGCCGGCAGCGAGGAAGACGGCGGCGAAAAGCGTCACCTCCGATTCGAGCGCCCCGATGACGAGGTACCACTTGCTCACGAATCCGGCGACGGCGGGCAGGCCGACGAGGCCGGCGCTCCCGATCGCGAAGGCCGTCAT
>DATFIX010000080.1:0-3928 GCA_035269625.1 Natrialbaceae archaeon
TCCAGGACCAGGTCGCGGTAGGACTCGCGGATCTTTGGCGAGTCGTCGAGGCCGGGCGCGATGGGCACGAGGACGAACAGCGCGCTGTGACCCTCGGGGGCGACGGTGTCGTCGGTCTCGGAGGGCACGCAGACGTAGTAGGCCGGGTCGTCGGGCCAGGTCGGATCGTCGAAGATCTCCGCGAAGTGTTGCTCCCAGTCCGTCGGGAGGACGAGGGTATGGTGGGCGAGTTCGGGTACGTCGCCCTCGACGCCGAGGTACAGTAGGAACGCCGACGGGGCGTAGGTCCGGGACTCCCAGTAGTCGGCGTCGAACCCGCGCTTGCGCTCGTCGAGCAGTTGCTGTTCGGTGTGGCGGTAATCGGCGTCGCTGACGACGTAATCGCACTCGATACCCTCGCTGTCGCTCCCGTCGTCCGCCCCGTCTCGACCGCCGATTTCCACCCGGAAGCCGCCGGCCCGTCCCTTGATCTCGGTGACGGGCGCGTTCGTCCGGTACTCGACGCCGAGTTCGCGGCCGAGTTCCACCATGGCGTCGACCACCGCGCCGATGCCGCCCTCGGGGTACCAGACGCCGAGGTTGAAATCGACGTGGCTCATCAGGTTGTACAGCGCCGGCGTGTTCCGGGGCGACCCGCCGAGGAAAACCAGCGTGTACTGCATGATCTGCTGGAGTTTCGGGTGCTCGAAGTAGTCCTCGACGTGTTCCTGCATCGATCCCAGCAGCGAGAGGCCGTTGGCGTACCGGAGCACGTCGACGTCCACGAAGTCCCGCAGGCGAGAGCGGTCGGTGTAGACGAAGTGCTCCATCCCGACGTCGTAGGTGTACTCGGCCTCGTCGAGGTATGCCTCCAGGGTTTCCCCCGCGCCGTCCTCGTACTCCTCGAAGACGTCCTTTGCGGCCTCGCGGTCGGCGGGCACGTCCACCCGGTCGCCGTCCTTGAAGAAGATCCGGTAGTGCGGGTCGAGTCGCTCCAGTTCGTAGTACTCCTCGGGCGACCGGCCGAAGTGCTCGAAGAAGCGCTCGAACACGTCGGGCATCAGGTACCACGACGGCCCCATGTCGAAGCGGAAGCCGTCCTCCTCCAGGACCGACGCCCGCCCGCCCAGTTGTTCGTTCTTCTCGAGGACGGTGACGTCGGCGCCGGCCTCGGCGAGGTAGGCGGCAGTCGAGAGGCCGCCGAATCCCCCGCCGATTATCACGACGTCCGATCCGGCGAGTGCTGTCATGGAGAGTGATTGTCGTTCGGCAACGATAAAGTGGTTGCCCAATCGAGGGGTTCGACGGCCGCGGACGCGCCACTTTCGTGCGACTCCGTCCCACGGTTCCGTACATTTACGTCTCGGCACTCGAAGCGGGTCCCATGAGCCAGGATAGCGGGGAAGCCGAGGCCGAGCAACAGGCGACCGTCGTCGTAACCGGCGGGACGGGCGGCATCGGCGCCGCCGTCGCTCGCGAGTTCGCCGACGCCGGCGCTCGCGTTGTCGTCGGGTCCAGGGACGCCGAGGACGTGGCGACGCTGGTCGAGGACCTCCAGGGGTCCACGGCCGCGACGGGCGTCCGGACCGACGTGCGCGACGAATTCGACCTCGAACGCCTGATGGAGACCGCCTCGACGTTCGGACCACGGGGCATCGACGTCGTCGTGGCAGCAGCCGGGATCTATCACGGCGACCCGGGCGAGACGCCGACCGACGAGGAGTCCTACGCGGCGTTCGACGACACGCTCCGGACGAACGCTCGCGGCGTCTTCGCGACGATCCGGGAAGCCCTTCCGCACCTCGCGAGCGACGGACGCGTGATCGTCCCGACGGGGAGCGTCGCCAGCGACGCCATCCCCGGGTTCGGGGCCTACGCCATCTCGAAGACGGCCGCCGAGGGCGTCGTCCGGGCGTTCGCGGCCGACGTCGAGCAGGTCGTGGGCTGTGTCGATCCCGGGCGCGTGGCGACCGACCTGGCCGGTGGAGAGGGCCGCGACCCCGACGACGTCGCCCCGCTGTTCCGGTGGGCGGCCACGGAAGCGCCGGCCGGGGAACTGGACGGGAGCGTTCTCGACCGCGAGGACTGGCAAACGGCAACGAATTGAATCGGCACGCGACGCCCTGACGCGGCGGTTCGTCCGCGGCTCGCGCCGGAACCGCAGAATTATATGTCTCGATTCCTTCCACCCGGGGGATGGGTATTACCGAGGACGTCGAATTTATTAATCCGGGAGATGGAGCGACTGCTCTCGGCGTCGGCGCCGTCGTCGTCCTCCTCTTGCTCTCGGGGGCCGCGGTGACGGTCGCACGCGGGGATCCCGTGGTGTGGAAACTGCTGGGGATTTCCTGGGTTGCGTTCCTCGCCATGGCCGGGTCCGTGCCGTTCGGTGCACGGGCGGCGGACGATCCACATCCACGGACCCTGGTCTGGGGCTACGGCCTCGCCAGCGGTGCCATGATCACGAGCGCCGCCCTCTTTCTCCTCCCGCAGGCGATCGGTCTCGACCCGAAGATCGGCGGTATCGGCGTCGCGCTCGGACTCCTGACGGGCTTTGGGGTGCACACGATCGGGCACCGCCTGACCCACGCCGACCTGCCGTTCGATCACACCGCCGTCGAGATCGCCGCCCACGCCTTCGCCGCCGGGACGATCATCGGCCTCATTTACGGGACGATGCCGTCGCTCGGCCCGCTGCTCGGGCTGGCGATCGTCTCGCACAAGGGGCCCGCCGGGTACGCCGCAGCGCGTCGGTTCCGCCGGATCGACAAACCGCTCGCCATCCTCCTGATCCCGGCGGCCGGCCTGGGAATCGCGGCCATCCCGGTCGGCCTCGTTGGCTTCCCGCAAATCGCCCCGCTCGATGCCCTCGTGTTCGGGTTCGCGGCGGGCATCTTCCTCCACGTCGCGATGGACTTCCTTCCCTCCTGTGAGGTCGGCAGCGACGTCTACGAGGTGGTTTCGCCCGACGAGCACGAACACCACGTCCTCGACGAACTCCGGATCCACGCGGTCGCCAGCACGGTCGTCGGCGGGGCCGCGGTCGTCGCGGCGTGGCTCGTGATCGGGTGACCGTTCGATCGACCCGCGGGGTCGCCCGCGTCTCTCGGCCTACAGCCGCCGTTTCGTGTCCGGATCGTCCAGTTCCCACAGCGCTTCCGGCAGGAAGTCCGCCAGGTGGTCGATCATTCGCCGTTCGGTGACGTCCATTCCCTCGCAGTGTTCCTCCGCCTCGTCGCGAACGTCCACGTGAAGGTCGCCATCCTCGCGCCAGACTTCCAGCGGGAAGACCCAGCACCGCGTGGGTTTCCACCCGTCGTCGGCCTCGGCCTGGAGGGCACACAGGCCGTCCTCGCGCAGGAAATAGCAGGCCTCGCCCGCCTCGTCGACGTGGCACTCGCGATCCTTGCGCTCCTTGCGGACGAACCGCTCGCCGCGGACGGTCGTGGTGGCGTCGCGGAGGTTCGCCCGATCGGCCAGGGTCCGGAAGTCCTCGTCGTACAGCAAAACGCCGTGGTGACAGCACCACGTGCACTCCTCGACGCACTCGAAGGTACGGTCGGGATCGAACTCGACCACGACCTCGCGGCCGGGATGGACCTCGATGCGACGGCCCCCGGATTCGGTGGACACACGGACTCGTCAGGCTTGCGGGGGCAAAAGCGTCGCGGAGAACCGCGGGTAACGATCGGAGACCGCTTCACACCAGTCGTTCGTACAGCCCAACGAGGTCGTCCTCGATGGCGTCGAGAGTGAAGTCCTCGCTCCGTTCGGCCGCGTTCGCGCCGATGCGTTCCCGCAAGTCCGGATCTTTGAGCCGGTCCAGTGGCTCGGTGAAGTCCGTCGCGGCCTTCAGGGCAGTCTCGCCGTCCTCCAGCCACTCGAAGGTCGGGATGTCCCGGACGACCGGCGGTTTCCCGCAGGCCATCGCCTCGAGGAGGGCCATGCC
>DATFIX010000081.1:0-3289 GCA_035269625.1 Natrialbaceae archaeon
CGTTCCTGACCATCGAGGTCGATCCCGACGACGAGGAGTGGCCCGAGGGCGTCCCCTGGATCCAGTTCGCCGGCGACGTCGTCAATCTGGACTGCACCGATGACGAACTGGACCGCCTCAAGGCGGTGCTGGAGGAGTAACCGGCGTTCAAGATCGACGAGATCAACCGCCCGGAGGAGGCCCTGGGGACGAACGTCAGGATCAGCGCGAAGGCGGACAAGAGTCGCGTCGCCGGCTTCCTCGACGACGCGCTGCTGGCCGTCTACGAATTGCCCGAGGACTACCGGGCGTGGGTGACTGAAGTCTGAGGAAACGGGAGACGGGTCGAGGACCTACGCCGCGACCGTGTAGCCGGCGTCTTCGATCGCACCTACGACCGCCTCCCGGTCGGGGTTGCCCTCGACAGTGACGCGATCGGCCTCGTGATCCGCTTCGGCCGATTCGACCTCCGGAACGTCGGCGAGGGCGTCCTCGACGGCCTGTTCGCAACCGCCACAGCTCATGTCGGTGACAGTGAGTTCGATCGTCATGGCGTCCGTTTCTTGGGACCGTCCCTTTTTGCCCCTTTCTGCTTTTTCGGGGAAACGAAACGGGACGCTGATCTAAGAAAGCAAAATATCGGCGGTCGAAATTCGATCAGACCTCGACCGAGAACGACTCGTACTCGCCGGCGCGGTCGACCATCTCGGCCAGGAGGTCGGTCGCGGCCACGAGGTCTTCGGTATCGACGACCTCGACGGGGGTGTGCATGTACCGGTTCGGAACCGAGACGTTGAGCGAGGGGACGCCGCTGCGGGCCGTGTAGAACGCGTCGGCGTCGGTGCCGGTCCGGAGGCCGGCCGCCTGCAACTGGATCTCGACGTCGGCCGCGTCGGTGCTCTCGCGAGCCAGGTCCACCAGGACGGAGTGGTTCGCGCTCCCGCGGCCGACGACCGGCCCGCCGCCGAGTTCCACCTCGCCGCCGGCGTCGCCGGGGGCGTGCGGGTAGTCGGCGGCGTGGGTCACGTCGACCGCCATGACGGCGTCGGGGTCGAGTTCGAACCCGATCATGCGGGCCCCGCGGAGGCCGAGTTCCTCCTGGACGGTGCTGACGGCGTAGACCGTGGCATCCACGTCGCGCTCGACGGCCTTGCGAAGGGTTTCGGCGGCCGTCCACGTGCCGACGCGGTTGTCCATCCCGCGGGCCGCCAGGCGCGTGCCCAGCAGGTCCTCGATGGTGGAGGAGAACGTGACCGGGTCACCGACGGACACCAGGTCGCGGGCCGCTTCCCCGTCGGCCGCCCCGACGTCGATCCGCTGTTCGCTGATGTCGTCGACCTCGTCGTCGCCGTTCCGGAGGTGGATCGCCGTCTGCCCGATGACGCCCTGGACCGGGCCGTCGTCGCCGTGGATCGTGACGTGCTGGCCCCGCGAGACGGTCCGGTCGGAGCCGCCGATGGCGTCGATGTGGAGGAACCCGTCGTCGTCGATCGTCCGGACGATGAACCCGATCTCGTCGGCGTGGCCCGTGACTGCAACTTCGGGGCCGTCACCGGTTCCCTCGTGGACGGCGACCGCGTTGCCGTACTCGTCGGTCCGGACCTCGTCCGCGAACTCGGACACGTAGTCGATCCAGACGCGCTGGCCGGCCGTTTCGTAGCCCGACGGACTCGGCGTTTCGAGCAACTCCTCAAGGAACTCCCGTTGTCGTGTTTCCATACCGAACGGTTTCGAGGGTCGGGTGAAGAAACCCTCGAATCGGTGCCGTGGAAAGCGGTAACATCGGCCGCAAGGGGCGACCCGAAAACGGGAATTCGAAACGGACGGTCACGACCCTGTCGGCGAGAGAGGCGTCCCCTGCAGAACATCTAAGCCCGTTCCCCCACACTAACCTGTATGGGAGATAAACACTTCACACTGTTCGAACTTCACTTCGACGGCGACCTCCAGTTCGGTCCGACCGAGATGGGAGTTCCCGGGGAAGCGGAGGAAGAAGGCGAGGACGGCGAATCGATCGACATCGAGGGGCCAGAGGACCTCGACGTGGAGGGCGGTGGCGCCGGCGGCCTCGTGATCGGGTTGCTCTTCCTGATCGTGCTCGCGGTCGTAGTCAAGAAGGTTCTGGGCGGCGACGAGGAGAGCGAAGCGATCGACGTCGAGTGATCGGCGCGGTCGTCGAGGGGAGCGGATCTCGGGGGGCGCGAGGGAGAAGGGTTTTCCTGACCCGTCACTAACCCCGGATCGTGAGTCTGTTTCGCAGCGTCAGGGCGGTGGCGAACGCGTCCGGCGAGGGGGTCGTGGACTGGGACGCCGTCCTGGAGGCGGCCAAGGCCAGCACCGACCCCGGATCGCTGGACCTCGACCCGGAGGAACGCGAAGGGTACGCGACCGACGTCCGGGACGCACGCGAACGGGTGCGGACCGTCTCGGGGGTCACGTTCGATCTCCCGCGGACGGTCGAGATCCAGGACCGCCACCACTGGATCGACGCCAACGTCGAGACGTTTCGCCAGGTGATGGCACCCCTGGAGGACCGGACGGGGGTCTTTCCGGGTGCCGCCCGCGTGATCAACACCGGAACGATGAGCTTCGCCCTCGGTTTTCTCGCTCGCCACGTCATGGGCCAGTACGACCCGCTGCTGCTGGCCGACGGTGACGAGCACGGCCTGTACTTCGTGCGCCCGAACATCGTCCGCGCCGCGGGCGAACTCGACGTCGAGTACGAGCGGTTCCGGCGGTGGATCGCCTTCCACGAGGTCACCCACGCCGCCGAGTTCGGCGCGGCCCCGTGGCTCTCCGAGCACCTCGAAACCCAGATGCAGCGCGGCATCGACGAACTCGCCGATGGCCGGTTCGACCGGGCGGCGTTCGACGAACTCGACACCGCCATGACGGTCGTCGAAGGCTACGCCGAGTTGCTGATGGACCAGGCGTTCGACGAGGAGTACGAGGACCTCCGGCGCAAACTCGACGAACGTCGCTCCGGCGGCGGCCCCGTCACGCGGGTCGTCCGTCGGATGCTCGGCCTCGGCCTGAAGCGACGCCAGTACGAACGCGGGAGAGCCTTCTTCGAGACCGTCGCCGAGGAGCGCGGTATCGAAGCCGCGGGCGGGGTCTGGACCGACCCCTCGAACCTCCCGACCGACGACGAACTCGATCACCCCTTGCGGTGGATTCGACGGGTCGATCCGGGTCGGTAGGGGTTCCCCGGCTCAGACGAGACCGCGTTCACCACGGCGAAAGCCGCGACAGGTACCACACCAGCCCCATCCCGACAACCAGGCCGCCGACGACCGAGGCGGCGATCAGT
>DATFIX010000082.1:0-4438 GCA_035269625.1 Natrialbaceae archaeon
CGACGGCGCGACGGCCGGACTCGTCACATTCGAGTCGGCCGCCCAGTTCGAGGAGTACGTCCGCGAGTCGCGCGAGGCCGGCGGATACTACCTCGGCAGTGGCATCAATCAGGCCAGGATGGTCGAGGACTCGGCCGGGACCGCGACCCCGATGGCGACGGAAGCGCCGACCGAGGCGGCCGCCGAAGGGGACGGCGGCGACGGGGCGGGTGCCGGCGGTGACGCCGGTGCCCCCCGCGTCTCGGACACGAACGTCCAGGAAGTGGGCATCGACGAACCGGACGTCCTCAAGGCCCGGGGATCGACGATCTTCTACGCCAAGAATGGTCGATACGACGAGTACGGCGACGACGACGTCAGCGTCCTGAACGCCAGCGACCCGGCGGCGCCGTCCCGGGTCGGCGACATCGACGAGAGCGGTCGGATGCTGATCGCCGGCGATTCGCTCGTCGTGTTCGCACACGGCGAGATCCAGGGCTACGACATCTCCGCCCCCGAGGACCCGGAGAAAGAGTGGGAGCGCGACCTCGATTCCCGGGTCCAGGCCGCTCGCCTCCTGAACGGCTCGATCTATCTGGTTCTTCGCGAGGACGTCGACCTCGACCAGCCGTGCCCGGTCGAGCCGATGGAGGGCGTCGCCCAGGAGTGCACCGACGTCTACCACCCGAAGCGACCCACCGACGCCGAGGCCACCTACACGACCGTGTCGATCGACCCCGAGAGCGGCGACGTCGGCGACGCTGTGACGGTCGTCGGGTCCCACCAGTACACGGCGACGTACGTCTCGGGGAACGGCGTCTACCTGACCTACGCCACCGCGCCCTCGCGGGCGAACCTGACGCTGGACTTCCTGCTCGAACAGGGGAGCCTGCTCGACGACCGCGCCATGGATCGACTCCGACAGCTCCGGTCCTACGACCTCTCGGACGGAGCGACGATGGCCGAGACGCGGGCGATCCTCCAGAACTGGCTCGCTCGCGTCGACGAGGACGAGCGCGACGACCTGCGCGAGACGCTCGAGGAGCGCCGGCGGGCGTACTTCGAGGAGCGCAAGCGCGACCTCGTCCAGACGGGCATCGTCCGGATCGACGCCGAGGACGGTGACCTCGCGGTCGGCGCGGTCGGGTCGGTGCCCGGCCGCCCGTTGAACCAGTTCTCGATGGACGAGTACGAGGGCCGCCTCCGGATCGCGACGACGGTCTCCGGGTTCGGGACTCAGTCCGCGAACGACCTGTACGTCCTCGACGGCGACCTGTCGGTCGTCGGATCGGTGCAGGGCATGGGCCTGGACGAGCGCATCTATTCGGTCCGGTTCATGGGCGAGGAGGCCTACGTGGTCACCTTCAGGCGGATCGACCCGTTCCACGTGCTCGATCTCTCGAACCCGGCCGATCCGCAACTCCAGGGGGAACTGAAGCTCCCGGGCTTCTCGTCGTATCTCCACCCCGTCGCCGAGGACCGCATAATGGGCATCGGCGAGGAGGACGGCCAGGTGAAGGTCGTGTTGTTCGACGTCTCGAACCCCACGAACCCGACCGTCGCCGATTCCACGGTGCTGTCGGACTCCTGGTCGGCCATCTCCCGCACCCACCACGCCTTCCTGCAGGACCGCAAGCACGGCGTGGTCTTCATCCCCGGCCGCGAGGGCGGGTACGTCTTCAGCTACGAGGACGGGCTGGACCGGGTGACGACGATCGACACCGACGACCCGGCCCGGCGCGCGATGTACGTCGGCGACTACCTCTACGTGTTCGCGGGTGACGAACTGGTCGTGGTGGACGAGACGGACTGGTCGCGGGAGACCACGGTCGACCTGTAGTCCGGGCGAGTCCGGCGGTCACTCGCCGTCGTCCCGATCGTCGAATCCATCGTTCGCTTCGGGCCAGTGTCGTTCGCCCCAGTCGCGCAGATCGGCGAAAACCGGGCTGAGTTCCCGGGCTTTCGTCGTCGCTTCGTCCTCCACCCGGGCGGCATTTCGCCAGAGAATGGACGTTCGCCCGCTAGGTTTCTAGCTCACTAACTATTTAGCGGGATCATTTATAACGGGTACATCCATCCGGTGTGACATGTCTTTGGACGAGACGGAATCGTCGAAGCGTGGTCCGGTGGACCGGGGGAGACGACGCTTTCTCGCGGCGCTGGCCAGCGCGACCGTGGGAACTGCCGCGGGCTGTTCCAGCCTCACCGACCACGAGTTCGAGGCCGACCCCGTCGGACTTCCCGAAGCGGACCGCACTGACCTCTTGCTGGCGCAAACTGCCTCGGATTCCTCGACGGTGACCAGGGAGATCGACGCCGTCGACGGCGAGGTCACGATCACCAGCCACTCGGTGGCCTACTCTCGCGGAAAAGCGTTCGATTTCCGGTCGTCGCGGTCGGCCGACGTCCCTGACGGGACGGAATTCACGCTCATGGAAACGTTCCTCGAGGAGAGCAACGACGCGGCTGGCCCGGGGGCGGCCGTGGTCGCCACCGGAAGCAGCCTGGGTATCGGCGAACTCGCGCTGCCGCTGTTCGAGGAGGACCCAGTCGTGCCCGGAGATCACTGGAGCATCGTCGTCCCTGCAGGCGCCCGCAATGACGGCAGGGTGACCCCTGACGAAGTGATGGCACTCGTCCCGAGCACCGGGATTCCGGGGACGGATTGGGTGCCCGGCGACTCCTGGGTCCCGGGATCGCGATGGGTGCCGGGCGATTCCTGGGTCCCGGGATCGACGTGGGTGCCCGGCGACTCCTGGTATCCGGGATCGACGTGGGTGCCCGGAGACAGCTGGGTGCCGGACGACCCGCAGGCACTCGGCGTCCTTTTCGCGACGAAGGGGAGGTCCCCCGAGGAGGTGTTCGGCATTCCCGCCGAGGAGATGCCCGGCAAACGGATCGAGAACGGGGACTCGTTCACGGGGAACAACCCGTTCCTGGTGGCGGTCCCCGCGTCTGATCTCGACGGCGTCGGTCCACTGGAACGCGAGACGGTCCTGAACGCCGGTGCGCCGGCCAGCGCGGCCGGCGCGACATACGGCCTGGGCGTCCTGTCGACCCCCGCAGCAACGGTCGCGGGTCAATCGGCCAACCCCGTCACGGGGATGAGTTCCGAGGAGTTGCTCGCCAGCGACCACGCCCGCGGCCTGCTCCGGCAGGCGGGCGTGACGGACGCCAACGAAGTCGAGTGGCTGGCCGGCCCGACCCCGGTTGCCGACGCGGGCGGACCCGAGGGGTATTTCGACGGATCGGACTCGCCGGACGGGACGACCATTCTCGACGAGGAGAGCGCCTTGGAGAGCTTCCTGGGCGTCGTCAGCGGCGGCGACGGACCGTGGGGCGTCGGTATTCACCTGGCACGGGTCGAGCACGGCTCCGACGGCGGGACCGACGTGGTCGTCGCCGCCAGCGTCCATCGCTGGCCAGTCGCCACCCCCGAGAGCGTCCAGTCGAGGGACGGCGAGCGATTCACTGGCATCCTCGGGTCGATCCTCGCCGAAGCCCGGGTCCTCACTGACGCGGCGGGCCGCCAGTTCGACACCGACGTCGACATGGGTTGATGGGACGCGGTACTCGACACCCGTTCCGAGACTTCACGGGGTCGTAGCAACTCCAGTCCGGTGAAGTCGACCGTATTTCACTATCGAAATCATAGTAATGGCCATGGCAGCAACGAAATCGGGGTTCGCGGGCGTTCGGTCTCGATCGCTCGCGGTTCGTGGGGGAATCGCGGTGGTGCTCTCGATGGTCGCGAACGCGGTGGTGCTCGTGGTCGCTCAAGCACTCGAAATCGCGCCGGAATTCCAGGCGCTGACGTTCCCGCCGGTGCTCTTCCTCTCGGCCGCCGGCGCCGTCGGTGCGGTCGCCGTCTACTGGGTATTCGATCGTCGCGTCGACCGTCCGGCGCGGACGTTCAGGCGAATCGCGATAGCCGTCCTCGTCGTCTCGTTCGTTCCGGACCTGGCACTGCTCGGGCTCGACGAGGCGGCGACGGTTCCGGGCGTGGTCGTCCTCATGCTGATGCACGTCGTGGTCGCCGCCGTCGCCGTGGGCGTGCTGGTCGGGTGGAGCGGCGAGGAGCAGGGGACCAGATGACCCGGACCGTCCTCGTCACTGCGGCGACGGGAACCGTCGGACAGCACGTCGTTCGCGAACTCGGAGAACGGGACGCGACCGTCCGGATCGCCAGTCGGGATCCGGACGAGGCGGGTGACGAACTGGACGCCCACGACGAGGTCGTCGCCTTCGACTTCGAGAAGCCGGAGACCTGGGGCGAGGCGCTGGCCGACGTGGACGGCGTCTTCCTCGTTCGCCCGCCCGTCGTGGGCACCGACGAACTCGGGCGGTTCGTCGAGGCGGCGGCCCGGGTGGGCGTCGAGCAGGTCGCCTACCTGTCGACGCTCGGGGCCGAGAAGAACCCCCTCGTCCCGCACCACCGCATCGAGAAGCGGATCGCGGC
>DATFIX010000083.1:0-13450 GCA_035269625.1 Natrialbaceae archaeon
CGTCAGCGGTGAGACGCTGATCTTGCCGTCGACGATCGCCCGGCGGTCGACGCCCTCGGCGTCCGGAATGTCCCGCGAGTGCATCCGCGCCCACATGTTGTCCTGGAGAGTGATGGCGTCGCCGTTGCGCTCCGCGCCCATGTCGTACGCGTGAGAGGGCGTGGTGACGACCATCTCCGCCGGTTCGTCGCCCGGTCGCGACGCGTTGACGTTCAGGTAATCGGCGTGTTCGAACACGCCGGCCTCGAGCGCGTGACGGACGAGGTAGGTCGTCGCCCTGATCGCCTCGGCGAAATCCTCCGCCACCAGTTCGACCTCGCCGACCGAGTCGTCCTCGACGTCCACGTACAGCGACGTGGCGATGGCCGGGATGCCGAAAAAGGCGGCCTCGACGGCGGCGCTGACGGTCCCGGAGCGACCGAGGACGTACGCGCCGATGTTCGCCCCTTCGTTGATCCCGGCGACCACGAGGTCCGGGTCGAGGTCGAGTCCCTCGATGCCGGCGACCACGCAGTCCGTCGGCGTGCCCTGGATCGCGTAACCGAGGTCCTGTTCCTCGACCCGGACCTCGCTCGATATCGCTCGCCCGATCGCACTCTTGTCTTCGGCCGGGGCGACGACGGTCACGTCCGCCACCTCGGCGAGACTCGCCTGGAGCACCTGGAGGCCGGTGCTCCCGATCCCGTCGTCGTTCGTCAGCAGAATCTCGGGACGGTCCATGCGGCCACCAACGACGAGGGCGGGAAAAAGCGTGCCGACCCACACCGAACGGGATCGGAGACCGCTTCGGGCACGGGTTCGAATGCAAACGCGGGCTCTCAGTCCGTGGAGACGCCGACGGGCTCGACAGGACCGGTTTACACATCGTCAACCTCGAGCGCGATTCCTTTCGGTTATCCGGGATCAAAAACATGCAGACGTGGATCGGTAACAATATATGCCTGTAGAATCCCCCCATTTCACATGCACGTCACTGATGCGAGTGACGAATGCGATGCCGTCCTGGACGAGATCGCCAAGGGAGTCATCACCGACCGCGAATTCCTCGAAACGGTCCTCACCGGTCTTCTCGCCGACGGACACGTCCTCCTCGAAGACGTCCCCGGTACCGGGAAGACGCTCACGGCCCGGTTCTTTGCTACGGCGCTGGGCCTGTCGTTCAGCCGGGTCCAGTTCACGCCGGACCTCCTTCCCACCGACGTTCTCGGAACCCACGTCTTCAACGAGAAGACCCGAGAGTTCGAGTTCCAGCCCGGTCCCATCTTCGCGAACGTGGTCCTCGCGGACGAGATCAACCGCGCCCCGCCGAAGACGCAGTCGGCCCTTCTCGAAGCGATGGAGGAAGGCCAGACGACTATCGACGGCGAGACGATGGAACTCCCCCAGCCGTTCTTCGTCATCGCGACCCAGAACCCGGTCGAACAGGAAGGGACGTTCCCGCTCCCCGAAGCCCAGATGGACCGCTTCACGGTGAAATCCTCCATCGGCTACCCCGACCACGACGGCGAGTTCGAACTGCTCCGCCGCCGCGCCGGTCGAACGACCCGAAGCCCCACCGTCGACCCGGTCCTCGGTCCCGAGGCGGTCGACGAATTGATCGGCGTCCCCGAGGACATCCGGGTCGAGGACGACCTCTTCGAATACATGATCGGGATCACCCGGGCGACTCGCGAGGACCGTCGCGTCGAGGTCGGCGTCTCGCCTCGCGGGACCCAGCGACTGTTCGAGACGGCTCGCGCCCGCGCGACCATCACCGGTCGCGAATACGTCGTCCCCGACGACGTGAAGCGGGTCGCGGAACCCGTCCTCGCCCACCGACTCATCCTCACGCCGGACGCCACCGTCGAGAACGTCGACAAACGCGATATCGTCGCCGAGGTGCTCGAGGAAGTACCGGTCCCCACGGTCGACTAGCTCGATCCCCGTCGGCGGCGGTCTTCTATCCTTGTCTAAACGTGGCGACCAGGATGACGACCGCGAATAGCAACATGACGAGCGCCGGCAACGGCTGATTGTTCGCGAACACGAACGTGACGGCGATGGCGGCGCCACCCGCCAGCACGCCGACCAGGGCGACGGCGGCGGCGTGGACCAGTTCGGCACGGCCGACTGCGACGTCGGGGCCGACCTGTTCGGCGAGGCCGATGCCGTTCTCCGCGACGTCCCAGGCGACCGTCGCGGCGATCACTGTTCCGACGGTGGCGATAGCGGTGCCGCCGATCGCGCCGTGCACGAGACCGCCGCCGATCATCAGGAGGTACCCGCGGGTGAGCCAGGTCCGATCGCCACGAAGCACGCCCACGGCCAGGACGACGCCGCCCGTGGTGACGAACGGCAGGCTCCCGGTCATCGCCGGGACGACGGCAACGATGCCGACGGCGATGGCGACCAGCGAAACGTATCGACTGTAGGTCGTGGGTTGGGTCAGTGACTCGTCGTCTTCAGGAACGAATTCGTCGAGGACGCTCATCGCGACCACCCCCGACGTGCACTTTCGATGGCGACCTCCAGTGGCTCCTGGACGTCCCAGCTCACGACCCGGCCGTAGGTCTGGCGTATGTTCCGGATGCGGTCCTCCCGTTCGAGGTCGACGACGGTCGATCCGATCGTCTCGTCGTCGACGACGTCCGGACTGAGGACGGTGACGGCGTGGCCATGGGCTTCGAGCCGTCGCGTGGTTTCGACGGCGACGTCGTCGATCACGGGCGAGCAGAAAACGATCTGGGCGTTCTCCGGGACGTGTTTTTGGATCCGACGGAGCGAGAGGCCGAGGACGAACTCGCTCCGGTCGGGCGTCGGCGAGAACCCCTCGCCCAGTGCCAGGCGGTCCCGGAGTCGCACCTCGTGATCGCGTCCCAGTCCCGGCGGGACGTAGGTCCACGAGGGACCGAACGACGCGGCCCCGACCCGGTTGCCGTCGTCCATGAGGGCCTGGGCGAGAGCACCCGTCGCCCGGATCGAGTGCTCGACCGCCGAGACGTCGTTCTCGTCGGTCACGTATCCTTCGACCCGGGTGTCGATTACGAACACGACGATCGCCGCCCGTTCCTCGCGGAACTCGATGGTCGCGAGGTCACCCGTCCGTGCCTTGCGTTTCCAGTCGATCCGCTTGAGGGGATCTCCCGGACGATACTCGCGAACGGTGTGGAACTCGACGCCACTCCCGCCGGTGTCGGTCGTGACGGTCCCGACCTGCTGTGCGGTCTGCCCCCGGAGCGGGAGTGACACCGAATCGGGCAGCGAGGCAACGCAATCGATCGAGACGTCGGTCGAGACCTCCACTTCCCGTTCGTGGGCCCCGATCCAGTCTCGCCCGACCGCCAGCACCGGGTCGAACTCGTGGCGACCACGCCTGGCCGTGATCGTGTATTCGATCGTCGTCGTTCCGCCGGGGCGAAGGGCCGTCGCGTGGCGAGGAGTCCCCTCGGAAACCGAAAGGGCGTCCGGGACCCCGTCGGCCAGTCGGAGATCCGGGATCGTGTCGGGACCCTCGTTCGTGACGGTGAGTTCGACCTCGACTTCGTCGCCCGGTTCGGGATGCGTTTCGGAGAGGTCGTGTTCGACGTCCAGCGTCACCTCGGGCGGGGTATCCGACCGGGCGACCGCCGCGTACCCGACGCCGACGGCGACGACGAGCAAGGGGCCCGGTCTCGAACTGAGTACCCCCACCGCCAGCCCCGCAAAGGCCAGTGCCGTGATCCCCATCCAGCGATACGTGTCGCGTTCGATCGAGGGTTCCGGGTCAGTCATCGTTTTCCTCCAGGGCGAGCACTTCCTGGACTGCGCGTTCCGCTCGTCGTTCGAAACGCGTCTCGTCCGCGAACGAGGCCCGCAGGTTGTCGTAGAAATCGTCCGGGTCGATCAGTTCTGCCTCGAAGAACTTCGCCGCGTCCGGATCGTCGGTCCAGGACCCGTCCGAGAGGTGCTGGCGGGCTTCCGAGCGGCTACAACCGTACCGTCGGACGAGAATCCGGACGGCGATCCGTCCGATCCGTTCCCGGACGGCCTCTCGGTCGTCGACGGACCGTCGAAGCGACGTGTTGCGGATCTTCCGGAGGGTCGCATCGAGGTCCGCTCCCGGATCGGGAAGGGGCGCCGGGTCGGGCATCCGGGTCTGCTGGCGATCGGTCCGGTACGCCGAGGTCAGTTCGATGCCGACGAACAGGAACCCGATCACCCCCACGAGAAACACGAACCCGCCGGAGACGCTGTGATTGGCTGCCATCCGGGGGTTGAACACGAACAGGAGTCCCAGGAGCGTGAAGACGAACCCGAGCGCGAGCAACCGGGTCGACGTAATCCGCGTCATTCCTCGTCACCTCCCTCGCCGTAGGCCGCCGCGATGGCACGGAGCGCCTCGATGGCTTGCTGTTCGCGGTCCTCGGTCGCCTCTTCGCCACCGTACCGGACCGACCGGAAGAGGTCCGTCAGCAACGAGACGTCGTCCTCGTCCATGCCGGCGTCGCGTGCTGCTCGTGCGAACTCGGCGGGCGTACTGGATTTCGGTTCGGGGACGTCCACGAAGTCCGTCATTCGTTTCCACGCGCGGAACACTTCGTTGTCGACGTCGCCGACGCTCCCCTCGATGCGGTCGGCCGCCCGGCCGGCCACCTGGCCGACGCCGGTGAGGGGTTCGTCGGTTTCCATTCCCGGATTGGGATTCGGGTCGTCCTCGCTCCGGTGGCTCCGGAGGCCGAAAAAGGCGGTGAGTGGAAGGACGACGACGGCCAGGATCAGGAGGCCACCCAGGAGGCCCGGCGGGAGCGGACTGCTCTGTCCGGCGGACTCGATGACCGTTGCAACCGAGTCGTTTTCCGAAGCGATGTACTCCATGCCGAATTGACCACCTGGAAGTTCCCGTTCGCTACAGTTGGTGAACCACGAATGACCGATTAGTATCCAGGGGGCGGTCGCGATCACCGCCACGATTCCGAACTGGGTCGACAGTTTCCAGCGAACGGAGAGGAAAACGCCGATCAGGGTCAGTCCGATCAGGGCGTAAAACCAGGGGGTCAACAGGAACGGGACGCAGGTCCCCCAGAAGAGACTCACCTTTTCAGTGGGAGCCCCTCCGCGGTCCATTCCTTCGCCCGGATCTAGCTCGAAATCCCAGAATTTCCCCCCGTCCGGACCTCGTTCGCCCGGGTCGGGAGTGGGCCCACTCGTGTCGAGCGGATCGGTGATCGTCGCCGCGGCCACCCCAACCGCGAGAATGACGAGCAGGACGGCAGCGATCGTTGGGAGGGCATTCCGTGGCACGACCGTGAATTCAATTCAAGGGGTGTTATGCTTTATCTTCTCCTGCTACAGGTGGTCAATAGCGAACGGCACCGAATCTCTCCGGCTTTTACTCCGGGTCGATTCCAGGGACCGCGAAGTCCGCATCGACCGACTCGAATCGGTCCAGCCGAAACGGGGCCGTCGGCAATTCGGCCTCCTCGTCCCAGAGCACGTCGCGAACGAGCGTTCCGACGACCGGGGCCGTCATGATCCCCCGGCCGTGGAACCCGGTCGCGACCACGAGGCTCATGGGTGCCTCGGCCGGCCCGTCGACGACCGGCCGACCGTCGGGCGTGGCGAGATCGACGCCGGCCCACCCGTCGGCCAGTCGGAGCGTGCCGTCGACCGACAGAAAGTTCTCCACAACGGTGGCGACGTGGCGTCGAAAGTCGGCGTCCTCGTTTCTGCTGGCGGTGGCCGGATCGTCCACGAACGAGGGCATCCCGCCCACCAGGAGGCCGTCGCCGTCGGGGCGGAAATAGCAGTCGACGGACGGAGCCCAGCCCATCGGACAGTCACCGAGTGCTGGCGGTCCCTCGATCCGGACACACTGGGTCCGGTACGGTCGGACCGGGAGATCGACGAACGGAGCGACGAGGTCGGGCGTCGCCCAGCCAGCAGCGACGACGACTGCCCCGAAGCGCTCCTCCCGCCCGTCGTCGGTCTCGACCCCGACCACGGTCCCGTCTTCCACCACCAGGGTTCGAACGGTCGTCCCCACGTCCAGTCTCGCCCCGGCGTTCGTGGCGGTTCGACGGTAGGACTCGGTCAGAACGTGGGGATCGACCCAGCCGGCATGCTCGAAAACGAGCGCCCCGGCGTACTCGTCGGTCGGGAGCGCGAGCGGATACCGCGCCGCGACGGCGTCCGGATCGAGCCAGTGGACCGCGACGCCGCTTTCCTGCAGGCGATCGAGGCGTCGCCTGGCGATCGCTTCTTCCTCCTTCGGCACCGGTTCGAGGCTCGGGACCGCGTGAAACTCGACGATCCCCGCCTCGTCCAGGCGCTCGAATTCGGCCATCGCACGGTTCGCGATCGCCGGGGCGTCGCTGAAGGCCGGTTCGATCGTCACCAGTCCGGCGGACCGCCCGGTCGCGCCGCCGGCGATCCGGTCGGCCTCGAAGAGGACCACGTCGTGATCGGGCGCGAGTTCGGCGGCAATCGCGCACCCGATCACCCCGCCGCCAATCACCGCGACTCGATCGGTGCCGACGGGGTCGGCGGTCATGGCGGGATTCGGTCGACGACCGTCTCCTCGTCGACCACGAGGTTGTACGCCCGCTCGTCGTCGTTCCAGAGGGCGAGTGCACCCTCGATCGTCAGGAGGTCGCCGTAGTCGGCCACGGCCAGGTCGCGGTTGAGGGCCGTCTCTTTCACGAGGACCGCGTAGTGGTCGACCGACTGACTGCCGTCGCCCACCCGGAAGAGCGGGTTCCCGTCGTCGGAGAGGTCGTGGCTCAGTTTGACCCCGAGGCAGTCGATCCGCTTCGTGACGTGATCCTCGGTATCCGCCAGTTTCGCCCACCGACCCGGGTCGGGCGAGAACGCGTACCGTTCCCGGCCGTCCACCCGGAGGATCGCCGGCGAGAACTGCACGTCGACGTTGACGAACTCGCCCGTCGCGCCCCCGGCGTCGTCCAGGCGGCGCTGGAACGGCGGGACCTCGAGGTCGGGGCGCACGTCGAACGACCAGCCGCCGTCGCTCGGCGTCTCGCCGGGCCAGAGGCGCGGCTCGGGACCGTATACGCCAACCGTCCCGGCGTCCGTGGCCGTCCCCTCGACTGCCCGTTCGACTTCGCGCAGGTTTCGGCTCGTGTTCTCGTCGGCGGGGGCAAGGAGGACACCGGTCCCCTCGGACGCGAGATGATCGAGGAGGCGTTCGACCACCGCGATGGGGTCGGCCAGTTCGTTCAGGACGTTCGCGAACAACAGGAGATCGTACTCGCCCTCGGCCTCGAAGTCCTCGATCCGCGTTCGGTGGACGGTGGTCCGGACGTTCCGGCCGGTTTCCTCCAGCATCGCCGAAAGGACGTCGGCCGAGGCGGCCGGTTCGACGGCGTGGTACTCGACGAGGGCGTCCTCGGGGAGGTAGTCGATCAGTCCCAGCGCGGGGCCCCCGACGCCGGCACCGACGTCGAGCACCCGGAGCCGTCGGTGGAGCAGGTCGTCACGGGCCAGGTCCTCCAGGACGTACTGGACGGCCGCGTAGAAATCCGGGAGGTGGTAGATCGCGTAGCCGTCGGCCGCCTCGGCGTCGTATTCGACGTCGTCCTGCTGGAAGTACCGTTCCTTCGTCCGCCGGATGGTTTCCCGGAGACGGTCGCCCGTTTCGCCACGGTGCCAGTCGGGCCCGTAGCGCTCGACGAGGCGATCCTCCAGACGTCGGGCGTAGCGTTCCGGAAAGGCCCTCACCGTTTCGAGGTGGGGCTCGACCGGATCGTCCGGAATCGGGACGAAGCTTCCATCTTCGCGTTCGATCACCCCCAGGTCGAACGCGGCCTCTCGAACGATCTGGCGAACGACCGCCGGATGGGGCCGTCCCTCGACGTACTCCTGGATCTCCTCGGGATCGATCGGGCGAACGTTCCGGAGGTACCTCGCGTTGTCCAGGACGGCCCGTCGATCAACCATCGCGATCACGCCAGCGTTCGCTCGCTTCCCGGTAGAGGTCGACGAAGGCCGCACGGTCTGCACGAGCGATGCCGTCCGTTGCCGTCGCGATGGCCTCGGCCCCGTCGAAGGTCGCCTGAATCTCGGCGTAGAGGTCGGGATCGCCGTCGAGAACCCGCGAGGCCAGTTCGTCGAGGCCTTCGGAGACCGGCGTCCCGAAGTGGTCGGGGACGTCGGCGGCCTGGATGGCGTACGCCAGGATCGCGGCGTGGGCCCCCGCCTGGACGGTCGCCATGGCGTCGTCGTGTTCCCGGGGCGTCGTCTCGACGAGGTCGTTACCCGCGTCCACGATGTCCTCCAGGATCCCGTCGATCGTCGGGCCCGGTGCGTCCGAGACGACGGCGACGTTCCCCGGAGCAGCGTCCGGTGCGAACAGCGGGTGCAGGCTCACCCGTTCCAGGTCGGGGGCGTGTTCGCGCATGGCCCTCACTGGGCTGTGCATGCTCCCCGCGACGTCGAACACCGCTCGCTCGGCGCGTCCCGAATACTCAGCGATGGCCTCCTCGACGGCGGACATCGGCACCGCGAAACAGACCGCGTCGAACGTCCCGCCCGCGTCGAGGGCGACCGCCCGGGCGTCGAGCGCTGACGCGGCCTCCTGGGCCACCGAAGGATCCACGTCGGCGAACGCCACGTCGGCCTCGACGGTGCGTCCCACCCATCGGCCCATTTGCCCGGCACCGACCACGAGCACGTTCATGTCCCGAGGGTAGCCCGCGGGACGTGAAAAGCGGTTCGTCCGTCGTCCGGTTCCCGTTCCGGACGCCTCCGGTCAGTAGTCACTCGTTCTGGGGGGATTCCGGGTGGTAGTCGGTTGCGTACGCTCCGGGGCGGTCGTCCACCCGATCCGGGTTGATTCGCCCACCGAGCAGCATGAAGTCGGCGAGGGTGAGCGCGACCATCGCCTCGACGACCGGCACGCCGCGTGGAGGCAGGACGGGGTCGTGGCGGCCGATGACCTGCACGTCCCTCTCCTCGCCGGTCTCCCAGTCGACCGTCGTCTGTTCCTTCGGGATCGACGTCGGCGCGTGGAGGGTCACTTCGCCGTAGATCGGCTCCCCGGTGGTGATGCCGCCCTCCATCCCGCCGTGGTCGTTCTCGGCGGGGACGACCTCGCCCGCGTCGTCGAACTCGAACGCGTCGTTGCGCTCCGATCCGGACACCGATCGGGCGTCCCGGCCGAGGCCGAACTCGAAGGCGGTGGTCGCCGGCACGGCGAGCATGGCCTGCCCCAGTCTGGCTTCCACTGCGTCGAAGCGGGGCGCGCCGAGGCCGCGGGGGACGCCGCGTGCCTCGAAGACGATACTCCCGCCGATCGAGTCGCCCTCGCGCTGGTACTCCTCGATTCGCTCGTGCATTCGCTCGGCGGTTTCGGGGTGGGCACACCGGACCTCGTTTTCCTCGGCGTGCTCGCCCATCGCCGCCCACGACACCTCGGGCGCCCGAATATCGTCGATCTGCTGGACGTGGGCCCGGATCTCGATCCCCTCGCGAGCGAGGAGTTTCTTCGCGATCGCGCCGGCCGCCACCCAGTTCACGGTCTCGCGCGCCGAGGACCGGCCGCCGCCGCCCCAGTTGCGCGTCCCGAACTTGACCGAATAGGTGAAGTCGCCGTGGGAGGGACGGGGTGCCGTGACGAAGGGTTCGTACTTGCCCGACCGGGCATCCTTGTTCTCGATCGTCAACCCGATCGGCGTCCCCGTGGTGTGGCCGTCCTGGAGGCCGGAACGGATCGAGACGGCGTCCGGTTCGTCGCGGCTGGTCGTGATCCGGGACTGGCCGGGCTTCCGTCGATCGAGTTCCGCCTGGATCTCGTCCTCGGACAGTTCGAGCCCTGCTGGACACCCGGAAACGGTTACGCCCATGCCCGGGCCGTGGCTCTCGCCGTAGGTGGTCACCTGGAATAGACGACCGAATCGGTTCCCGTTCACGCCAGGCCACCCCTCGAATGATCGCTCATACGTACCCCCTGGGAAGACGGGCATTTAGACTTCCCGGGGGCGAGAGGGGTTTCTCTCTCGCCGGAATTCCGAACGGGGAGTGACCACGTCGACCGATCAGGAACCCTTTCCCCCTGAGTTTCTTCGATCCGCAGTGCTCGCACTCCGGGTCCAGGTCGGAGACCGTCACCGTTTGCTCGTGGCCGCAGTGCTCGCAGACGATTTCAACCATTCCGCCACCTCGCCGGCGATACGGGCGTCGGTGTGGTCGAGTAGCCGTCTCGTACGCCGTTGATCGAATCCCTTCGGGTGCCATTCGTGAATCGAGCGATTGCTGGAGGGCCTCAAGGTGGCCAGATTTGCGTTCCCTGGCGGTGGCTTCCATGGCCGGTTCGTCGAGGTCGATCGGTGTGGCGCATACGGCGAGAGCGTCGAGCGTTCTCCGCCGCCGATCGTGCGACAGTAACCGATGACGCTCGTTTTCGGACGGTTCGGTGGTTCCCATCGCGTTGGCGTGGGTTCCGCTGATATCTGTAGACATCCGTTCGTGCCCCCGGTTTCCCGGCTCATTCGGTGTCGTACGCGAAGGGACGAGAGCGCGTTCGACAACCGGTAGCCCAAAGATAGTCGGCTGTCGTCGAGACTGGGGTGCGTCGCGATCGACTCGACCGGGAAGGGGACCCGATCACCATTGCAAATAAAGGCCTTCAGTTTCCAATGCCAATTGTTATTTGCTACCGGCGTCTGGTTCGCTATTGCAGGCCGTGACCCACCCCATTGCACCAGGCCTGCACGCCGCCCGTCCGCTGGGGGGAGACCGGGACCAGGTGGTCGCGATCGCCAGGGGGGAGTAGCCCACCCACGCTCCATTTCCACACCCATTCGTCGAGGTCTGCCGTACGCATTTATCGTGTCCGTGCGCCAACTGGGATGCATGGTTCAGAACCTTCTCGTCGGAGTGTTTCTGGCGTTGCACGGCCTGGTCCACCTCTGGTACGTGGTGCTCAGTCAGGGCTGGGTGGCGGTCGAGGACGCGATGGGCTGGAACGGCCACTCCTGGCTCCTGTCGGGGACGCTCGCGGAAGGGACGATCCTCTCGATTGCGACCGTCGTGTACGTCGTCGCCACCCTCGGATTCGTCGTCAGTGGCGTTGGTTATGCCCTCCAGACCGACTGGCGATCGCCCGTCCTGATCGGTGCCGCGGTCCTCTCGACGATCATGCTCGTGACGATGTGGGACGGCCAGTTCGACCTGCTCGTCGAGAAGGGAATCGTCGGCGTGGCGATCAACGTCGCCATCGTGGGTGCGCTGTTGTTCCTCGTCGAGTGACTTATCCGGTGAAATCCCGATTTGAATTACCGTCAGGCCCTTTTCCCACGCCGCCGTGGGTTCGCCCATGAAACGACGACGGGCCCTCGGTGGCGTCGCCGGTCTCCTCGCCGGGGGAGTGGTCCTCGATCGGTTCGTCCTCGGGACCGGCCCCATCGTCGAGCGGGAGGTTTCCGCTTTCGATCCGGGGACCGAGTTCTACAACGCTGCTCCCGAGGTCACCGCGCCACCCCGGGTGACGTTTCTCCCGAACGGCCGACGTGTCCGGATCGTCGGGAAACTCTTCGTCGGATCGAGCAGCTGTGACCGGGCGGGGCTCAAACGGGCGACGTACGACGGCGGTGCCGATACCCTCCGGGTCACCGTCGGGAGCGAAGCCAAACCCGGGAGCGGTCACGGCTGTACCGGCGACGAGAGCGCCGACGCGTACCGGGTTTCGGTCACGTTCGAAGAGCGATTGCCGGGAACCGTCGCTGTCGAGGAAACGGGTGATCCCGCGAACAGGGCGACGACGGTGAAGAATCCGAACGCGGTCCAGTCCTGACGGGCATCGATCCGGTCTTCGACAGCTATCGGGCACCGCGTTCGGTCTCGAGACGTTCGCTCCCGGAGTCCGTCTCCCGAGTCCCTCTGGCCTCGCGTCTGAGGAAACGCACCAGGAGAACGATTGTCGCAACGGGGACCAGGAAGATCAGGAGGATTACAAGCACCTCCACGCCGCCGGGCGTCTGAAGTGGCACCATCATGTGCAAAGATTCGTGACTGTAGTTATCAATTGACTCATTTTTCTTATCATATGGGAATCCCGACTCATCCCGTATTCACGGTGACGATGGCACAAGGTGGCGACCCCGACAACAACGGTTGTGACAATTGGACGTCGACGACGAACGACTGAATCAGGTGACCGAATCGAGTCGGGTCCGTGCTACTCCTCGACGATAACCGCCCCGCGCATGCCGAACTCGTTGAGGACTTCGCCACCAAACACTGACCCGACCGGGAACGGGGCCCCGTGGGGCGTGCAGTAGTAGGGATACACGCCCGGATCCGTGAACGTGTAGTCGTAGTTGAGCCCCGGGTCGTAGACGACGCCTTCGGAGTTCGCAAAGAGCGGTGCTCCCCCATCCATGTCGACCGATATCACGTTGTGTGGGACTTGCGGAGTGGTTTCCATCCATTCCCACCGCACCGTCGTCCCGGTCGAGACCCGAACCACCATCGGATCGAACGCGACCGGCAGGCCAGGGGGTGGGCTCGGGACGGTCACCGACGTCGTCGCCCCGTTTTCGATCACGACCGGTCCGGGGTCCCCGGTCCGGTCCACGACGTCGCCCGTCCATATCGGGAAGTCTTTGTATTCCGCTTCGTCGTTCAGGAACGCCGTCAGCGCATCTCCGCTGCCGTCGTTGTGTCGACACTGCTCCGTGTAGAACTGGAGTCCGAACTCCACGGAATCGGTCTGTATCTCGTTACCGTGATCGACCGGCACCCACCACGCGAACACCACCGAATGTTCGGTTTCGGCGGAGAAACACCCGCGGTCGTCCGCACCGCCGCCCACACCCGGATCGAGGTCGCCCTCGAGCGGGGCACCGAGTCCCGAGAGTTGGCCAATGATCTCTCGAAGCGATCCGACCGCTGCCGGCGTCTCGTCGCCGTCCTGGTAGTTGTCCCCGTCGTCGATCCAGTAGGCGGCCTGCACGACGTCCAGCAACTCCACCGCCATGTCTAGCTCGCCGAAGCCTTCCACCTCGACCGGCCCCGACTCGTCCTCATCGTCGAGTTCCGGTTCCGTATGGCCGTTGTCGCTGGCCGAAAACCGTCCAGCCTGGAGCCAGACATACCCGGGATTGTCACAGAGCGCGAAGTCGAACGTGACCTCGCCGAAGTCGCCCGGCTTGACGTCCTCGAGTTCGATCACCGGTTGTTCGAGGTCCTCGGCGTCCGTTCGATCCTCACAACTGGCCCCGTCCAGTGCCGGGTCACTGTATTGCGTGTTGGCGAGGAACTGGTCCGGATCATCGACGGCTATCAGCCAAGCTGCATTGGAGGGTAACCCCGTCTCTCCCTCCATGAGGTCGCCCGGACCGCCGGTCGTTCCCGCCGGCCCGTCCCACATGCGAACCTCGACCCCCTCTCCTTCGTCGGGCGACCAGTCCGAATAGTGCGCCGAATAGCCCACCGTCATGTCGAGTTCACCCGCGACCAGCGCGTTATTTGTGAACGT
>DATFIX010000084.1:0-16803 GCA_035269625.1 Natrialbaceae archaeon
ACCGTCCCCGAATCGGTATTTAAACTCTCGGCGATTGGTATCTTTTAACACGGGGCTTGATGGCGTATTCCCCCGGTTCCGAACCACCGATACAAAGCATTTATATAGAATGGCAATACAATCCATCACTGACTATGGCACAGCAGATGGGCGGACAGCCCCTTATCGTTCTCTCGGAGGAATCTCAGCGTACCTCCGGTAAGGACGCACAGTCGATGAACATCCAGGCCGGGCAGGCGGTCGCCGAGGCCGTACGCACCACGCTCGGCCCGAAGGGGATGGACAAGATGCTCGTTTCGGACACGGGCGACGTCGTCGTCACGAACGACGGCGTGACCATCCTCAAGAAGATGGACATCGAGCACCCGGCGGCCAACATGATCGTCGAGGTCGCCGAAACGCAGGAAGACGAGGTCGGCGACGGCACGACCTCCGCGGTCGTTCTCTCCGGTGAACTCCTCAAGAAGGCCGAGGACCTCCTCGAGCAGGACATCCACGCCACCACGTTGGCCGGCGGGTACCGCCAGGCCGCCGAGAAGGCCAAGGAAGTCCTCGAAGAGGCCGCCATCGACGTCGACGAGGACGACACCGACCTCCTGACCCGCGTCGCCGAGACGGCGATGACGGGCAAGGGGTCCGAGAACGCGAAGGATACGCTCGCGGAACTCGTCGTCAACGCCGTCCGCAGCGTCGCGGACGAGGACGACATCGACACGGAGAACGTCAAGGTCGAGAAGGTCGTCGGCGGTTCCATCCAGAACTCCGAACTCGTCGAGGGCGTCATCATCGACAAGGAGCGCGTCCACGATTCCATGCCCTACGTCGCCGAGGACGCCTCGGTCGCCGTGCTGGACGACGCGCTCGAGGTCAAGGAGACCGAGGTCGACGCCGAGGTCAACGTCTCCGACCCCGACCAGCTCCAGGACTTCCTCGAGCAGGAAGAGAAACAGCTGCGCGAGATGGTCGACCACCTCGCCGACCTGGACGTCGACGTCGTCTTCGCCGAGGACGGCATCGACGACATGGCCCAGCACTACCTGGCCCAGGAGGGCATCATCGGCGTCCGCCGCGTGAAGTCCTCCGACGCGAAGCGCATCGCCCGCGCCACGGGCGCCCGGATCGTTTCCAACCTCTACGACCTCGAGGAGGACGACCTCGGCTTCGCCGGTAACGTCGCCCAGAAGGACATCGGCGGCGACCAGCGCATCTTCATCGAGGACGTCGAGGAGGCCAAGTCCGTCACGCTGATCCTGCGCGGCGGCACCGAGCACGTCGTCGACGAGGTCGAGCGCGCCATCGAGGACGCGCTCGGCGTCGTTCGCGTCACCCTCGAGGAGGGCGCCGTCCTCCCCGGCGGCGGCGCGCCCGAGACCGCGCTCGCGCTCGAACTCCGCAACTTCGCCGACTCCGTCGGCGGTCGCGAGCAGCTGGCCGTCGAGGCCTTCGCCGACGCGCTCGAGATCACGCCGCGCACCCTCGCCGAGAACGCGGGTCTCGACCCCATCGACTCCCTGGTCGACCTCCGCAGCAAGCACGACGGCGGCGAGGTCAGTGCCGGTCTCGACGCCTACACGGGCGAGATCTCGGACATGACCGAGGACGGGGTCCTCGAGCCGCTCCGCGTCAAGACCCAGGCCATCGAGTCCGCCACGGAAGCCGCCACGATGATCCTCCGCATCGACGACGTGATCGCTGCCGGCGACCTCTCCGGCGGCAAGATCGACGACGGTGACGACGACATGGGCGGCGGCCCCGGTGGCGCCCCCGGTGGTATGGGCGGCGGCATGGGCGGCATGGGCGGTATGGGCGGCATGGGCGGCGCGATGTGAGATAGGTTCTAGCCCGGCCCACTCCGCTCTCCGAACCGCTCCGACTCACACCTGCCGCGATCGAGGCTCCGTTTTTCGATCTTGCGTTTCGACTGTGGCTCCGTTTTCGAGCGATAGCGATGGAGTCGTTGTTCCGTCTACACCGTGATCGATTCAGTCGTCGAGTTGGACTGCTCCCGTTCGTGTTCCCGAAAAATCCCGAGTCGGTCGGGTGGCGCTTCGGCGTCGTTCCCCGGGCCGTATTCGTCGATCAGGCGTGCTCGCGCATGAACGACTCGACGCTGTCCAGGGCGTCCTCGAGCACCGGCTTCTCGGGCAGGAACACCGACCGGAAGTGGCCCGCGCCGAAGTCGGGGTCGAACCCGGAGCCGTGGACGAACAGGACGTGGCCCTCGTTCAGCAGGTCGAGGACGAACTGCTTGTCCGAGTCCCAGGCGTCGGATTCGATCTTGGGGAAGATGTAGAACGCGCCGGTGGGTTTCTGGGCGGAGAGGCCGGGAATCTCGTTGACGCGCTCGTGGAAGAAGTCCCGCCGGTCCCGCAGTTTCCCCATCACGTCCTCGAGGTAGTCCTTCTCCTGGCGGACGCCCTCCATGGCGCCGTACTGGGCGGGCGTGTTCGGACAGAGGCGGACCCGACCCATCTTCTCGAAGCCGGTCCGGACTGCTTCGAGGTCGTCGTGGGGGTCCTGGAAGTACGTGTAGCCCAGGCGCCAGCCCGTGGCGAGGTACACCTTCGAGAAGCCGTTGAGGACGATTAGCGGAACGTCGTCGACGAGGCCGGCCATGCCGGTGTGCTCGCCCTCGTAGGTCATCCGGTCGTAGATCTCGTCGGAGATGACCGGCAGGTCGTGCTCGGCGGCGACGTCGGCGATCGCCCGGAGCGTCTCCTCGGGGTAGAGCGCGCCGGTGGGGTTGTTCGGGTTGATCGAGACGATGGCCTGGGTGTCCTCGGTGATTTTCGCCTCGAGGTCCTCGACGTCGGGCCGCCAGCCCTCCTCCTCGATCGTCCGGTAGGAGACCGGGGTCGCGCCGTAGAACTCCGAGAGGGCGATGTACGGCGGGTAGGTCGGCCCGGGCACGAGAATCTCGTCGCCGGGTTCGAGCAGCGACCCGAACAGCATCTGGAGCGCCTCCGAGATGCCCGAGGTGACGTAGACGTCCTCCCAGGTGATCGCGGCGTCGTTTTTCGCCTGCTCGCGCCCGGCCAGCGTGCGGCGGAACTCCTCGACGCCCTCGCTGGCGCCGTAGGAGTTCTTGCCCTCGTCGAGCGCCCGCTTGAAGCCCGCCTTCATGTGCTCGGGCGTGTCGAAGTCGAACTGGACGGGGTCGCCGATGTTCAGTCGCGTCACGTCGACGCCCTCGGCCTCGAGTTCGCGGGCCGGGCCGATGACGTCCCGGATGGCGTACTCGATGCCCAGCGCTCGGTCGGTGCCGGAAATCTTCATACGTCTAACTACCGGGAATCGCCACTTAGTTCCTTGCAGTTTCGCCCCAGACGTCCGATCTTCCCCTCAGGGCGTCCGGTTCGATCGTTCGAGCAGTTTGCTGATCGCCCAGATGATCACGACGAACGGAAGCAGTGGGATGAGGAGGATAACCAGCCCGAGGAACACGCCCCACCCGAAGGTGCTCATCTCCAGGTTCGGTCGACTGGGCGTCGGTGGCGTGACGGTGCGGATCGTCTCGACCAGCGTCGAGTCCGGTTCTGAATCCGAGTCGGCCGGTACGCTCATATCGTCCTGTACTCCGCCCGAGGGGATAAAGGATGAGATGTCCCACGCGTCCGGTCGTCGCGTTTCGACCCGCGGCTGACGCTCACCGGGGCGGTTTCGGCCCCGACCGACCGCTCCCTGAGCCCGAGGATCGACCGGTCCCGTAGTCGCTGGCCGCTCCCCGGGACGACGGGTCACTCACGACCGTCGTCTCGGCCATCCGGTCGAACACGCGCTGTCGCGTATCGCTGGCGGCCATCGAGGCGAGCGCGACGAGGTACACTGGCCAGCCTGGCAGCGCGGCTGCCGGAAGGTTCCGGACGAACGCCGCGGTCGGACCGCACGACTCGCCGGTCACCTTGACGACCTTGATTCCGGTGAGCATCTTCCCGATCGTCCTGCCGTCGAAGTATCCCTCCAGAATCGTCCCGTACAGCGGGAGGGTGAATAGAGCGAGGAACACCCCGCTTTCGGCGTCGCCGGGGTTGCCCCCGAACGCGACCGCGAAGAGGAACCCGACAACGATCAGTTGAATCGTCATGACGATTGTATCGACGATCTGGGCGACGATCCTGGCACCGACGACGTCCGTATTATCTCGGTTGACCCGGCGGGAATGGCGACTCATGGCGTGGAGGGCACCTGACGGGTGACCTACCGGGTTGGTCGATAAAGGCCTTGTGCCGGAGTCGATACTGCCACCGAGGTTCAGGATTCGGGTCCCGGGAGCGGGAACCTATTCGATATGGATCGCGGGTCGGAACGGCACGGCGTTGCCGGCCTTGTCGGCCGGGTCCACGGGATCGGCGTCCTCGGCGTAGACCTCGATCTCGGCGTCGAACTCGCGGGCCAGGAACTCGCTTGCGTCCTCGTAGACGGCTCCCTCGTCGACCGACGCCAGGGCGTCGAGTTCCTCGTCGGGGCGCTCGCGGACGAACTCCACGAGGTCGCCGACTAGCTGGTTCACCTCGTCGCCGCGCTCGCGGAGGTCGGGGTCGTCCATGACCGCGCCCATGATCGCGCCGCGGTCGGGGCCGTGCTCGCGGACGGCGTCGAACACGTCGCGCTTCCAGCCGGCGGCGACGTAGACCCGGACCGTGTCGGGATCGGTGCCGGTCACGTCGATCACCTCGGCGACGTCGTCGGTGAGGTCCCGGACGAGCGTTTCCCGTGCGTCGAGACCCTCGATCTCGGCCGTGTCGAGGGCCTGCTGGGCGACCCACGCGAACCCGTTCTCGGCCGGTTCCTCGACCGCCAGCGGTTCGGTCGCAGGCCACGGGGCGTCCTGGGCCGGGTCATCGGTCAGGCGCTCGTGGAGTTCGTCGGCCATGAACGGGACGAACGGGGCGAGCAGGCGAAGGCGGGTCCGGAGGACCTGCCGGAGCGTCCACCGGGCACCCGGCCGGTCGGTGTCGGTCCGGCGGCGGTACCACCTGAGGTGCTCCTGGAAGTCGTAGAAGGCGGCCTGGCTGGCGGTCCGGGTCTCGAAGCGTTCGAGGGCGTCGGTGACCGTCTCGACCGTCTCGGCGAGTTCCGCCAGCAGCCAGCGGTCCACGTGTTCGAGGTCGCGCTCGCCCTCGGGGCCGTCGATGATTTCCGTCGCGCGGTTCCAGAAGCGGCCCAGCGCGTCGTGGGTGTGCTGGACCTGGTCGGCGCGCCAGTCGTAGTCCTGCCAGGGTTCGGCGGAGTTGAGCAGGAAGAAGCGCACGGTGTCGGCCCCGAACTCCTCGATGGCCTCGCCGGGGAGGACGACGTGGCCCTTCGAGGAGGACATCTTCTCGCCCTCCAGGAGGCCCATGCCCATCGAGGTGATGCCCTGGGGCCACTTCTCTTGGGGGAACAGGTCGGCGTGGTGGAACAGGTAGAACGTGAGGTGGTTCTGGATGAGGTCGTTGGCCGAACACCGGTAGTCCACGGGGTACCAGTGGTCCCACTCCTCGCGCAGTTCGAGCGCGCGCTCGTCGGGGTCCTCGACGTCCACCTCGACGCCCTCGGGGGCGTCCTCGCCGTTCGGCCCGTAGAACAGCGCGTCGAAGAAGTCCCGGTCGAGGTCCTCGGCCGGGACGTCGTCGATCCGGTGGGCGATGGTGTAGTAGGACATGTAAATCGTCGAGTCCGACAGGGGCTCGATGACGAACTCGTCGTCCCAGGGCAGGCGCGTCCCGAGGCCGTAGTTGCGGATGCAGGGCCACTCCTGCAGCCAGTCGACCGTGTGGTCGTACTGCTCGCGGGTGTTCTCGGGGATGGCGTCCAGCCCCTCGACGGCCCGATGGGTCTTTTCCTTCCACTCGGCGTCGTCGTACCGCAGGAACCAGGTGTCCTGCTTGGCGACCTCGACGTCGCCGCCGCAGCGACAGACGACCTCCTCGCTGAACTCGTGCATCGCGTCGAAGGCCCCCTGCTCCTGGTAGTAGGCCTGGAGGTCGTCGCGGACGTCCTCGATGACCTCGCCGGCGAACTCGCCGTACATGTCCTTGAGGCGGCCGCTGTGGAACTCGCGGTTGTAGACCTCCTGGGTGACCTCCTCCAGCGCGGGGTCGGTCTGGCTCTCGATGCCGTGCGCCTCGACGGCGTCCTTCGCGGGGAACTCGCCGTAATCATCGACGTCGACGATGCTCCGGGGCTCGATGGCCCGGACCTCGTCGGGGTCGATGCCGTACTCGGTCAGGCGGTCGGCGTCGGCCTTGGCCTCCTCCAGCGCGATCCAGTCGTCGGGGGAGTGGCCGGGGACGGACATGACGACGCCCGTCGCGTTGTCGGGATCGACGAACGGGGCCGGCAGGACGAGGACGTCCTCGCCGGTGACCGGGTTCTCGACGTGGCGGCCGACGAGGTACTCGCCGGCGATCTCCTGTTCGACCGAGACCTCGCGGGCCTGGAGGCGGAGTTTCTCGACGGCCTCGACGGAGACCAGCCAGCGCTCGCCGTCCACGTCGGCGATGGCGTACTCGCCCTCGGGATCGACGAAGGCGTTGGTCACGCCGTGGACCGTCTCGGGGCGCAACGTGGCCATCGGCACCACGAGGTCGCCCTCGCGGAACTTGATCAGGGTGTACTCCTGGAACTCGGCCTCCTCGCCCTCGAGCAGGTCGTGGGTCGTGACCGGGTTCTCCTCCTCGGTGCAGTACTTGACCGGGTGCAGGCCCTTCTCAAGCAGGCCGTGTTCCTTCAGGGTCTCGTACTGCCAGGTGATGAACTGCGAGTAGCGATCGTCGTTGGTGGTGAACTCGCGTCGCCAGTCGATCGAGAGGCCGAGCGCCTGCATGCCCTGCTTGTAACTGGAGTCGGCCCCCTCGATGAAGTAGCGGGCGTAGCCCATCGGCGTCTCCAGGTCCTTGAGATCCTCCTTCGGGACGTGGAACGCCTCCTGGAGCGTTTCGAGTTGCGCCTCCTCGCCCTTCTTCAGCCGTTCGACCGCGCCGATGATCGGCGTGCCGGTGACGTGCCACGCGATCGGGAAGAGGACGTTGTCGCCGCGCTGGCGTCGATACCGGGCGTACACGTCCGGCACCGTGTAGGTCCGGGCGTGGCCGATGTGCATCCCGCCGCTCGGATAAGGGTACGGGACGGTGATGAACGTCGCCTCGCTGTCCTCGTCCGGGTCGGCCTCGTACCGGCCGGACTCGGCCCACCGCTCCCGCCATCGCTGTTCGATGGCCTGCGGATCGTAGGTCATGTGGGCGCGTTCGGCAGGGGAGAGTAAAAGCGCTCGCAACTCGGTCGACGCCTCGTGACAGGTGTCATCGACTCCACAATCAGGCCGCCTTCGCCTCGGTGTCTCGATCCTCGCCCTCTCCACTTTCGTCCGCACCGGTCCACAGCAGCCCCACCTGGGTGGCCAACCCGAGGACGAACACCCCCAGGAACCACGCCGAGAGTTCGGGCGTGGGGAACGTGTCGGGCTCGAGCGTCGTCACGGCGGTCACCAGCTGGGCGGCGTCGATCGAGAGCGTCACCATCGTCGCGCCAACGGCGGCCGTCACGACGGCGACGGCGACCCGGAAGAACCGCCAGGCGATGGCCGCCCCGACGACCCCGCCCACGACGACCACGATGACGGCGAAGGCGTCGGGCGTCCCCTGGAACTGGATGCCCACCACGGCGGCGCTCGCGCTGGCACCCAGCAGGAACGCCGGGACAAGCACGAGAAGCTTCACCGCGGCCCACGCCAGGTAGATCCCGAGCATCCCGCCGACGACGATGGCGACGAGGCCCTCGATGGGGCCGACGCCTTGTGGCACTCCCGTCGCGATTTCCGCGCCCTGGGCGCCGCCGACGATGCCGAGGCCCACGCTGGCACCGAAGAGAAAGCCCCAGACCGTGACGGCGTAGTCGAACACGCGAACGCCGGCGAACGCCAGTACTAGCCCGGCGAGCACCAGGCCGACGTCGACGAGTCCCACCATGGTCCTATCCGTGAAAATTGACCGTCTTCGGTGTAAGTCCTTGTGGCTGTCGTGCGATCACGGTGCGGACGCCACCGCCCCGGCTACTCGATCTCGATGTGGTGCCCCTCGTCGCCCATCTCCTCCTTGGGCAGTGTGACCGTGAGGACGCCGTTCGTGTACTTCGCTTTGACGGCGTCCTCGTCGACCGGTTCCGGGAGCCTGACGGTGCGACTGACCGACTCGCGGCGGCGCTCGTTGAAGATGTAGTCCTCGCCTTCCTCCGCCGTCCCGGTCTCGCGTTCGGCCTCGATCCGGAGGCGGCCCTCGGTGACGGTGACGTCGATGTCGTCGGTCTCGTAGCCCGGGAGATCGGCAGTCACGACGTACTCCTCGTCGCGGTCGGCGACGTCGATGGCCACCCCACCGACGGTCGGGAGATTACCGGGGACGCCTCCCTCGAATTGCCGGCTCATTCGGTCGATCATGTCCTCGAGTTCGTCGAAGGGATTGCGGCGCATGGTCGGTATCCTGTTGGATAGGAAGCAACTTAAAGGTGCCGCGGGAGAACGTTCTGACCGCTGACGACAGTTCGTGGCGAACCCCTTGCCGCTCACTCGACGACGTGTTCGACGTCGTAGGAGCCCAGTCGGCGGACCCACCCGCCCTCGACGACGGACTCGATTCGATCCACGGCCGCCTCGGCCCGGCGCTCGTAGAGGCCGGCCTCGAAGTCCAGGTGGAAGACGTAATCGCCCAGGCGCTCGCCGCTCGGGCGGGACTCGATCCGCGAGAGGTTGATGTCGCGCTCGGCGAAGGGTTCGAGCAGTTCGAGCAGGAGGCCGGGGTAGTTCGTCCCCGGATAGATGACGAGCGAACTCTTCCCGCCGCCTCGCGATCGGTCGGCCGCCGGCGCGAGGACGAAAAACCGGGTGGCGTTGGAATCCTGGTCCTGGATCCCGACGGCGAGCACGTCGAGGTCGTCGCCGCCGGCGTCCGGCCGGGCGATGGCCGCGACCGACGGATCCTCGCGTGCCAGTTCCACGCCCGCGGCCGTGCTGGCGACGGCTTCCTGTGTGGCGTTCGGGTACTCCTCCTCCAGAAAAGACCGACACTGCGCGAGCGCCTGGGGGTGGCTCGCGACGGTCTCGACGTCGGGTCGCTGTCCGAGAAACGCGTGCCTGACGGGCGTGACGATCTCGCGGACGACCGCCACGTCGTGCTCGACGAGGGCGTCGAGGCTCTCGCCGACGCTGCCCTCGATGCTGTTCTCGATCGGAACGACGCCCCGGTCGGCCGCCCCGTCGACCACGGCCTCGACGACCGCCGTGACCGACTGGCGGAAGTCCACCTCGTCGGCGACCGCCGCCGCGGCGCGGTGCGAGTAGGTGCCCGACGGGCCGAGCGTGACTGCCTGCATCGCGATTCGATAGTCGGGTGGCGTGGAAAAGTCCGTCGGGTGCGGGGGGCTGGATCCGGTTGCGGCTGATCTCTTAACGGGACTCGCGACCGACCACCTCGATCCGGGTCCAGTCGTCCCCTTCGTCGCGCTTCCAGCCCGTCCGGACGACCAGTTCCTCGACGAGTCGCGGGAACAGGCGGTGGAGCCGGACGACCGCCGCCATGCGCCGGGGCACGATCACCGTCCGGCGGTCCTCGCGGAGGCCGTCCACGATCGCGTCCGCCACGTCCTCGGGCGTCAGCGTCGGGAACAGCCTCGAAATCGCCGGCAGCCGCTCGTGGCTGCCGGGGTTGTGCTCGAAGTACGGCGATTCGACCTCGCCCGCGGCGAGCAGCATGACCTGCACGCCGGTTTCCTGCAGGTCGGCACGCAACGCGGCCGAAAACCCCCGCATCGCCCACCGGGCCGTGGCGTAGGCGGTGGCACCGGGCCACGGGGCGTAGGCCGCGACGGAGGTCACGTTGACGACGGTCCCGCTCCCCCGCTCGATCATGCCCTCGACGAACGCCCGGGTCACCGCGAAGGCGGCGAGGTACGGGACTCGCATCATGTCCATCGCCTGCTCGGGACTCGTCTCCTCGATCGCGAGGAACCGCCCGGCACCGGCGTTGTTGACGATCACGTCCGGCGTGCCGACGTCGGACTCGATGCGCTCGGCGACCGCTTCGACCGCGTCGAAATCGGCCAGGTCCACCGGGTAGACGTCGGCCGTCCCGCCGGCCGCGCGGATTTCGTCGGCCACGTCGGTCAGCGCCGACTCGGTCCTCGCGAGCAGACAAACGTGTGCACCCTCGCGGGCCAGCGCCCGCGCCGTCGCGGCCCCGATACCGCTCGACGCCCCGGTCACCAGCGCCATGCGATCGTCGAGGTTCATGGACTGGAATCCTCGTCCAGGGTCGCGGCCAGGCGTTTCGCCAGTGCAACGATGGTCAGGATCGGCGGCGCGCCGGGCGTCTCGGGCAGGACGCTGGCGTCACAGACGTGGAACCCCTCGACCTCGGTCTGCAGGTCGGCGTTCACGACCTGTCCGATGGCGGCTGTCCCCCCGGGATGGGCACCCTGGGGTTTCGAGACGATGATCGAGTCCGGATCGGCCCCGGCCGCGACCAGGATCTCGCGGGCCCGTTCGACGCCGGCATCGAGCCTCGCCTGGTCGGCCTCGGTCACCGGCTTCGACACCTCACCGTTCGGATGTACGCGACCGGCGGGATCGTCCGTCGTCTTGACCATCAGGCCAAGCGTCCGCGGAAGTGGGAGCACGGCACCGCGCATTCCGGCTTCCATGAGTCGGACTTCCCGGGGGACGTTCAGATACGGCGAGAGGATGAATCCCTCCGAGTCGTGGAACTCGTCGTTCAGGAGCGCCATCTGTGGCTCCAGCAGTTGTCCGCTCTCGTCCGCGACGCCGTAGACGTTCACGAAAAGGTCGACGAACAGGCCGTCGCCGGCCTCGATGCCGGCCCGCTGGAGCAGGACGGGCGTGGCCAGCGCACCGGCTGCCAGGATCACCGCGTCGGCGTCGAACTCGTGGGTTCCCTCCGGACCGGCGGCCGTCACGCCCACGATCCGGCCGTCCTCGATCCGGAGGGCCGTCACCTCGGTCCGGTAGCGGATTGCTGCCCCGGCGTCTTCGGCGGCCGCGACGAACGCCCGGGCCGTCCACTTCGCGTCCGCCGGACACCCGAGCGTGCAGTGAGCGCAGCGCCGACACGCCTCGAGGTCGATGAACTTCGGCATCGGTCGGAACGCGTATCCCAGGTCCGCGGCGGCCTCGCGCATCCGCTCGGTCCCCGCCGAAAGCAGCGACTCGTCCATCTCGACGACGCCCAGTTCGTCCTCGACCGCGTCGAGCGTCGCCGTCAAATCGACCCCCAGCGCCGCCAGTTCGGGTTCCAGCGCCCGGATCCCGTTCGCACAGGAGACCACCGTCGAACCGCCGGCCATGAACGTCCGCCAGAGGATGACCCCCTCCGGCGACCGGCGGGGCCGCTTCAGGACCCGCGATGCGTCGTAGTACCGGACGGCGTCCCGGAACGTCCCCACGTGGTCCTCGTCGGCCCCCTTTTCCAGCACGAGCACGTCGCGCCCGCGCTCCGCCAGTTCCTTCGCGATCGTCGCCCCGCCGGCCCCCGAACCGACGACGACGAACTCGTAGCGTTCTCGGGGCATGCTGGACCTACGCCGTGAGGGGGGATAACACCCGATCGTCGCTCTCCGTCTGTGAGAAACGCTAGCTGTATCCGTCGGTGAAGAGAAGCGGAAGGAATACCGGAAGACGTCCCCCGCGCTCAGCTCACCGGTTCAGCGTGTGGATCGCGTGCCCGTAGGCGTTCTCGGCGGCCTCCATGACGGCCTCCGAGAGCGTCGGGTGGGTGTGGACCGTGTTGCCGACGTCCTCCAGCGTTGCGCCCATCTCGATCGCCAGGGCGACCTCGGCGATCAACTCGGAGGCCTCCTGGCCGACGATCTGGCCGCCGAGGATGAACCCGCTCTCCTCGTCGGCGACGATCTTCGTACTCCCGTCGATGTGGCCCGTGGTGGGAGCGCGGCCGCCGGCCCGGAACGGGAACTCGCCGACGACGGGGTCGTAGCCCGCTTCTTCTGCCTCCGCCTCGGTCATGCCGACCGTGGCGATCTCGGGTTCGGTGAACACGGCCGCGGGCATCGCCTGGTAGTCCAGGGCGACCGGTTCGCCGGCGATGTGCTCGACGGCGACCTCGCCTTCCTTGCTGGCCTTGTGCGCGAGCATCGGTTCGCCGACGACGTCGCCGATGGCGTAGATGTGCTCGACCTCGGTGCGCGCGCGGTCGTCGATCTCGATGAAGCCGTTCTCGTTGGGTTCGATCCCGACCGCGTCGAAGTTCACGGTGTCGGTCACGGGTTCGCGACCGACGGCGACCATGATCTTGTCGGCCGTGAGCGTCGTGCCCTCGACGTCCTCGGCGTCCGGGGCGGGTTCCGTGTGGACGACGTACTTGTCGCCTTCCTGTTCCCAGTCGCTGGCGGTCTGCTCGAACTCGAAGTCGATGTCGAACTGCTGGGCGCGCTTGCGGACCGGGCGCACCAGGTCCTCGGGGTACTGGGGCAGCATCGACTCCAGCATCTCGACGACGGTCACGTCGCTGCCGGCCTTGGCGTAGACTTCGGCCAGTTCCATGCCGATGTAGCCCGCGCCCACGACCACCAGTTCGTCCGGGACCGTGTCCAGCTGGAGCGCCTCGCGGGAGGAGATGACCGGGTCGTCGTCGTAGGAGAAGCCCGGAATCTCGATCGGCTTCGACCCCGTCGAGACGATGGCGTGCTCGAACTCGATCGTCTCCGAGCCCTGGCCCTCGCCCGCGTGGGAGATCCGGGCCGTGTGCTCGTCCTCGAAGACGGCCGTGCCCTCGATCAGGTTCACGCCGTTGGCCTTGCAGAGTTTCTCGACGCCGCCGCTCATCTGGTCGACGATACCCTCCTTCCACTCCATCATCTGCGCGAAGTCGATCGCGGGGTCGGCGTGGACGCCCATCTGCTCGGCGTTGGCCGCCTCGTGGGCGATGCCCGTCGCCGTGATCAGCGCCTTCGACGGGATGCACCCGTGATTGAGGCAGATTCCCCCGTAGTCTGCCTTCTCGACCAGGGTCACGTCCAGGTCGAGTTGCCCGCCGCGGATGGCGGCCGTGTAGCCGCCCGGTCCCGCGCCGATAACCAGTACGTCAGTGCCAGTGGTGACATCTCCGACGACCATCGTAGGTGAATCACCGGACGGAAACTACAAAAAGGCGCAGGAAACCGATCGAACGGTCACGTGAATCGGTTTTTTGGCCGACCAGTACCCGGTCCGGCGGACCGAAAACGCCGGGTGCAACTGCCCCGCGCTACTCGAGCAACAGCAGTTTCGGGTTCTTCAGATATTTCTTGAGCTCGTTGGTGAACTGCGCGCCGATCGCGCCGTCGATGATGCGGTGATCGAACGACAGCGACAGGGTCAGCACGTGTCGCGGTTCGATGCGTTCCTCGCCGTCGTCCTCGACGACGCGGGGTTTCTTCTTGATCTCGCCGATGGCGAGGATGGCGCTCTCGGGGTAGTTGACGATCGGCGTGGCGTACTCGCCGCCGATGCCGCCGATGTTGGTGACGCTGAAGGTGCCGCCCTGCATCTCCTCCAGCGAGATGGAGCGGTCGCGGGCCTTCTGGACGCGCTCGTTCATCTCGGAGGCGACCTGGAGCAGGCCCTTCCGGTCGACGTTCTCGACGACGGGCACCATCAGGCCGACGTCGGTCGCGGTCGCGACGCCGACGTTGTAGTAGTGGTGCTTGACGATCTCCTCGTTCTCCTCGTCGAGCGAGGCGTTGACGAGGGGGTACTCCTTGAGCGCGGCGACGGCGGCCTTCATCACGAACGGGAGGTAGGTCAGCCGGATGCCCTGCGCCTCGGCCTCGGCCTTCAGCTCCTCTCGCGTCTCGACGAGTTCGGTCACGTCCACCTCGTCGTGGTGGGTGACGTGGGGCGCGTTGTACTTCGACTCCTTCATCGCCTCGCCGATGGTCCGACGGACGCCGCGATAGGGCTCGGTCGTCGTCCCGCCCGCTTCGCCCTCGAACGTCGCGGGCACCTCGGCCGGTTCGCGGGTCGCCGGCCCGGTTTCCTCGCGCTTGGCCAGCGCCTCGGTGTCGGCCGCCTGGGCGGCTTGCTGGGCTTCGGCGTATTCCCGCACCGCCTCGGGCGTGACGAACGCCTGGCCGTCGCGCTCCTCGGTAGCGGGCACGGCGTCGATGTCGACGCCCTCCTCCTCGGCGACGCGGCGGGTGGCGGGCGCCGCCAGCGTCTTCTCGCGGTCGGCCGCCTCGACCGACTGCGCGGTCGGTTCGGCGGCCGCGGTTTCGGCTTCGGATGCGGTGGTGCCCGCCTCGACGTCGGCGTCGGTCGCCTCGGCGCTGGCGGCCGTCTCCCCGGCCTCGCGTTCTTCGGCATGTGCCCGCACGTCGCCCTCGGTCACCCGACCACTCGGTCCGGACCCCTCGACGGCGGCGATATTCACGCCGAGTTCGCGGGCGACGCGGCGCGCGCTCGGGGACGCAAAGACGCGTCCCTCGGGCGTCGAGGGTTCCTCGCCGTCGGGTTCGGGTTCGGCAACCGTTTCGGCCGAGGCTTCGACCCGTTCGGTTGCTTCCTCTTCTGCTTCGGCTTCGACCTCGGCTCCTTCTTCGCCCTCCTCCTGGAAGACGATGATGACGTTGCCGACGGGAACGATCTCGCCCTCCTCGGCGCGCAGTTCCGTCACGGTGCCGTTGACCGGCGAGGGGACCTCGACGAGGGCCTTGTCGGTCTCGACCTCGGCGACCGGCTGGTCTTCCGTGACGGTGTCGCCGGGTTCGACGAGCCACTGGACCAGTTCGCCCTCGGCGACCCCCTCGCCGACGTCGGGAAGTTTGAACTCGCGGACCATGGGTTAGAACTCCATCGCGTTGCGGATGCCGTCCTCGATTCGAGCCGGTTCCGGGAGGTAGTAGTCCTCCAGGGAGTACAGCGGGAACGGCGTGTCGAAGCCGGTGATGCGCTCGACGGGAGCCTCCTGGTAGAGCAGCGCCTCCTCCTGGATCGTGGCGGTGATCTCGGCACCGAGGCCGCCGGTCTGGGGTGCCTCGTGGACGACCGCTGCCCGCCCGGTCTTCTTGAACGACTCCACGATGGCGTCGGTGTCCATCGGCGAGAGGGTCCGGAGGTCGACGACCTCGACGTCGATCTCGCCCTCCAGGTTGTCGGCCGCCTCGATCGTCGGCCGGGTCATCGCGCCCCAGGTGAACACCGAGATGTCCGACCCCTCGCGCCGGGTTGCGGCCTCGCCGAGGGGCACCTCGTAGGAGTCGTTCGGGACGTCCTCGCGGAAGGCCCGGTAGATCAGTTTCGGTTCGAGGAACATCACCGGGTCGGGATCGCGGATCGCCGACGCGAGCAGCCCCTTCGCGTCGTAGGGCGTGCTCGGGACGACGACCTTCAGCCCGGGCTGGTGGACGAAGAACGATTCCGTCGATTCCGAGTGGTGCTCCGGCGCGCGGATGCCGCCGCCGTAGGGCGCGCGGATCACCATCTGCGCGGAGAACCGCCCGCGACTGCGCGTTCGCAGGCGCGCGACGTGGCTGACGATCTGGTCGAACGCGGGGTAGATGAACCCGAGGAACTGGATCTCGGGCACCGGCTTCAGGCCGTAGGCGGCCATGCCGACGGCGGTGCCGACGATGCCGGACTCGGCCAGCGGCGTGTCGATGACCCGGTCCTCGCCGAACTCGTCGTAGAGCCCCTGGGTCGCGCGGAACACCCCGCCGTTCTTGCCGACGTCCTCGCCCATGACGATCACCTCGTCGTCGCGCTCCATCTCGTCGTGGAGTCCGTCACGGACGGCCTGTACGAGCGTGAGATTGTCTGCGTCTGCTGCCATGATTACTCCTCCAGCAGGGCGTCGTCGCCGTGCTTCTCGCGGATCGATTCGAACCACTCGAGCTGTTCCTCCAGGCGCTGTGGCATGTCGGCGTAGACGTTCGCGAACATCTCCTCGGGGTCGGGTCGCTCGACCGCCTCGGCGGCGTCGATGGCGTCGGCGACCTCGTCCTCGATCTCGTTCACGATGGCGTCCTCGCGCTCGTCGTCGAGGCGACCCGTGTCCCGCAGGAACGCCTCCATGCGCGGGATCGGGTCCTTCGCCTTCCAGCGCTCGACCTCCTCCTCGTCGCGGTAGACGGTCGGGTCGTCGGCCGTCGTGTGGGCCCCGAACCGGTACTGGACCGCCTCGATGAGCGTCGGTCGACGTTGGCCCTCGCCGGGATTCTTCGCCTTCTCGACCGCGTCGCGGGTCACCGAGTACACCGCGAGGGGGTCCATCCCGTCGACCTGGACGCCCTCGAAGCCGTAGGCGGTGGCCTTCTGGGCGATGGTCTCGGCCGCGGTCTGGCGCTCGCGGGGCACCGAGATGGCCCACTGGTTGTTGTTGCAGAAGAACACCGTCGGGGTGTCGAAGACGCCGGCGAAGTTCATCCCCTCGTGGAAGTCGCCCTCGCTGGTGGCCCCGTCGCCGAAGTGGACGACACCCGCCCGCTCGTCGCCCTTTTTCTTAGCCGCCCACGACCACCCCACGGCGTGAGGGAGGTGCGCGCCGATGGAGATGTTCAGCGGGAACACGTTCACGTCGCCGATGGCGGCGTTGCCCGCTTCGTGGCCCATCCAGTAGAGGACGTACTCCCAGGGGAGCCCGCGGGCGACGAGCGCGCCGTGTTCCCGGTACTGGTAGAAGACCGTGTCCTCGTCGGCCAGCGCGTAGGTCGAGCCGACCTGCGCCCCCTCCTGGCCCGCCAGCGAGGAGTAGGTGCCGAGCCGGCCCTGGCGCTGGAGGCTTATCATCCGCTCGTCGAACCGGCGGGCAAAGCGCATATCGC
>DATFIX010000085.1:0-3682 GCA_035269625.1 Natrialbaceae archaeon
GATGGGCGAAGTTACTGTGCTGTCCACTCGTTGGGTCGAACGATACGTACGCTTGATTGTCGTCCGCGACGTTCACCGAAACTTCGCGTCGGATGTCCGTACTGTTGAACGCCCCTGTACCCATTACAGCCGCCCCGCCGGCGGCGAGCGATCCCATTCCGACCAGGAACTTGCGTCGATCCATTGGTTGTCACCTGTGTTGTCGTGCGCGCCCTCGACCGGCGACTCGTCAGCGTCCCCCCGTTCCCCACGAGGCGCGTATGCAAACCGCTAGCACGGAACCCTCTTTGGAATATACCGCCTGTGAAACCGGGAAAGACGGTCTACGAGCTCCACAGAGTGTGTTTGCCAGTCCGATAGAGAGCCTTTGCGACAGATGCACACGGTCTCTGTCGAAGCACAAATCGCTCTTTGAGTGGGATTTCAACCACTGCCAGACGACAAGTAACTATCGAATATCTAATTATTGTTAGAACGGCAAGAACGCTCCCGAGTTCGAACTAACGTCCCCGTGTTTCCTCATCGCACTATCGTCGATTTACGGATTGATGTTCCCAATACGACCGTTTTCCGGTGTCTTTGCACCCGGTATCGATGCAATTACTAAATGGTTAGTCATTGCATACGTCTCCGGGATGAGGGTGGGGACCGTAGCGGTACGACCGTCAAGAGGGGGTTGAGCCATGAGCACGTCATCAGCGGGCAGCACGCCCTCAGACGAGAGTCAGGACCAGGGCTCGAGTCAAGGCCCCAGTCCCGATGGGTTCACGCGCGACGAAACGCTCGAGGTGCTCAGCAATCAGCGCCGTCGGTTCGTCATTCACTACCTCAAGCAACGCGACGGCGAGGCGACCGACGTCTCCGACCTCGCGGAACGGGTGGCGAGCTGGGAGAACGACAAACCGATCGAAAAACTCACGCACAAGGAACGAAAGCGCGTCCGGAACGCGCTCCGGCAGTTCCATCTGCCGAAGATGGACGACTACCGCTTCATCGAGTACGACTCGCGCCGGGGCACGGTCGAACTCTCGGACGCGGCCGCCAACACGAACTTCTACGTCGATTCCCTTTCGGGTGGCGGTATCGCCTGGGGCGTCTACTACCTCGGGTTTTCCGCGCTGAGCGCGGTTTCGCTGGTCGGCCTCTGGTTCGAGGTGTTCCCGTTTTCGCTGGTACCGCCGCTGACCTGGGGGCTCTTTTTCGTCACCGCACTGGTCGTCTCCTCGGTGGGGCACTTCTACGACAACTACTACCGGATGCGCCTCGGGACGCGCGACCGACCGACGGAGGTGAACGACGAGTGACGCGAGGCCGACGCCTGTCACTGATACTGGCGCTGCTCGCTGCACTCGCGCTCGTCACGAGCACCGGCGGATACACCTCGATGACGGCGGGGCGAAACGTCGAGGTCGCCGTCGCCCCCGACCATGCTGCATTCCTGGGCTTCGAGCAAACGACGGACACGGTGACGAACGGGACGGCGAACGTCACCGTCACCGTGACGAACCGGTTTCCAACCGGGACAGCCCTCGAAACGGTCGTCGTGATCGTCGATGGCGAGACAGCGACCCTGGCCGCCGACGGGACGCTCGATGCCGGCGAATCAGCAAGTGCGACGTGCGAAGACGTCGCCTGCGGCGCACCGATTGCAGTCCACGCGTCGGGGAGTGACGTCTCCGTCTCTCTGTACCGGTCGGTGCGGTGCTAAAGCCTCTCCTGCCAAAATCGGCCGCGTCAGGCGTCATCCCGTCCGACAGGCGGTGCAAGGAAAAGGGCGTCCACGAGCGCCGTGGTCCCCACGATGGAACCGAGCGCCATGACGACGTTGGGCGGCAACGACAGCATCGATCCGAGAGCCCCCGCCAGAAGAAAGCCGATGGGGATGATGGCGAGGACCAGGTCGTACCGGGAAAGCTCGACCGCGATGCCTCTGGACCGAGTCGTTTCTCGCACCATCTGTCGATCCCTCCACTAGAACTATCGTCGAAAATCCTACAAAAACCTTGCGCCGAACTCGTATTTCAATGGGATTGGAAACCCTGTCGTAACCCGTTTCGAATTTTGAAAAAGGTGGCTGCGATAATTTGTATATTATTTTGACCCGGCGTCGCCCCCCGCGCCATCCACGCCGGCATCGTCTCTCGTGTCATCCGCGCCGGCGTCGTTTTCCCTGCCATCCACGACAGGTTCGTTCCCGGCACCATCCACGCCGGTCTCGCGAACACGGACGCCCTTCTCGGCGAGGTGACGGGTCTGCTTCCGGGCGAACTCCTCTTCGACGGTCCCCTGGGTCGCGAGGAGGACCATCCGAGAGGACCCTGCTGGCCGCATCGTCCGGCCGGCCCGCTGGGCACCCTGTCGGCGCGATCCGCCGAGACCCGACGCGACGATCGCAAGGTCGGCGTTCGGCAGGTCGATCCCTTCGTCGCCCACCCGGGAAATGAGCAGCACCCGGCGGTCCCCCGAACGGAATTCCTGGAGGAGCCGTTCCCGCCTGGCGTGACGCGTCTCGCCGCTGATGAACGGCACGTCGAGCGCGTCGGCGTAGTCGTTGCCCTGGTCGAGGTAGTCCACGAAGATCAGCGTCTGGGCGTCCCGATGGTCGGCGAGGAGATACCGGATCTCGTCGAGTTTGGCCGGGTTCGACGCCGCAGCCTCGCGTTTCTCGTGTCGCTCGGCGTCGCCGTACGCCTCCCGATCGGCGTCCGACGCCCACGGCACGTGTCGAATCTCGACGACGGGTTCCTGGACGAATCCCGCGTCGAAGAGGCCCGACCAGTCGGTGCCGATCGGCGGCCCGACGAGCGTGAAGATGTCCGTCTCCCGGTCGTCGGCCCGGACTGGCGTCGCCGACAGTCCGAGTCGATGCTTCGTCTGGAGGTCGGCGCTGCGGCGGTAGATGGTCGCCGGAACGTGGTGGACCTCGTCGTAGACGATGAGTCCCCATTCACGTTGCTCGAAAAGCTGTCGATGACGGTCCATCCCGGCGGTCTGGTAGGTCGCGATGGTCACTGGCCGGACCTGTTTTTCGCCGCCGTGGTACTCGCCGATGTTCTCCGGGGACAGGGTGGTATCCGCGAGCAGTGCCTCGCGCCACTGCGCGGCGAGTTCGCGACTCGGCACGAGGATCAGCGTTTCGCCGCCGACGCGCTCCATGACTCCCATCGCGGCGACGGTCTTGCCGCTCCCCGGCGGGCCGACGAGGACCCCCGACCCCAGCTTTTCGAACTCGTCGGCCCAGTGGTGCTGGTAGTCCCGGAGCGAGAGCTCCAGGCGAAAATCGAGGTCCTCGCCCGTCGCCAGGTCGCGTTCGTCCTGGACCGGGTAGCCGGCCTCGTAGAGGATTCGCTTGACCGCCGCCACGGACTCCTCGGCGACCCAGCTCTCGGTGTCGGAGATGCGCGCGCGCAGCTGTCCCTCGTCGAGTTTCTGGCGTGCGACGTTGCCCATGAGGTCGTCGCTCGCCCCCTCGAGGACGACGTACCCGTCCTCGTGGGTGGTGAGCGTGAACTGCCGGGCGCGCTTCCACTGCCGTTCGATCCACTCCTCCAGATGCGCCGAGCGTCGCGGGAGGACCGACCGAACCGCCGTCAGGAGGTCGTCGAGCGACTCGAACGGTGCCTGCCAGACGTCCTCGCGCCTGACGCGGTAGAGGTAGCCGCGCTCGCCGACGTCGCCGCCG
>DATFIX010000086.1:0-4772 GCA_035269625.1 Natrialbaceae archaeon
CGGTTCCGACCCGCAAGGTCTTCCCGGATTTGGCATGGCGATCGGGGTCGTGTCGGTGGTCGCGACGATCGCGCTCCTCGCCCGCAAACGAACCTGAATTCGGTGACTGGGCCGCCGTCTCTGGCCCCGTTTCGCGTCGGACGCCGTCACGAGTACTCCCGAACCAGCACCACGTCTCCGTTCCCGTCCCGCACGACGATCGTATCGCCACCGTTGTTCCAGATGGCCGAACTCGAACCCCAGTACAGCGTCGCGTCGGTGTTCGTCCCGCTGCCGGTTCGAATCGTCACGGTGTCACCACTGCCGAGGACGAATCCCTGCGGGAATTCGAACGTGTGTCCCGCCTCGTCGCTGATCGTCCACCCGCTCAGGTCGATCGGCGACGACCCGGTGTTTTTCAGCACCACGTACTCGTCGTTCGGGTTGTCGTTGTCGTTCCCCGCCGCATCAGCGTGGATCGTCACGATTGCCAGCGTCACGCCGCCGTCCCCAATTGTGGGCGTCGGGGCATCGAAGTTCCAGAGGCCGACGTCGTTCGACTGCGCCGTCGCTTCCGCGGCCGCGAACGCGTCGCGTTTCGAGAACGTCGAATCGTACAGGCGAGCGTAGCCTTGCTCGATAAGTTGCCGGTTGAAGTTCGCCCCGTCGTGGTAGACGTACACCAGCAACCGACCGTACGATCCGCGCCGATCCGCGACCGGATCGACCGCGATGGTGACGGTTTCACCGCCGACGGTGAGTCTGGCGAACTCGCTGGCCTTGTGGCCCCAGTCCCGGAGCCAGTCCCGACCTGCCTCCGTGTCGGGGATGCCCTCGTACTCCGGCGGGTCGACCGCGACGTGTACCTCCGGCGTGTCCACGCCGAGCAACCGGACGGCCTCGGTGTGACCGTCCGCGAACCTGACCTCGAGCGTGTCGCCGTCGATCACGCGAACCACCTCGACGGTCCACTGGGCCTTCGGAATGGCGGTCGTTGCCGAACCGGCCGTCGCTGTCGACGTCGGCGGGGTCGTCCGCTCGTCCGGTGCCGTGCCCGTGACCGTCGGCGTCGATGCTCCCGTTTCCGTCGCAATGCCGCCGTCGCTACAGCCAGCAAGGACGACAAGGATGGCAACAACGACGACGAACCCACTCCGGCGAACGGTCGTCCCCGTTCGTTGGTGTCTTCCCCGGCGCACCTCAGGTCCCCCGTTGCATGTTCGAACTCTATTCTGCGGGGGCGTAGGGATATTTCCGGGGGTAGCGGCAGGTTATGGAGGGCAGCGTGTCAAAACGAGGCAGTGATTCTGAACCATGCCGGGACTGCTCGCTTCGCGTCACGTCCCGTGCATCTATCGTTCGTCGAGAACCAAGCCAGGGCTGGGATTTGAACCCAGGGAATCTCGATTACAAGTCGAGTGCTTGAAACCGGGCCCAAGCTCCCCTGGCGCAGTCGGTGGTTATGCGTCGTCCCTTGAGTGCGTATCGCTTTCGTCCGAAGCAGATTTCTCCATCGTCACCCGGTACGGCCCGTAGCCGTGGCGACGGTAGAACCGCCGCGCCGCCTCGTTGTCGGCCATCACGTCCAGTGAGACGACGTCTGCGCCACGCTCGACGAGCCTCGTTTCGGCGGCGTCGAGCAGTTCGGCCCCGACCCCCTCGTCCCGACGGTCCGGCACGACGAACAGGTACGGGACGACGCCGCGGGTCACCGTCGCCTCCAGCCGACCCCGTTCGATCTCGAACGTGACGAACCCGACGACCTCGCCGCCGTCCCGGGCGACGAGGACGCCGTCGTCGACGACCGACTGGGCGAGCGACTCGCGCATCGTCTCGCGGTTCGGTTCGGCCCGGAGGTGGCTGCCGTGATCGCGCTGTTCCCTGGCGAGCGTGACCCACCCCTCCACGAGGGCGTCCAGGTCGTCCAGAGCCGCCGGTTCAATCTCCATCCGCCAGGAGCGCAGCGGCGGGCAGTTCCTCGCCCGTCAGGAGCGTCAGGGCGGCACCGCCGCCGGTGCTGACGTGCGTGAACCCCTCGATGCCGAGCGTCCGGAGCGCCGCGGCCGTGTCGCCGCCGCCGACGATACTCGTGTCCACCTGGGTGGCCGCCTCGAAGACACCGCGAGTCCCGCGCTGGAACGCTTCCTCCTCGAACACGCCGGCGGGCCCGTTCAGGATCACGGTCTCGGCGTCGGCCATGCGCTCCGCGTAGTCGGCGATCGTCCCCTCGCCGAGGTCCATCGCCGCCTCGCCGTCGCCCGCCGGGAGGTCCTCGAGCGCGAGTTCGACGCGCTCGCCGTCGCGTTTTACGGCCACGTCGCTGGGGAGGTGAATCCGGTCGCCGTGCGCGGCAAGCAGGCGTTCGGCCCGCTCGATCTCGTCGGCATAGCCCTGTTCCTCGATGAACTCGCGAGAGGCGTCGCCAAGGTCCGCGCCGTCGGCCAGGAGGAACACGTTGGCGACGACGCCGGTCGTCAGGACGCCGTCGGCGAGGCCGCGTTCGAGGACGCTTTCGGCGACGTCGACCGAATCGGGCACCTTCGCGCCGCCGACGACGTAGAGGCGGGGCGTCGGCGTCGCTTCGATGTTGCCCAGCACGTCGAGTTCGGTCTCCATGACCCGCCCGGCGTAACTGGGCAGGCGCTTCGGGAACCCGACCATCGAGGGCTGTGAGCGGTGGGCGGCGGCGAACGCGTCGTTGACGAAGCAATCGAGCGCCGGCGCGAGACGCTCCACGAGGTAGGTTTCGGCCGCGCGCTCGGGGGCGAACTCCATGTACTCCTCGCTGTAGAACCGGGTGTTCTCCAGGACGATCGCTTCGCCGTCGTCGAGATCGGCGATCGCCTTGCGCGCGCCAGCACCGAACGTCACGTCGAGGAAGTCGACCGGGGCGTCGAGCAGTTCGTCGAACCGCTCGGCGTGGGGTTCCAGCGAGGCGAACTCGTCGCCGCCGGGGCGACCCTGGTGAGCCAGGACGGCCACGCGAGCGTCGCGATCGAGCAGTTCCGCGAGCGTCTCTCGGTGGGCCTGCAACCGGGCGTCGTCCGCCAGTTCCGTCGGCGACACCAGCGGGCTGTTGACGTCGATGCGGATGCCGACCGTCTGCCCCGCGAGGTCCACGTCGTCGAGGGTCCGTATCGTCATGTGGGGGCGTCCGATGGGGCTCGACAAAGGAGTTTCTAAAACCGTGCTCGATACGATACCGACGGGGTCGAAGGAAAGCGACAGCAGCGGGGAGCTCAGACGCCCCGGCAGTCCGCACAGACGAGTTGCCCGTTCTCCTCGACCAGCGAGTGCGAGAGCGCGCCACAGACCTCGCAGATGCCCTGGCGTTCGAAGCCGACGCGCTCGCCAGCCCCCTGCCTGGCGGGGTTCGCCGACGACGCTCGCGGCTCGGGTTCGGTCCCGGGCGTGGCGGCCTGGGCGCTGTTCGTTGTTCGGGCCAATGACCCGGTGGCAGCGATGACGTCGCGCTGTGTCAATACGCCGACGATGTCGTCGTTTTCGGTCACGAGGAGGTTCCGGATGCCCTCGCGGGCCATGGTCTCGGCCGCCTCGCTCAGACCGCGGTCGGGGTCGACGGTAACGACGGGACTCGACATCACGTCCACGACGTCGGTCCCGTCGGGATCCAGTTCGTCAGCGACCAGGCCGAGGACGTCCCACTCGGTCACGATGCCGACTGGTTCGCTCCCGCGGAGAACGATCACACAGGCCGTCTCCTCGTCACGCATCAGCTGGACTACCCCGAGGACGCTGTCGCTTTCGCTCACGCCGACGTATTCCCGGGACATGACCTCCCGGATCGTCACGTCGCTCTCCATGAGCGGAAATTAGCCGCAGTCGGCCTAAAAGGTACCCCCGCTACATTTATCATCGCGCTGGCCCAAGTTACCTAGTCAGCGAATTCCACGCGCGTTCCGTCGTGTCGACAGGTTTCGAGCGCTTCTTTCGCGTCCATCCCGGCCGCCTGTGGCGTCCGGGCCGTTCCGACGCCGACCTTGAGTTCCACGTCGACGGTGTCCTCGACGTGCTCGATCGCGTCGCGGTATTCCGCTTCCGAAAGCGACGGCGTGACCGCGATGACGTTGTCGCCGCCGACGAAGAACGAGAGCGCGTCGTTCGCCCGGCGCATGTACTGCATCAACGAAGCGTAGCCCTGTTCGATGTGGATGAAGGTGTCGAACGCGTTGAGGCGGTCGGTGTACTTGCCGGTGGCGTCGTTGACGTCGAAGTGCGCGATCTGGACGTCCCGGTCGGTCCGGGCGCGGTCCTCGAGCGTCGTTCCCCGGAGGATTTCCGTTCGACCCCCGTCCTGGGCGCTGCCGGCGTCCTGGAGGTGTTCGGTCGCCGTCGAAAGCGCCTCGACCGGCGATTCGTCGACCCCGATCCCGAAACTGACGGTGACCGGATAGCGGTTGGCCACGGACTCCTGGATGAGTTCGTGATCGGCGACGTCGAGGCCGTTTGTCACCGCCATCATGTTGTCGAAGCGGGTGAAGAAGACGTACCCCTCCTCGTTCCCGATCAACTGCGAGAGGTCGGCGTACAGTCGGGACTGGAGGGTCTGGAGGTCGACTTCCCGGCGGGGGGAGGGGGTAACCGTCCACGGGCCGTAGTTGTCGATCTGGATGAGCGTAACCTGGGTGTTCGTCACAGTGGGCGTTCGTTTGGCGTCGTCGCGCAAAAGTGGCCCGAAACGCGACGGACGGTCGCTGCCGCGGGTCGCGCCCGATCAGGCGTGTTTCTTCTCTGGGTCCTCGCCGACCGGGTGGTAGTCCCAGAAACCGCCT
>DATFIX010000087.1:0-5891 GCA_035269625.1 Natrialbaceae archaeon
TCCGGCGTCTCGACCACGACGTCGGCGGCCGACAGGTCGACGTCCTCGTCAGCACCCGTTCGGTAGCCGATCACCGTCACCCCCGCCCGGACGGCGGCCTCGACGCCGTTCTCGGAGTCCTCGACGGCGATGCAGTCGGCCGGATCGACGCCGAGCGTTTCGGCGGCGTACTCGTAGACGTCCGGGGCGGGCTTGCCGCGTTCGACCGTCTCGGCACTGATCACGGCGTCGAAGTCGTCGAGGTCGAACCGGTCGACGACGAGGTCGATCCAGTCCGGCGGCGAGGAGGAGACGATCGCCGCCAGGTGGCCCTCGGCGTGCAGGTCGTCCAGCAGGGTCTTCACGCCCGGCAACAGGGCGGCATGTTCGGTGTAGATCTCCCTGGCAGTCCGGTCGAAAAGCTCCAGGAACGTCTCGCGATCGACCGTGACGTCGTAGTGCTCGTCCAGGTAGTCGAACATCTCGCGGTAGTTCATCCCCGCGATCTCGGCGGGCGGAATCGGGCCGTCGGCGACGACTTCCGGGAAGATGTCCTCGCGTTCGCGTTCGACCCAGTAATCCTCCGAATCGACGAGCACGCCGTCCATGTCGAAGAGTACGGCGGTCATGGGCGGCGGGTTCGGGGACGCCCCTCAAAGGCCCGTCGAAGGTGGTCGAGTCCCGTGGCGCGGGTCATTCCTCCGCCGTCGCGAACGGGTCATTCCTCCGCCGTTACGACCACGTCTTCCGTGGGGTCGTATTCGAGGATCGTCGCCACCTCGTCGGCGACCGCTTCGTCGAACTCCCGCGCGAGCAGATGGAGGGCGAGGTCGATCCCCGACGTGACGCCACCGGCCGTGAGCACGTCCCCGTCGTCCACAACTCGGGCGTCGAGGGTCTCGGTGTACTCCGCGAGCGGACCGATCGCGCTCCGGTGGGTCGTCGCCGGGCGGCCGTCGAGGACGCCTCCGGTCGCGAGGATCATCGCGCCGGTGCAAACCGAAGCGACGGTCGTCCCCGCCTCGTGAGCGTCGGCGACGACCGACGGGAGGGTGCCCTCCTCGACGACGTTACGAACCCCGCCGCCGTCGGACCACCCGCCGCCGGGGACGACGAGCAGGTCCGGATCCCCGAGGACGCCGTCGGGTTCCACGCGCAGGCCGTGGCTCGCGGTCACGGTCCCGGTCGGTTCCAGCGTGACGAGGCCGACGGTCAGATCGGCACCGACCCTGGCGCCGTTCTGGAGGACCTCGTACGGCCCCACGGCGTCGAGTTCGTCGAACTCCTCGAACAGGACGATTTCGATGTCGAGCATGGGCGAAACTCGGCGGCGGGACGGAAATGGGTTCTCCCCGATAGCGCGTTCGCGTCGGCGATGCGTTCGCCTCGCGCGAGACCGTGACCGTCACGCCCCGTCGTCGGAATCTCCCGGACGGATTTCCGCGACCGCCACCCGTTCGCCCTCGTAGACGGTCGTGTCGCGGTCCAGCGGATCGAGATACCGGTCCCGGTACTCCGCCGCCCCGGCGTCTTCGAGCAACGCCAGGTCGCGGTCGTCCAGGTAGTCGTCGAGTCCGTCCGGGTCGAGTCCGGTGATCCAGGGACTGTCCTGGTCCTCGGCCATCTCCATTACCGTCTCGTCGACCGCAGTCCGCTCGGGCCCCTCGACGATTCCTCGTTTGATGTACGTGAACACGATTTTGCTGTCCTCCCCGGCCCCCGTCGAAACGGCCCGGAGCGTGGAATCGACCGCCGCTTCGGTGATGTACTGGCTGACGCCCTCCCAGATGAACAGGGTTCGTTTCCCCCGGTCGTAGGCAGTCCGATCCAATCCCGTCAGCAACTTCTGGGTGTCGAAATCGACGGGGACGAAGGTGACGTGGGAGGGCACCGAACCGAACACCGACCCCACTCGCTTTTCCTTCGTTTCCTGGACGTCGGGGTGATCGACCTCGAACACGTCGGTGTCGTCGATTCCCGGAATCCTGTAGGCTCGCGTGTCGAACCCCGCACCGAGGACCACGACCTGTTCGACGCCGTCCCGAAGTTCTCGTTCCAGCACGTCGTCGATGAACCGGGTTCGGCAGACGAGATTCCCGATGACGCCCGGGAACTGGCGCTCGCGATACGCGAGCAACGGTCGTCGAACCACCGACCACCGCATGGGTCGGACGAACGCTTGCCACAGGGGCGGCAGCAGGGCCACGCCGATCCGATCCTCGTACAGGCGGGTTTCCTCGTCCCGATACGATTCGACGGCACGGACCGTCGCCGTCGACAGGGCCTGGCGAGTCATCCCGGAGCCGAAGGTGGCCATCGTTTGAGACATCACACTGGCGATACTTCTCGCTTTCCCGACCCGTAGTCGGGACACCGTTCGGTCCCGGACGGATTGCCGAGGGAAGCGATGCCCATTAGTGCTAAGTAGCGCCACCCCAAGGTCGTACGTATGTGGCGTCCCCGGGATGAGGGGGGAACAGTGACCTGTATCGCGTGCGGGGAATCCCTCCAGCGATCTGCGGCACGGGAGTACGACAAGCTCGGCGACCGGTGGGATCGTCGGGACAAGGAGTTCGAGTACCTCTGCAAGTCGTGCTACCGCGACCTCTGCCACCAGCCCCGCGACGGGCTGGAGGACGTGCTCGTCGATGCCGACGCTGGGGAGGTCGATCGGGAGGCCTTCCTTGCCCGCTTCGCGCGGGCCGTGGAGGAGGAACACGGCTCGATCGAGGAGTGACCGCGTACCGGACTGAGTCCCTCGGGGTGGCGGCGATACGTTTTCCTTTCCGACCCCCGTAGCCGGCGGCATGTCGAAGGACGCCCAGGCGCAGGCCGGCACCACCGAGGGGCAGGGACCGGTCGAGATCGACGAGGAGATGGCCCGTCACCTGGAGAACAAGCGCGAAGAGCTGTTCGAGAAGTTCGAGATTCCCGACGCCTTCCCCGAAGAAGTCATGGTGGAGGCCGAACGCCGGACCGAGGACGTCCAGGCCGAGATCCAGGACGAGATCGACGAGCGCGAGGACCTCCGGGACATGACCACCTGGACGACCGACCCGATCGACGCGCAGGACTTCGACGACGCGCTCTCGATCGAGGAGCGCGAGGACGAGTACGTGCTGTGGGTCCACATCGCCGACGTCACCCACTACGTCACGCCCGACACGGAGATGTGGGAGGCGGCGAAGCGCCGGGCCAACACCGTCTATCTCCCGGCCTACACCGTCCACATGCTGCCGCCGATGCTCGCGGAGACCGTCTGCTCGCTCGTCCCCAACGAGGATCGACTCGCCCACACCGTCGAGATGCATCTCGACAAGGACACGCTCTCCTACGAGACCATCGAGATCTACAAGTCCGTCATCAACAGCGACGCGCGCCTGACCTACACGCAGGCCGAGCGTCTGCTCGACGAACCGGAGACGGCGGGGGACCTGCTGGAGGACCCCGAGGTCGATCTCGCGGAGAAGAACGAACTCGTCTGGCAACTCGCCGACCGGATGCACGAGCAGCGCAAGGAGGACGGGTCGCTCGTCCTGAATCCCCGGCGTGACCGTGCGCACACCATCATCGAGGAGTCGATGCTCAAGGCCAACAAGGCCGTCACGCACGAACTCATGTGGGGCCGGGGCGTCGAGGCGATGTACCGGGTCCACCCCCAGCCCAGCCCCGAGGAGTGGGACGAGGCGCTCACCGAGATCCAGGAACTCGACGGCGTGTCGATCCCCGGCGACGCCTGGGACGACCCGCGAAAGGCCGTCAACGCCACGCTGGAACAGGCCCCGGAGCGCCAACTGGACAAGATCCAGTGGGCCGTGATGAAGGTGATGCCCCGGGCCCGCTACATGAACGACCCGTTCGGCGGCCACCACGCGCTGAACTTCGAGATCTACGGGCACTTCACCTCGCCCATCCGCCGGCTGTCGGACCTGATCAACCACTGGATCGTCTACACCAACGACGTGCCCGAGAACCTGGCGGCGCTGTGTGACCTGGCCTCCGACCGCCAGAAGGACGCCGAGCAGTGCGAGCGCGAGTACAAGAAATTCCTCGAGGAGGTCGGTCTCGATCCCGCCGCGGTGAACAACCGCGGCATCGAGGTCGTCGAGGACTGATCGCTAGGGGCGCAGGTCGACGCCGGAAAACCACGGATTGGAACGGTGTCGGAACACCGGGATGAAGGGCATGGCAGGCCGGTGGCGGGTCGCTGAAACCCCGATCCCCCCATCGGCCGCCTCGAAATATGTACTCAATTCGCATAGCTCTTTCTACCGTTTACGGCCGTCGTTGCCCGGAAAGACGGGGACCACTCTCGACGACTCTATCAACCTCGGCGTCGGTTTTGCGTTCGCGAGCGGCGTTAACGCGTTCTGAAACTGGCCATCGGACTAAAGACCCGGGACCGAGTATTCCCGGCAAATGCGAGTTCGAAATCTGGCAACGGACGAGGCGGCCGTGTCCTCGGTCATCGCGGTCGTGCTGATGGTCGCGCTCACCATCGTTCTCGCCGCGAGCGTCGGCGTCTTCGTCCTCGGGATCGGGCAGGAGGCGACGAACCAGGCGCAAACGCCGAACGTGAAGTACGCGACGGAGTTTATCGATGGGTCCACCTCCGACAGCCTTTCAATAACTGTAAAAGGAGGGGATACGGTCAAAGCGGCTAACCTTGAGATCATTATTGATGGGACGACGGCGTGGAAAGATGGGAGCGTGAAGACTCCTGACTTTTCATCGGGCTCGTCAAACTGGCCGGCAGAGGTCAAGAGTGGGGAAACACTCACGCTCAAAGCAGGTAACAAGGATATAGACGACGGCGACCGCCTCATGATCGTCTGGAAGAACGGGGACACGTCCACGATCCTCCTCGATCGAACGATCTGATCGCCTCCCGTGAGATGCCCTCCATCGATCGCTTCCGTGACGCCGCTGCGCGCGGGTCCACGACCGCACTGACGGAACTCGCGATGACGATCGTTCTCGTCGTTGCCATCCTGGTCGCGGGAATCGTCCTCTTCGACATCCTCTGGGCGGGACTCGATCTCGTCGCACGGATCCTCCGGTTCCTGCCGGGCGTCCAGCCGCCCTGAGTTCGGGTTTCGTTTCGTTCTCGACGGGTCGATACCGATCGGCGAGCAACCTCGAAACGATTATCGGGGTCCGCCCGGGACACCCGGGTATGCTGAAGGTCGGCATCAACGGTTACGGCACGATCGGCAAGCGCGTCGCCGACGCGGTCAGGGCCCAGCCCGACATGGAGGTCGTCGGCGTGGCCAAGACCCGTCCGAACTTCGAGGCCGAGGCGGCGGTCGAGAACGGCTTCCCGCTGTACGCGGCCATCGAGGACCGAATGGACCAGTTCGACGAGGCCGGGATCGACCTCGCCGGCACCGTCGAGGAACTGATCGACGAGAGCGACGCGATGGTCGACGCCACCCCCTCGGGGATCGGCGCCGAGAACACCGAACTGTACGAGCAATACGACACGCCCGCGCTGTTGCAGGGCGGCGAGAGCCACGACGTGGTCGACGTGAGCTTCAACGCCCGCTCGAACTACGACGAGGCGCGCGAGGCCGACCTCGTCCGCGTCGTCTCCTGTAACACGACGGGGCTCTCGCGACTCGTCGCGCCCCTCGAGGAGGAGTACGGCATCGACAAGGTGCGAGCGACACTGGTGCGCCGCGGCGGTGACCCCGCCCAGACCGGTCGCGGCCCGATCAACGACATCCTCCCGGATCCGGTCACGCTGCCCTCCCACCACGGCCCGGACGTGAAGACCATCTTCCCCGATCTGGACATCGACACGCTCGGGCTGAAAGTCCCGGCGACGCTGATGCACATGCACTCGATCAACGTCACCCTCGAGACGGCCCCGAGCGCCGACGAGGTCCGCGAACTCCTCGAAAACGAGGCGC
>DATFIX010000088.1:0-8339 GCA_035269625.1 Natrialbaceae archaeon
TGCCAGAGGAACTCCTTGGTGCGGAAGAAGGGCTTGGTCTCGGTCGCCTCCCAGCGCACCACCGAGCACCACTGGTTCAGGCGCATCGGGAGGTCGCGGTGGCTCCGGGTCCACTTCGCCATGAACGGCGTGATGATGCTCTCGGAGGTGGGCCGGACGGCGAGGCGCTCCTCGAGTTCGTCGTACCCGCCCTGGGTCACCCAGGCCACCTCGGGGTCGAACCCCTCGACGATGTCCTTCTCCTTCTCCAGGTAGGATTCGGGGATGAACATCGGGAAGTAGGCGTTGGTGACGCCGGTCTCTTTGAACCACCCGTCGAGGTTCTCCTGGAGGCCCTCCCAGAGGGCGTACCCGCGGGGCCGGGTGACGATGAACCCGCCCATCGGGGCGTAGTCCGCCAGGCCGGCCTTCTGGACGACCTCGGCGTACCACTCGCCGGTGTTGTATTCCTTCGACTCCGTGATTCCGAGTTCCTGCTCGTCGCTCATTGATGGGTCAGTGTAGGAGCGCCGTACTAAACGCTTCGAAGGGCCGAGACCACGATAGGCGGCCGCCGACCGGCGACGAACCCCTCAGAACGAGACGTCCCGATCCACGAACGCGCCGCGCATCTCGTCACCCTCCGCGTCGAAGCGGAAGTACCCGACGAAGGGCTCGCCGTCGAGTGCGAGGGGGAGCCACAGGCGGTCGTCCTCCCACATCTGGTCGTACGGGACCTCCTCGCGGTGGAACCACTCGGGGTCGGCCTCGGGCGTCTCTTTCGGGGTCCCCGAAAACGACTCCGTCCGGAAGACGTGGACGTGCATGAACGGGTCGTCGCCGAAGACGAACTCCAGTTCCCCGGTCTTCTCGAGGTCCTCGACTGCCAGGTGGACCTCCTCGCGAACTTCCCGGCGGGCGGCCTCCCTGGGCGTCTCGCCGTCCTCGAGTTTCCCGCCGGGGCCGTTGTAGTTCCCGCTGCCGACACCGCGCTTCTTGTGGATCAGGAGGACGCGGTCGCCATCGACGGGGTAGCAAATGGTTGCCTCTTTCATGCCGAGTGAGTGACGAGAGGGACCTCAAAACCGCTTCGCTTCGTCATGATGTTCGTCGTCAGGTCGTTTCGGTGCCTTTTACGCCGTACCGCCCGGAGATTCGGCAAAGGGCGTTACGCGCCCGGGACCTCCAACCATGACCGTCACCCTCGCCGACGTCGAACGCGCACGGGAGCGCCAGGACGACCTGTCGGTCGTCAAGCGAACGCCACTGGAGCACAGCCGGTCGTTCAGCGACTTCGCCGACGCGGACGTCCACCTGAAGATGGAGCACCTCCAGCGCACGGGGTCGTTCAAGACCCGGGGTGCGTACAACAAGATCGCCGCGCTCGCCGACGAGGGCGAAATCGAGCAGATCGTCGCGGCCAGCGCCGGCAACCACGCCCAGGGCGTGGCGATCGCGGCCACGAAACTCGGCATGGACGCGACGATCGTGATGCCGAAGTCGGCACCCCAGGCCAAGGTAGACGCGACGCGTGGCTACGGGGCCGAGGTCGTCCTCCACGGCCGGAACTTCCCGGCGGCCCTTGAACGCGCCAAGGAGATGGCCGAGGACCCGGCCGTCGAGTTCATTCCGCCCTATGACGACCCGCTGGTCATCGCCGGCCAGGGCACCATCGGGATGGAGATCCACGAGGACCTGCCGGCGGTCGATACGGTCGTCGCCCCGATCGGCGGCGGCGGGCTGATCAGCGGCGTGTCGGCCGCCCTCGCGGAACTCGCCCCGGACGTCCGGGTCGTGGGTGTGCAGGCAGAGGAGGCGGCGACGGTCCCGGAGAGCCTCGACAAGGGCATCCCGACGACCATCGACGACGTCGACACCGTCGCCGACGGCATCGCGACCGGCGGGGTCTCGGACCTGACGTTCGACCTCATCGAGGAGCACGTGGACGATGTCGTGGTCGTCTCGGACCAGGAGATCGCCACCGCGATCCTCCTGTTGCTCCAGCGGACCAAGCAACTCGTCGAAGGGGCCGGCGCGGCCTCGGTCGCCGCGATCATGTCCGAGGACCTCGACGTGTCCGGCGAAACGGTCGTCCCGATCCTCAGCGGCGGCAACCTCGACATGACGACCCTCCAGCGCCTCCTCTCGCACGCGCTGGCCTCGAACGACCAGCTCGTCCAGCTACAGGTGCGGGTGAACGAGCGACCGGGCGTTCTCCAGGAAATCGCCACCACAATCGCCGAGTACGACGGGAACATCCGGGAGGTCACCCACGAGCGCGCGGTCGGCGACCTCGACGTCGGCGAGGCCGACATCATCTTCACGGTGGAGACCGGCGGGTCCCAGCAGTCCACCCGGATCAAGGAAGCTATCGAGGCCCTGGGCCACGAGGTCAAGCGCCAGAACTGAACGGAAATCGGAGGCGTTCGTCGTTTTTCTTGTAGCGGATCGGTGGCCAGACGGGAGAGCGTGATCGGTGCAGTGACATGAGAATCCACCCGATTGACCAGCTACCGGGGATTCGTCAGACCCCGACTGATGGATTTCGAGGACGTCTTTTGCAAGACTGGATGGACGAAATGTAGCCCACCTTTGCGAGGTGGTATTTTATGTTTCCTGAACAGCGTATTCGTCATTATGTCACCCTCCGATAGACTCAGTGAAGAAAACGTTCGTGCAATCGTCCATGACGAGCTTATCGGTACAAGTCGCTCGCTGATCGGAACCATATTTTGGACGATCCTCTCCGTTGTTGCCGTTCTTGTCGGTCTCCAACTGTTCCAGCTTGCACTTTCTACCTCGTCGACACTCGCGATAGCTGGAGCTGTTCTGGCAGGGACACTCGTTCTCGCATCCAGTCTCTACCTCCTCTATCTGCTTCACTGGGAGTAGCACGGTTCGTTTGAGACTGTCCCTCCGATTGAAGCACTCCGCCGATGCAATACGATCGACTCGCGGGAAATACCTATCCGTAAAATTGTATTTGCAATCGATTCTGGTAGACACTCGGGACAAACCTTTGTGGCGAATTCCAGCAACTTGGCAGTCACCCGTCAGTCATGGCAAACGGACTCTCCTGTTCGGTCCACTCCCACCCCGGCAACCGCGTCTGGAACCCGGCGGCGAGGGCGGCGTCGAGGTCGTCCGCGCCGGCGGGGTTGTCCTTCTCGTCCGGCGGGGCGCACGCCACGTCCGCGTAGTGGAAGGTGGCCTCGCCGAGGGTGCGGAGCGGTTCGGATCCGGCGATGGTGCCGGCGAGGGCGCGACCCAACTGTTCGTCGACGACGAATCCCGGATAGTCGTGATCGACGTCGAGGTCGCGAAGGATGGCCACGTACGCGGCGACGTTGACGGCGAGGTCGCCGTCGGCGAACACGGCGTCGAGTTCCTCGCGATACTGGGCTTCGCTCACGGGGGCGACCGGGACGTCGAAGGCCTCGGCGAGTTTCTCCCGGGTCTCGTTGATCAGGGCGACGATGGTCGGCGCACGCTCGGTCAGCCAGGCGTGCTCGTCGGCCACCGTTTCGGGGGTCAGGTGCATGCGTTCTGGCAGGGGCCAGGGAGGCCTGAATTTTGCGAAGACTTTTATAACAACGGGATAGTAGGATGGGACAAGCGGGTTTTCACTCCGTTTCCCCGCACAGCAGAGCCCCCGGAATGGGGTGCGATCGTTTCCGAAGAATCACATGAATTTCCGTTCACGAACCGTGTTTCCTGCGGCCACGCGAACGGGGGTCCCGTCTCGGCAACTCGCGCTCGGACGGCGACCGACCCCGCGGGCCGCACGGCGAACACCCGACAACGTTTTCCCACTATGAGTTCCGTAGACCAGCAACTCGACGATCTGAAGGCAGAGATCAAAAGCGAGCTTCCGCCGGACGTCTCGGTGTCGGAGGTCAAATACGAGGGCCCCGAGCTGGTGCTGTACACCCAGGACCCGAAGAAATTCGCCAGGAACGGCGACCTGGTCCGGACGCTTGCCAGCAAACTCCGCAAGCGGATCACCGTCCGCCCGGACCCGGGCGTCCTCTCGCGACCCGAGAACGCCCGGGAACAGATCCTCTCGGTCATTCCCGAGGAGGCGGGCGTGACCGACCTCGATTTCCACGCCGACACCGGCGAGGTGGTCATCGAGGCCGAGAAGCCAGGGATGGTCATCGGCCGCCACGGCTCGACCCTCCGCGAGATCACGAAACAGGTTGGCTGGACGCCCGAGGTGGTGCGCACCCCGCCCATCGAGTCTTCGACGGTCTCGAACGTCCGGAACTTCCTGAAACAGGAGCGCGAGGACCGCCGCGAGATCCTCGAGAAGGTGGGTCGCCAGATCCACCGCGAGGAGATGTCCGACGAGGAGTGGGTCCGGATCACGACCCTCGGGTGCTGTCGCGAGGTCGGACGGGCGAGTTTCATCCTCTCGACGCCCGAGACCCGCATCCTGATCGACTGCGGCGACAAACCCGGTGCCGAGGGCGAGGTGCCCTACCTCCAGGTGCCCGAAGCGACGCCGCTGAACTCGCTGGACGCCGTCGTGCTGACTCACGCTCACCTCGACCACTCGGCGTTCATCCCGCTACTGTTCAAGTACGGCTACGACGGCCCGATCTACACCACCGAGCCCACCCGCGACCTGATGGGGCTGCTCACGCTGGATTACCTCGACGTTGCGGCCAAGGAAGGGCGCACGCCCCCGTACGACTCCGAGATGGTCCGCGAGACGATCAAGCACACCATCCCCCTGGAGTACGGCGACGTGACCGACATCGCGCCGGACGTGAAGCTCACCTTCCACAACGCCGGTCACATCCTCGGGTCGGCGGTCTCGCACTTCCACATCGGCGAAGGGCTGTACAACGTTGCGTTCTCCGGTGACATTCACTACGAGGACACCCGCCTGTTCAACGGCGCGGTCAACGACTTCCCGCGGGTCGAGACGCTCGTGCTGGAATCGACCTACGGGGGGCGCAACGACTACCAGACCGACCAGGAGGATTCCGAGCGCAAACTCGAACACGTCATCCGGAACACCTACGACCGCGGCGGGAAAGTCGTCGTCCCGTCGTTCGCGGTCGGCCGGTCCCAGGAACTCATGCTCGTCCTGGAGGAGGCGATGCGCAACGGCGACATCCCCGAGATGCCGGTCCACCTCGACGGGATGATCTGGGAGGCGACGGCCATCCACACGACCTATCCCGAGTACCTCCGGGACGACCTCCGGGATCGGATCTTCCACGAGGACGAGAACCCCTTCCTCGCCGACCAGTTCAACCACATCGACGCCGGCGAGGAGGAACGCGAGGAAGTCGCCCAGGGCGAACCGGCGATCATCCTCTCGACCTCCGGGATGGTCACCGGCGGCCCGATCATGTCCTGGCTCCAGCACCTCGGCCCCGATCCGGACTCGACGCTCGTGTTCGTCGGGTACCAGGCCCAGGGGACCCTCGGCCGGCGCATCCAGAACGGCTGGGACGAAATCCCGATCAACGACAACAACGGCGCGGGCCGGTCGAACACGCTCACGCTGGAGATGGACGTCGAGACCGTCGACGGCTTCTCCGGCCACGCCGACCGCCAGGGCCTGGAGAACTTCGTGAAGACGATGAACCCCCGCCCGGAGAAGGTGCTCTGTGTCCACGGCGACGAATCCTCGGTGCAGGACCTCTCCTCGGCGCTGTATCACAACTACAACATGCGAACGTTCGCGCCGAAGAACCTGGAGACCTTCCGGTTCAAGTAGGGACTGGGTGGGCCGTCCCGGTCGCCACGGTCGCCGTCGCTGGTTTCGGAACCGCTTTCATGCGGGCTGTTCTCGGCTTTTCTATGATCACTTCCCCGCTCGCGTGGGCGCTGGTCGCGATGCTGGCCTGGGGCGTCTGGGCCGTCGTCGCCAACGTGGCCACGCGGTCGCTCTCGCCCGAGTTCGCCATGGTCATCTCGTACGCGACGGGGGCCCTGCTGGCCGCCGGCTACATCGGCGTCCAGCCGATTTCGATCACGCTGGACCGGGAGGGAATCCTCTTCGCGATCCTCGCAGGCGTCTTCGCCGGTGCAGGCACAATCGCGTTCTACGTCGGACTGTCCCGGGGTCGAACGGGCATCGTCACGACCGTCTCGGCGCTGTACTTCGTGGTCGCGGCCGTCATCGGCGTCGTGTTCCTCGAGGAGACGATGACGCTCAGGCACGTCGCGGGGCTGGGTTTTGCGGTGGCGGCGGTCGTGTTGCTGTCGCAGTGAGGCTCACTCTGCCTCGCTCGGATCCACGACCTCGCCGGAATCTGGATAGACGCCAACCCGGTCGCACAGGTCGGCCATCGGGCAGGCCTCGGGGTCGTCGAGGCAGGCCGGATCGCGGGCGGTACAGTGCTCGCGGCCGAACTGGATCATCGCGGTGTGGCCGAACCCGCATTTTGCCGGCGGCACGTCGCGTTCGAGGTGCTCGCGGACGGTCTCGTGGTCGGCGTCGGCGGGTGCCAGCCCGATCCGGCGGGCGATCCGGTGGACGTGAGTGTCCACGGGGAAGACGCCCTCGCGCCCGCCGGCGAACAGGAGCACGCAGTCGGCGGTCTTCGGGCCGACGCCCTTGATCGACAGGAGGGTATCGCGCACCGCGTCGGGGTCGCCGGTCCTGACGTACTCGTCGAAGGCGTCGGCGGAGCCGTATGCCTCGATCACCCACTCCGCGGCCGACTGGATGACCTCGGACTTCTGGTTGTAGAGCCCGGCCGAACTGATCGTCTCGGCGAGTCTCGATCGGTCGGCGGCGGCCAGCGATTCCGCGAGTCTCGTCGCGTCGTCGGGCGATTCTCCGCCTCCATACAGATCCATCAGCGCGTCGTGGGCCGGTTGGCTCGCCTGGTCGCTCGTGTTCTGGCTGAGTATCGTGCGCACCAGGGACTCGAAGGCGTCGGTGCCGCCGTAGGCCGTGCGCCAGTACAGGTCGCCCAGGCGGTCCACGACCGCTTCGGCGCGGGTTTCGGGGTCGCCGTCGTCCGTGCCGACGACCCTGGTGGTGTCGGTCTCGCCGCCGGCGATGTTCGTCGCGGGTTCGACCTGGCCGGGGCCGTCGCGGTCGGCCTCTGCGTCGTCGCTCATGGACGGTGCCTGGGATCGGAGGACGAAAAGGGCGATGGACCCGGCGATGCCGGCAGGGGTTCCGCGGGGGTCAGTCCTCGACCAGGAGGTATCGGTCGAGGAGGTCGTCCACTTCTTCCTTGATCGCCTGGACGTCCATCCCCTCGGACGTGACGCCCCGTGCGATGGTGCCGACGAACAGCGACAGCAACACGTCGGCGGCGCGGTCGGGATCCACGTCCTCTCGAACGACGCCGTCGGCCTGCCCGCGTCGCAGGATGTTCGCGAGGCGGTCGCGGATGGCGTCGTCGACCCGGGTGTACCGGTCTCGGTAGTCCGGATCGTGGACCGCGTGGGCCCTGAGTTCGACGAACGGGGCCTTCGTCGACTCGTTCGAGAGAGGGTGGCCAGGTGGCAACTCGTCGTCCCCGCCAGCAGGTCCCGACTCCGCGGTCCCGGCGATCGGATCGCCGGTGATGGCGACGGTCACGGCCCGACGGAGGTCCGCGACCGGGTCGTCGGTCTCCTCGAACGCGAACGCCGACTCGAACCGGTCGAGCATGAACTCCAGAAACGCGAGTAGCAGGTCGTCCTTGCCGTCGAAGTGGTTGTAGAACGACGATTTGCTGAGTCCCGCCTCGTCGGCGATGTGCGCGATCGACAGGTCGGCGTAGCCGTGCCGACGGAGCGCCCGGTAGGTCGCCCGCATGATGGCTTCCCGGGTGTCCGCCGGTTCGCCCCCGAAGGGATCGGCGCGTTCCATGCGAACGAATATTCGTTCACTATTGATAAAGGCCGCCGCCCCGGAACGCAACGGACGCTCCCACAAGGTTGAAGTGAGAACGAACGTTCATTCGAAAATATGAACGAACGTTCGTTCACCACGGTCGCGGTGTGGAGGGTCGTCGGATGAGCGACGGGAGTCGAATCGTCCGCGCGATCACCGAGCACAGTCGCGTCACCATCGCGCTCATGCTGCTCCTGACGGGCGTCTTCGTCGCCGGATTGCCGATGATGGAACGGTCCACGTCCCTCGACCAGTTCCAGGCCGACACCGACGAGGCCGACGCCCTCGACTATGCCGAGACGAACTTCACGTCAAGCAGGGGGAACGCCACGGTCGCCCAGATCGTCGTTCGCGACGACAACGTCCTCGACCGGGAGTCCCTGCTTTCCCTGCTGGAGTACGAGCAGGCGTTGCGCGCGAACGAGACGATTACCGAGACGCTGGTCGAGGAGGACGCGATCCGGAGCGTGGCCGACGTCGTCGCGAAAGCGTCGATCCGGCAGGA
>DATFIX010000089.1:0-9428 GCA_035269625.1 Natrialbaceae archaeon
GACCAGTGCATGGAGACCCTGGTCGTCGACGGCTCCGGCACCGAGATCAACGAACTGGCGAACCGCCTGCGGTCGCTGAAGGGCGTCCAGCAGGTCAAGGTCGTCGTCGGCAACTGAGGCGTTTTGCCGGCATCGGGTCGCTGTCCGTTTTCCCGGCATCTCCCTCCGATCGTGGTAGTCCGTTCCATGGTTTTGTGCGGATCCCACAATTCATTTTGCCGCCGGACGCGTACCCCCGTCTACATGGTCACGGAAGACGACGTTCTGGACGCTCTCAAGGAGGTCCAGGACCCCGAAATTCCCGTCAACATCGTCGACCTGGGGCTGATCTACGACGTCGAGATCGACGACGGACACGTCGACATCGACATGACGCTGACGACGATGGGCTGTCCGATTGCCGATTACTTCCTCCAGGAGGCCAAGGGGGCCGCCGAATCGGTCGACGGCGTCGAGGAAGCCGACGTGGAACTGGTCTGGGACCCGCCGTGGTCGCCCGAGAAGGCGACCGACGACGGGAAGGCACAGCTGCAGTCGCTGGGCATCTCGATCTGACTGACGGGAATCGCCGCTGGGGTACCGACCCCGGTCAGAACAGTTCGACCTGGATGCCTTTCTCCCCGAGTTCGGCCGCGAACGCCTCGGCGTCGGTCTCGATGGCCTCGAACGTGTCGTAGTGGACCGGGAGCACGAGGTCCGGTTCGAGCGTGGCGGCCAGGTCGGCGGCCTCGTGGCGATCCATCGTGTAGTGGCCGCCGATCGGCGGGAGGAACACGTCCACGAACAGCGTCCGGTGGACGTCCAGCACGTCGGTGTCGCTCGGGTAGAACACGGTGACGTCGTCGAAGGTCAGGAGCAGACCGATTACCTCGCCCCGGGCGTGAAACGGGCTCCCGTCCTCGTCGACGTGCTCGCCGTCGGGATCGTTGTACGCCCGGATCGAGTGGACGTCGATCCCGGCGACGGTCGTGGCCTCCTCCTCGTCGAGCGCGAGGACCTCGCGATCGAGGTCGCTCGTGTCGATCGCCCGGTAGGCGACGACCGTGGTGTCCGCGTCCGCGACGGCCTCGATCCCGTCGGGATCGTAGTGGTCGAAATCGTCGTGGGTGACGAACACGACGTCGGCGTCGTGGGGTTCTCCGTCGAGCACGTCGCTCCAGGGATCGACGTAGACGACGAGTCCCTCGTCGGTCTCGATGCGGACGGTCGCGTGTCCGGGCCGGTCGAACGTGAGTCCGTCGTGGCGCACTGACATGCGTCCGACTACGAAACCCGTCCCTATCAAAGGTTGCCGCCGAACCGTGACGATACTGGGTCGTGCCCGATCGTCAATGCCGGGGACCCGGGCGGTTGGCGGTCCGCACCCCGGCCACTTCAACTGGCGTCCGAACCGGGTTCGGCGTCGGGACCGGAATCGGTTTCCGCGAACGCGCTGGCGACCCCTTCACGCCACTCGGTGTTCTCTTCGACGTCGTCGGCGAGCGCGCCGAGATCCGATTCGACCGCCGTCACGGCGTCGTCGATCGTTTCCATCTCGTCGGCGAGCGACGCGACCCGGTCCGCCGTCGCCCGCTCGTCGAGGCGGGTTTCGAGGCGATCGACGGCGTCGGCGAGGTCGCGACGCTCCGAGCGTTCGGCCTCGATCGCCCGTTCGAGCGAGTCGACCCGCTCCTCGAGGGACTCCAGTTCGGATTCGACCGCGGACAGGAGTTCCCGCGCAGTTCCGTTCTCGTCCAGGAAATCCTTCAGGGCGTCGAGGTACGCCTCGAACTCGGAGGTTCGTGACTGGAGGTGGGTGATCTGGGCCTCGATACTCGTGGACTTCGTGACGCCGAGTTCCTCGCGAAGTCGTTCGCGAACCCCGTCGGGAACCTCGTCCGACTCGAGGCGCTCGACCAGCGCCACGACCGGATCGTCGCCGGTCGTGCTCGTCGGTGACGGGGTCGAGTTCGCGTCGTCGACCCCGAGATCGAGTGTCCCGTCTTCACTGGCATCGAGATCCAACTCCCGTTTTCCGTCGCCGTCGAGGTCGAGTTCCCGCTCCCCATCCGCGTCGAGGTCGAGTTCTTCGTCCGTGTCGAGGGGAAGCTCCAGACTGGCGTCCCCGTCGTCCCCGTTCTCGTCCGCCCGGTGCCCCCGCTCCCCGTCGTCACCCGCCATCTCGTCGTCGCTCGTTTCGTCGTCGTCGGTCATGGATTCGGCAGTTTCGCCGCGCGTCAGTTCGGCGTCCGTCGAGTCGCCGAGCGCGAGCAGTTCGTCGAAGTCGATTTCCTCCTCGATGTCTCGTCCCGGGAACTCGACGTCTTCGAGTTCCGAGAGTAGCGTTTCGGTGTCGACCGGGTCGATCGTGGCCTTGAGCCTCGCGAATAGGTCCTCGGGCGGATCGACGGGGGATTCGCCCCCGTCGTTCGGGTCCGTCTCAGTTCCTTCTTGAGCGTCGTCGGGTTTACCTGACTCCCGTTCGGCGGTCGCTTCCGCCGCTTCCTCGTCGGTCGGCAGTTCTTCCGTCGAGACTTCGACGACGGTCGCGGCCTCGACCGAATGGATCGCTTCCAGTCCCGTCCGCAACGCGTCCGGACCGAACGCGGAAGCCACCAGGAGGTCGAACGGTTCGTCTCCGGTGTCGCCCTGGGTGGCGTCGGCCTCGACGGACGTGGCGAGCACGTCCAGCCCGTTCCCGAGGGCCCCCAGCACGTCCTCCCTGTCGTCCCCGTCTGCTGGCGTCAGTCGGACGACGTACGTTCCGTTTCCGTCGGGCGACCCCGTTTCGGCCACGAGGCTCTCGATTTCGTCCTCGGTCGGCAGCGAATGCACGCTCGCCTGACTGATCCTCTCGATCGAACTCCTACTGCTGTCGGATCCGGCGCCGGTTCCCCCGGGAGCCGACTCCCTGTTGGCGGTCATCGTTTTCCCCTGGTTCCGTCAGGTGACTTGCCCCGGACCGACGCAGTTCCGACCTCCGCCGTGGACCGTCGGTCGTCGCCGACTACCCCCGGCATCGACTGTACCCCCGGTTCGTTCCCCCGATCGACGTCGCATAACGTTGTCTCGATTGAGTTTCAGGTCTATTGAGATTTATGGGTTTTGGCCGCCAGCAGTTTTCGACCTCGGCCATTCGGGAACCCGACAGCAATTCGTTTCAGCGATCGTCTCTGGCGACGAGAAGCCGGGCACGCGGGCGCCAGCCCTCAGGGTCGATCCGCGTCGTGATCGATCACCGCCTCCTCGACCAGTCGCTGCATGGCCCGCCTGATCCGCTGGGAGATCGCGGTGTCGGAAACCCCGAACCGGTCGGCCAGATCGTTCGTCGTCGCCCCGCGTGGCACCTCGAAGTAACCGGTCTCGTAGGCCGCGCGAAGGATCTCGCTCTGTGCGTCGGTGAGTTGTGGTCTCCGGGCGGGCACACGACTGGGTCCCGGATTCTGGATGCTCTCGACGGTTATGGACACGCCGGCGTCGGCACACGTCCGGTAGAACGTCGAGAGGTCCTCCTGGTCGTCGAACCGGAGCGTCAGTTGCCAGCGGTCGCCGGCCGCGAGGCCGTCGAGAACCGTTCCACCCACTTCCACGATGGTGTCGAGGAGCACGTCCGGATCGTCGGCCCATTCGATCCGCACGAGCGTTCGGTCGCCCTCGGTGGCGATCGGTTCGACGGCTTCGACGTCCAGTTCCGCCCGGAGGGACTTCAGCACGTCATCGATGACGTCTTCGTCGGTTTCGATCCACAGGTACGGGATCGTCCGCTCACCCAGCGGAACGATTCGTTCGAGATAGATCCTCGCGTTGGAGTAGTCCGACAGCGTTCGCCCGAGTTTGAAATCGCCCACGGTAACCGAAATTTCGCTAACGACGCTCATTCTTCTCTCCCATCTACATCCTACTCTATTGACACCACGAGGGATAACGATGCCGGACATCGAGACGGGTTCCTGCAGTCCGGACACGCGTCGCCAACGGGACGAGAGGTATTCGCGTCGATCGAATTTGCGAAAATTCGGGCGAATGAGGGGGTTCGGGCGTTCCACGTCAGGAGAGGGGTTCGGGTGCCTCCGGGGGGCAGAACGGGGGTCGTCGAACGACGCCGTCCCGTTCCGTTCCCACCCAATTTGTGTGGTAATAAAACGATGCCGCCCAACACGTAGGTGTGTTTAAATAGCCACCCGGTTCGGAGCAACGCGCCCGGCTACTCCTCGTCGGTCGAGGCGAGTTTCTTCCCCCACATCCTGTCGCCGTCGAGTTCGCCCCGCTCGATCTGGGCCTCGATTTCCTCGCGGGTCGCGTCGTCGATCCGGAGGAGATGGCAGAGCGGGTGTCCCGGCTGGGCCACGGGGTTCTCGGAAAACCCCACGACGATCCCCGCGTGCGGGGCCGTGACGACGTGCTGTTCGCGGCCGAAGTGGTCCGAGATCGTACAGATCGTCTCGCCCTCCCGGACGATCGGACTCGGTCCCCACTGCATCTCGACCAGGCCGCCCTCGTCGGCGCGCAGCCACGTCTTCTCCTCCTGCGTTGCGGGAGTGACCTTGAGCCAGTCGGGCCACTCGACGGCAGTCTCCGGGAGCACGCCGTACTCCGCGAGGACGCTCTCGACCCCCTCCACCGCGCGCTCGACCAGCGGTTCCTCGTATTGCTGGCCCCGGCCCATCTCGGCCGTGATCGTCGGGATTCCGTCGGCGGTTGCCGTCCGGCGGAGCGATCCCTCGTGGCCGGGCCCCGACAGGACGAGGTTGGCACCGAACGCCCTGGCGAGTTCGTTGACGGCCTCGTTCGCCATGTCCGCGCGAACGTGGAACATGGTCGTCCGGTTTCGCGTCGAGGTGTGGAAGTCGATCCCGACGTCGCACTGTGCGACGAACCGGTGGTAAATCTCGTGGGCCATGCGCTGGGCCATGTTTCCCCATGGCCGCCCCGGGAACCAGCGGTTCAGGTCCAGGTCGTAGATCGGGATGTACCGCGTCTGTGCCTGGTACCCGGGCACGTTCAGGACGTGCAGGCAGACGAGCGTCCCGTGGAGCTCCTGGGGATCGTACCGTCTGGCGACCTCCTGGACAACCTTGACGCCGTTGAGTTCGTCGCCGTGACTCGCCGCGGCGAGGAAGACGGTCGGGCCACCGTGGGCACCGTTGCAGATCGTCACCGGGACCTCGATCGGGTCCCCGAGGTACGTCTCGCTGATCGCGTACCGGACGTGCCGTTTGTCGCCGGGTGGGACTTCCCCCTCGTACCGGAACGGCTGGGGGTCCGTGGGCGCCATCTGTTCGCGAATCTACAACCCGTGTTGACATAACGTCTCACCTCGGCTTCGGGTCCAGTTGTGACGCCGTTCGGACCTTCTGGATCCCGATCGTTCCGAGATTCGAGTCCGCCGTTGCTGGACTCCTGTCTCGTGGCTCGAGCGACGCTCGCAGCAGGCACTTCTCCTGGGTCAGAAAGTGGGGGGAGAGGTTGGGGGAGGAAACGTCGATAGAGCACCCGAACCCGTTGCCTGGGCCCCTACCGACGGACTGTACTGGAATCTAGACCGACTAATAATTACCGATTTATTGATTTTTCGTGAACAATATACTCCGAAGATTGGAAATCCTCGTGGGTTTTCAGCCTGGTTTCGTGGAATCCCCGCGACGTTCGGCGGGTCGACCAGTACCCTGGAGTCCCGATCCGTTCGCGAGCAGCGTCGGGTATCCGCTCGTCGTCCTCCAGCGACGATCCCGCGGATAGCTGGTGGTAGCCTGCCGTTTCGTGCAGTGACCGGTCCTCGACTCCCTGTCGGCGGCGATTCGGGCGAGCGCACTCGGCGAACCTTGGATAGTGATGGTCGAGGCTATGCTTCGAGACGGCGTACATATCTCATGTCCAACTGGTCTCGACGCCGGATCCTTCGGGGGGTGGCTGCTGCCGGAGCGTTCGCACTCGCCGGGTGTCTCGAAGCGCCCACGTCGAATGCACAACCGTCGGGTCCCGGCAGACAGGTGAAAGACGTCGACGTGCTGTTCGTCCGGGACGAGAACTGCGGGGCCCTCTTCGACGTCGAGGGGTCGACCGACGAGTGGAAATTCGAGTACCTCACGCATCCGCTGGCCCGCAACGACGTGACCTTCCGGTCCACTCCCGAGGCCGAGCGACTCCGGGCGTTCGTCGACGCCACGGACCTCGATTCCGAAGCCGTCCTCCTCTTCGAGCGGCCGGTCAGCGAGTGTCGCCGGGTCGGCCTGGTGATGGTCTACCGGAACCCCGACCACGTTTCGGCCGAGTTCTGCCTCGGGGAACGGGACGCCGACGGCTGTGTGGGCGACGAGGAGGACACGGTCGGCATCGCGATCCGACTGCCCTTCGACGGCGACATCACGGATTCCCGCGCCTACGAGTGGGGGAGCGATTGCGACGGGAAAGCCCTCCTCGCCAGCGAGTGAGGGTGGCGGTCGGGGGATCGAGCGGTTCGGCAGAAAAGTCATATTTCGAAGGGCGCTATCGGAGAGCGATGATTGGGGGACTCGGCTGGTCGCTGCGGGAGAAGGGGACGCGGCTCTACGCCCGGATCTACTTCGGCCCCGTGGAAGCGGTCCAGGAGTACGAAACCCGGACCGGCGACTCGATTCCCGTGTTCTGGTTCTCGGACGACTCCTCGATGTTCGGTCAGGCGACGGTCTTCCGAACGGTGATCCTCAACCGGCCCAAGATGTCGGCCCTCTCGGATCGCGCCCGGGAATACGTCGTCCAGCACGAACTGGGGCACCTCCAGCGACGACCGGTTCGGACGGGAGTCTTCTGGGGACTGATCGGCCTGTGTTTCGCGCTCTCGTGGCTGGCGTTCGGGATCCTGCTCGCGCTCCTCCGGTCCGGGTTTTCGTCCACGCTCGCGCTCGGGTTCGGGTTGGTCCTCTCGGCGAGCATCGTGAGTTTCGTGCTGGCAAGCCGGATCGAGGAAACCGCGGCGGAACTGTTCGCCCTTCGGCGACTCGGCGAGTCCGAATTCCTGGCGAGCAAGCGGGAGATCAGGACGCCCCGCGAGGGGTCCGCGTTCGCGAGCCTGTTCGTCGTTCTCATGTACCCGAGCCCCGAGACCGTCGTGAAAATCGACAGGACCGTTCGTCGGATACGGGGGAAATTGGGTGGGTGAGCCCCGGGGGTGAAACGCCACGCCGGACTCGTCCGCGCCGGGGAACCGCTCACTGGATTCGTCCGCGCCGGGAGCAGTGGGATCGCCTGCAATAGTTCGGGACGCTGCCGGGGTTCGGCGGCACCGCGTGTTACCTCGGCTCACTATAGTTATTTGGTTGATACGAGCGTCTAGCGGGTATGGTTTCCTCAAAGCGACTCCTCGTTCTAGCGGTGGTGGCAATCGTGATTCTCGTGCCACTCGCCGGGTTCGCCGTTTTGCTGTTCCCGCCGGGGTTCATGTACGATCACTACTCGTCGTACTCGTACACCACCTCGATCAGCACGAACGCGACCGTCGAGAACGTGACGGTGATGCTCCCGTTCCCGTCGGGCGAGGACGTGGGCTCGGACCCGACGTCGGACCTCTGGATCTACGACGGCCAGGGCAACCGGATCACCGACTGGGACGCCGCCATCGTCGAGACGGCCCACGGGCCGATGTTGCGCCTGCATGCCGACCGCCTGGTGGGCGAGGATCGGTACGTCCTCTGGACGTACGCGGCCAACGGGTCGCCGATCGATCGCCGGGAGATCACCCGCGACGAGATCCCGGAGAACATGACGAACAAGAAGTTGGTGCCCGATCCGACGACCTATTCGATTTCCTGGCAGGTGATGGTCGATCACGACATCGAGACGCGGAATCCGATCGGGAACGCCTCGTTCATCGGGCCCGTGAACGACGTGACGGCGACCGAGTGTCGGTACGGGTTCGACGAGTCCGAGCGGTGTTCGAACTTCACCAGCATGACCGCGGCGACCTACGAGGCCGAGGCCCCGGCCGTGGTCACGATCGGGGAGATCTCCTTCGAGGCCTGGAACGAGTGGGGCTTCTGGCTCTCGAATAGCTACAACTCCTTCGAGGCGAGTACGTCGCCGGCGGCCTACGCCGACGGGCGGCAGGGCTGGACCGTGCTAGACGGGCAGTTGCACGCCGGGATGGGGCGGTACGACGGGCCGAAGCGGTAGTGGACCATCGAGAATCTCGGGGAAACAAGAATTTCACGACCAGACGGTATTTTCGCTGGCGAACTCCTCGTCGTTCGTGACGATTGCCTCGGTGCCCCGGACCCGGTGGTTCGCGATGAGGAGGGCGTCGTGCACCGTGTAGTGGTCGACGAGGCTCCCGTACACCGCCAGGTCCTGTTCGTCGGCAGGAGCAACCCGAACGGGGCCGTCGTTCACCAGCCCTCGCAACACCGCGTTCGCCGTCGTGTCGACCTCGACGCCAGCGATCTGGCTTTTGTTGACCGCCGTCCAGATGGCTTCGCTTACCGCCACTGTCGGGGCTTCGACCACGTCGACGCCCTGTTCGGCGCGCTCGAAGATCTCGTCCGCTGCTGGAGGAAGCCGATCGACGAGGTACCGTGCCATTGCGACGCCGTCCACGGTATACCGGATCACGGCTGCCACTCCGTTCGGCGCTGCTCGCGAATGTTGGCTTCCATCGCTTTGGCCATCTCTTCGCGCTTTGCCTCGGAGACGTCGTCGTCGACGAGCATCCCGCGTCCCGCCGACTGCGTCGCCTTTCGCACCCTGATCCCGTCTTCGGTCTTCTCCCAGCGGAGTTCGTCGCCCGCCTCGAGTCCGAACTCCTCGCGCAACTCCTTCGGAATCGTCACCTGGCCCTTCCGCGTGATCCTGGTCGTTTTTCCGTCAGTATCGTCGTCCGTGCTCATGTCGGGTATTACGGCCCGTAGTACCTAAAACGTGGCCGTGCTAGCCGGGTGGAATCGCCCTTCGAATCGGTCAAAGACGGGGTCGGATCGTTCCCTTTGCCCACTTCCCTGATTCAAATCCGCGCTCTGCGTTCACCCGGCGCTCACGTCCTCGTTCGCGCCGGAAGCAGTGGGACCGCCCGGATTCGAACCGGGGTCACGGGCACCCAAGGCCCGAAGTATACCAGGCTAACCCACGGTCCCGCATCAGTTCATACCGTGGGCGACCTGTAAAGCGTTTCGTCCTGCCCACGCCACGCACACCCTTCACAGGTCCACGGCCATTCCCGCCACCGGCGTCGCCGAATCAACGACTGCCAGCAGCCCCAACCGCTCCAGCGTTTCACGCGTCGGCACGCCCTCAGCACTCCACCCACGCCGCGAATAGTACGCGTCCAGCGTCGCCTCGAACCGATCGCGCGAGAACTCGCCCCCCTCGTCCAGCGCCTCGGGCACGCCGTCGGACCGCCGGTCGAACCCCTCGCGGACGTTGAACAGGCGGGTCAGCGTCCAGATTCGCTCGCCCGTCCGCGCCAGGTCGTCGTGGGGCCA
>DATFIX010000090.1:0-4054 GCA_035269625.1 Natrialbaceae archaeon
GACCGCGTAGGGCCATTCAGCTCCGGCGAGCACAAGGAGCGTCAGCGAGGCCCCGAGAAGGGCGACGTTCTTCAGGAAGTGCGTCATCTCCTGCTGTTGCTGTTCGGGGTCGTCGACCGTCCAGAAGTCGTGCATCATGGGGGTGACGACGACGAAGAACAGCGCCAGCGCTCCTGCACCGAGGGCGGGATAGATACCGAAGACGACGGCGAGACCGCCAGCCGCCAGTTGCCCGCCGCTGAAGACCACGGCGAGGGACGGAGCCGGAACCCCTTTCGACGCCGCGTATCCGGCCATCCCGTCGACGTCCATGAAGTGGTTCAGTCCCATGAACGCCAGCGTGCCGCCGATCAGCACCCGGGCGACCAACAGCACGATTCCGACGTCGTTCGTCAGTTCGAGGGCCACGTGGCGTCACCTCCGGTCGGACTGCCGGCTGTCCGGTCGATCGTTGCGGTCGGTGTTTCGTCCGTAACTGGTAACATCGCGTTACCTGGTTCGGAACCGAACCCTCAAGTACTTTCGCGGACGTAAGCTCCACCAGGTAACACCGATGTCATCCGGACTGCAGGGAACTCGGACCGGCGATTCTGGACCGTGTGCGGTGGTCGAGTCGATGGAACAGCTCGGGTCGAAGTGGCGGCTCGTCGTCCTCTACGAACTCCACGAGACTGACGAACAGCGGTTCAACGAGCTCAAGCGATCGACCGGTGCCTCGGCCCGGACGCTCTCTCGGGTGCTCGACGACCTCCAGGAACTGGATTTCGTGGACCGGCGGCTGGAGGAGGAGGCTCCGGTCGCGACGTATTACAGCCTCACTGCGAAGGGCGAGTCGCTCTGTCCCGTCTTCGACGCCATCGAGGAATGGGCCGGGGAGTGGCTCGACGTCGATGAGATAACCGCCATCGACGACTGAGCAGGCTTCCACGAACCCATTTGATCGCTCCCACGACACCCGCCCGCATTCCCGGCCTCACGCCCCCACCGGTCCGCGAAAACGACGACGTCCCCGTCCCGCGGAAACGAACACGCGAAAGACGGCGCAGCGAAAGGTGCCGAAGTCGGTGCGATCCTCGGAATCCCGTTCGGACCCGCGGGCGGAGCCATCGGTGCCGGCGTCGGGGGGGGGCGGCGGGCTACCTCGCCGGGAGCGCCCGGAACACGGTCGAAAACTTCTGCGCCTTCTGAGGAACGTCTCACACACTTCGGAAAGTCCTAAACCCTCCCCCCGATTCGCACATACATGGACATGGACGCCTACGAGTTGATCCAGCGCAACGTCGAGGAGGTCGTCACCGAGGCGGAGATACGCGACCTCGCCGAGGACCCCGAGGGCAAGCGCGTCTACGTCGGCTACGAGCCCTCTGGCGTCCTCCACCTGGGCCATCTCCTGACCGCGACCAAACTGATGGACCTCCAGGAACTCGGGATGGAGGTCGTCGTCCTCCTCGCGGACGTCCACGCCTACCTCAACGGCAAGGGCACCTTCGAGGAAATCCGCGACACGGCCGAACAGATGAAGGCCCAGTTCCTCGCCTACGGGCTCGAGGCGGACAAGACCGAGTTCGTCTACGGCTCCGAGTACCAGCTCGACGAGGACTACGTGCTCGACCTCCACCAGCTGGCGCTGGCCACCTCGCTCAACCGCGCCCAGCGCGCGATGGCGGAGATCCAGAGCGGCGAGACCGTCAAGGTCAGCCACGTGATCTACCCCCTGATGCAGGCGCTGGACATCGAGTACCTCGACCTGGACGCTGCGGTCGGCGGCATCGACCAGCGCAAGGTCCACATGCTCCACCGCGAGGAACTGCCCTCGATCGGGTACGAGGCCCGCCCGTGCATCCACACGCCGATCATCGCCGACCTCTCGACGGGCGTCGGCAAGATGTCCTCCAGCGAGGGCGTCACCATCTCGATGGAGGACTCGACCGAGGAAATCGAGGAGAAGGTCAACGGTGCGTTCTGCCCGCCGACCCGCGATCCCGACCCGACCGACGAGGGCGACGAACGCTACAACCCCGTCCTCGAACTGTTCCAGTACCACGTCTTCCCGCGGTTCGAGTCGATCACCGTCGAGCGCCCGGACCAGTACGGCGGGAACGTGACCTACGAGAGCTACGAGGGCCTCGCGAGTGCCCTCGAATCCGGCGATCTCCACCCGGCCGACGCCAAGAGCACGCTCGCCACCTATCTCGACGAACTGATCGAGCCCGGTCGGCAGAAACTCCGGGAACTGCGGGCCTGAGCGGCCCCGTTCTCGTCGGTCCGTAACGATCATGCGTCCCCCGGCCGATCGTGGGGGACGTCCGATGGTACGCACTTCGAGCAGGTACGTCGACCATTGGGTGACCCTGGCCTACGTCGGGCGCGTCCTCAGGTATCTCGGCGTGACTCCGCTGTTCCCGCTCACACTCGCACTGTATTACGGCGAAAACCCGGTTCCGTTCCTCGCCACGAGCGCGGTAATGGTCGGGGTCGGGTTCCTCCTGGAAGGGATGGGCGACGACGGCGAGTTGGGCAACCGGGAGGGGTTCCTCCTGGTGAGTCTCGCCTGGCTCGTGGTGCCCATCGCGGGGACGGTACCGTACCTCGTCGCCGGGACGGGGACCGTCGCGACTCCGGTCGACGCGCTCTTCGAGAGCATGAGCGGGTTCACCACCACGGGCGCGACCGTCCTCGGCACGATCTCCGTCGAGAAACACGGCCACGCGATGTTGCTGTGGCGGCAACTCACGCAGTGGCTCGGAGGAATGGGGATCCTCGTGTTGATGGTGGCCATTCTCCCCGAACTGTCGGTCGGCGGGGCACAGGTGATCGACCAGGAGGCACCGGTGCTCTCCCTGGAGAAACTCACGCCCCGAATCCAGGAGACGGCACGGGCTCTCTGGGGCATCTACCTCGGCTTCACCCTCCTCGCGGCCGCCGTTTACTACGGGCTCCACCTGGCTGGCGTCGCGCCGAACATGGACCTCTACAACGCGGTGGCACACGCCCTCACCACCCTGCCGACCGGCGGCTTTTCGCCGCAATCCCGGAGCGTCGAGGCGTTCACGCCGGCCGTCCAGTGGGCGGTGATGCCCTTCATGCTCGTCGCGGGGACGAACTTCGCCCTGTTCTGGTACGTCCTCCGCGGGGACCCTCGGCGGCTGATCGCGAACACCGAGTTCCGGTCGTACCTCCTCGCCGTCGCCGGGTTCGGAGTCGTCATCTCGAGCGTTCTCTTCGCTGGCGTCGGACTCGCCGAAACGCCGGCGAACGTCGACGCCATCTCGGGCAACGTCGAGAACGCGGTCCGACAGGGGCTCTTCCAGGTCATCGCCGTCGTGACGACGACCGGGTACGCGAGCATGGACGTCACCGCCTGGGACGCCTCCGCACAGACGATCCTGCTGTTCGCGTACTTCCTCGGCGGGTCGGCTGGGTCGGCCGCCGGGTCGATCAAGATCGTGCGCTGGGTGCTCGTCAAGCGGGCCATCGGCCGGTCACTCTTCACCGCCGTTCATCCCGAGGCGGTCAAGCCGGTACGGTTGGCACGGGAGGTGATCGACGAGGGGACGATCCGCGACGTGTTCGTGTTCGTCGTGCTCTTCCTGGCGCTCTTTGCGGTCTCGACGATTCTGCTCTACCTCGACAGCCTTCGCAACCCCGACGTCTCGCTGTCGGGGCTGGAGGCGATGAGCGCCACCATCGCCACGCTGGGCAACGTCGGACCGGGCTTCGGCGTGGTCGGCCCGATGAAGAGCTTCCAGCCGTTCACCGATGCCAGCAAGCTCTACATGGTGTTCCTGATGTGGATCGGTCGTCTCGAGGTGCTCTCGGTGCTCGTCGTGCTCACCCCCTCGTTCTGGCGGCGGTGAACGGACGAGCGACGAACCTGGCCGGTCCGCCCTTCGTTCCGAACGGGCGGAAACTAAGGCCATCCCCGTCCAACGCCGATCCATGAACGAGACGAGACGTGCGGTTCTCGAAGCGCTCGAGGACGGGCCGATCACCGGGCCTGACCTCGCCGATCAGCTCGACGTCTCCCGGGCGGCAGTCTGGAAACACGTCGAAG
>DATFIX010000091.1:0-19668 GCA_035269625.1 Natrialbaceae archaeon
GCGGTTGTTCTCGACGGTAAAAAATCGGCTGCTTACATTTGCAAGATGGCAGAAATATTCCCAATTTGGGTGTCATGCCGTGCCCGATATCGGGGGCGGGGCGTCCGAGACGTTCCGGAGAATCCTCTCGACCGACTCGCCGATCGTCGGAAAACTCCGTGCGGTTACGTGCCGATGGGTGGTCGATCCCGCGAGGTCACCCGCCCAGGAGACGATCGACCATCTCGTCGGGATCGAACCGTTCCAGGTCGTCGTATCCCTGCCCGACGCCGAGAAAGAGTATCGGTTTGCCCGTCACGTGGGCGATGGAGATGGCCGCCCCGCCCTGGGAGTCGGCGTCGGCCTTGCTGAGGATGGCACCGTCGATCGCCGCCGCTTCGTTGAACTGGCGGGCGCGATTGACGGCGTCCTGGCCGGCGACGGCCTCGTCGACGAAGAGGGTCATGTCGGGATCGACCACGCGGTCGATCTTCTCCAGCTGGGCCATCAGGTCCTGGTCCGTGTGCAGGCGCCCGGCCGTGTCGCCCAGCACCACGTCGACGTCGTTGGCCTCGGCGTACTCCACGGCGTCGTAGAGGACGGCCGCCGGATCGCCACCCTGTTCGTGTGAGATGAGCTTCATTTCGAGCGCGTCGGCGTGACCCTGGATCTGCTCGTTCGCCCCGGCACGGTAGGTGTCGCCGTTCGCCATCACGGAGGAGAGCCCGCGCTGCTCGAAGTAGCGAGCCATCTTCGCGATGGTCGTCGTCTTGCCGACGCCGTTGACGCCGGTGAAGACGATGACGATCGGCTTCTCGGCCGCCCTGATGCGCTCCTCGAAGTCGAACTGGCCGACGCTGATGACCTCCAGGAGGGCATCCCGGAGCGCGTCCTCGACGATCGACCCCGTCGATTCCGTGAACTTCCGGGTCTCGCCCACCAGGTTCGCCTCGATCGTGTCGAGAATCTCCTCGGCGACGCCCATCTCGACGTCGCTCTCGAGCAGGGCCATCTCGAGGTTCCAGAGCGGTTCCTCGAGGTCCTCCTCCTCGATGACGAACCGCCCCTTGGCGAAGGACTTTGCCTTGCGACCGAAGCCGGCGCTCCCGTTTTCGGCCTCCGATTCGTCCGGCTCGGCTCCCGCCGTTGGTTCGTCCTCGGCGTGCTCGGCCGTCTCGATCGGGGCTTCGGTGTCGGCGATCTCGGCCTCGTCACTCGCCTCGACGTCCCCGCTCTCGTCGGCTGCCGCTTCGGCCTTCTCCTCGGCGGTCTCCTCGACCTCGTCCCGGAAGCTCCCGAGCTTCTCTTTCAGTCCGTCGAACATCGCCTACTCGTCGTCGTCTTCCTCGTCGGCCCCTTGCTGTTGCATGGCCTGCTGCTGCTGGAGTTGCTGTTGCATGGCCTGCTGCTGGAGTTGCTGGGCCTGCGATTCGAGCTGGTCGGCCTCGCTCTCGAGGTCGTCGATGTCGTCGGTGACGTCCTCGATGCGGTTGTCGAGGGCGTCCTTCTTGTTCTCGAGCGTGTCGATGGCGTCGTCCTCGGGCTGCTCGGCCGCGTAGTCGCCGCCGAGCGTGACGATGACCTCGTCCATGTCCTGGATCTCCGCGCGGACGTAGGCCCCGCCGCCGACGGGGACCTGGATGGTCGCGCCCGTCTCGAGGGCCTCGAGCGCCTCGATCGCCTCGTCGATGTCCGACTTGTCCTCGCGGAGGGAGTCGGCCTCGTCCTCCATGTGTTCGATCTCGTCGCGCAGTTCCTGGAGCTGCTGGGAGAGCTGCTGGAGTTCCTGCTGGGCGCTCATGCTGCGACCTCCTCGATCTCGACCTGCGGGCGCTTGAGGTTGTGCTGGCTCCCGAACTGGGAGAGCGCGTGCTCTCGAGCGACGTTCTCGTTTTCGGCGTCGATGACCTTCTCGAACGACCGCCAGCCCTCGCGGGCCTGGAAGCGGCCACGCACAGTAAACTGACTCATGGCTACGGCTCGGGTGGCAAGCCGGAAGAATCTTCCCGTTCGGTGCGCGGGCAGAACGAGACCGTCTCGTTCGGCGATGGAGAACGCCCTCCCCTCAATCGATGTAGCCCAGCGCGTCCTCGATGCGGCCCAGTTCCGGACCGGTGGTGTCGCGACCGGCCACGTAACCGTTCTCGTTGGCCACTAGGCCGGAGCCGACGAGGGGCGCGCCGTAGTTGATGGTGCCGACGTCGGCCCGGACGTCCAGCAGGGCTTCGAGATAGTCGAGTTCGGCGTCGGTCGCCTTCGGGTGACAGAGGACGCCGCGATCCGTCGCGACGGCGGCGGTCCCGACTGTCCGGACCCCGGCGAGTTCGCCCTGTTCGACGGGCACGTCGAGTCCGTCCTCGACGGCGCTGACGGCGTCGGCCGGAAGGTCGGGGTGGACGTACGCCCCGCTGTCGTTCGCGAGGATCACGTTCCCGGCGGCGTTGATCCGGCCGGGGAGTTCCGTGATCGGAACGTCGAGTTCGTCCTCGAGGGTCTCCAGTTCGAACTCGGTGATCCGGCCGCTGACGACGAGGCCGTTCGAGTTGCCGGCGGTCAGCGCGCCCACGGTGCTCGAACCGCCGATGGTGGTCGACACTACGGGGACGTCGAGTTCCTCGGCCATGTCCTCGCGGAGGTCGTCCTCGGCGTCGGGACGCAGGAGCAGTCGGTCGTTGGTCGCCCGGGCGAACACGCCAACGTAGGCGGACCCGGCGAACGCGGCGCGGAGCACGACTGTCGTCCTATTCGGCGTGCTCGGCCTCGACGATCCGCTCGCCTTCCTCGTCGAAGCGGGCCGCGCGGACCCGGAGCTTGCTCGGGGGTTTGCTGCGGCCCTGCGACCAGACCGCCTCGTTGATCGAGGGGTCGAGTCGGACGTTCTCCGCCTCGACGGAGAAGTGCTGGGCGAGGTGCTCGCGCACGATCGACATCGCCTTGTCGGCGCGCTTGTGCTTCGCTTCCGCCTGGATCTTCCGGAGCGGGACGGTGATGACTCGCTCCTCGAAGTCGCCTGCGCTCATGGTTATTCGTCAGTATCGTTGCGCCGCCAGTTGCGCCGCTTGGGGTTGCGCTGGACCTTCATGTCCGTCTTCAGCATCACCCACGGCGGGATGCGGCTGTTCTGTCGGTCGAGTTTGGCCAGCCGCTTCTTCTTGGCCTTCGACTTCTTGCTCATAGTGGGCGCATCTATCCGGCCAGAATTTAAAACCTTGATGCTTTGCTCGCCCGATTCCACCGGGTGGTCCCTGGCCTACAGCGGGAACCGCGCGACGGTGGTGTAGACCGGGCCGTCCGGCGTCAGTTCGCTCTCGGTCAGGCGGATTTCCTCGACCAGAGCGGTCCCCACGTCGGGATCGAGTTCCTGGACGTTCTCCTGGACCAACTCCTTCCCGCCGGCGTGGTTCATCCGGGCCAGGGTGACGTGGGGCGTAAATTCGTGGTCTTCGGGATCGAACCCCTCGGCGACGAGCTCTTCTTCGACGGCCTCGGCGAGGCGGGTCAACTCGTCGTCGCCGTGGTCCTCGCGGACGCCGAACCAGAGAACCGAGATGTAGTCCAGAGTGGGGAACACCCCCAGGCCGCCGTAGTGGGCCTCGAAGGGCTCGACGCCCGCTTTCGCCACCGCCGCCTCCAGTCGATCCTCGATCGCGGGCAATCGGTCGCGATCGACCTCCCCGAGGAACTTCAGCGTCATGTGTGCCTGCTCGGGATCGGTGAAGTTCAGGCCGCTCGCCTCGCGGAACTCCTCCTGGACCGCCCGGACGCTTTCGGCCAGGTCGTCGGGCAGGTCCACGCTGACGAACAGTCGCATGGGTGGCTCTCCGGCGGGGACGACCAAAACGTCTGCGGGAAGTTTACAGCGAGAGGAACGGACCGCCGAACGCCTCGATCGGCGGCCGACGGACCACTCACTCCTCGCTGGCGTCGTCACGCCGCGGCCAGGACGGCAGCGACGCGACCTGGGTCACCCGGACCATCGCGAGGCCGACGATCAGCACGTTGCCCCACATTCCGGGCTGGAGCCACGGGGACCACTCGCGGACGAACACGAGCGAGGACGACCAGGTCGGAACGTGATCGACCAGCAGTTTGAGGCCGTAGGAGTGGACGCTCGCCAGGAACAGGCCGACGACCGGAAGCAGTGGATACCCGTCCCGGTGGAGTTCCCGGGCGATCAGGATCCCGGCCGCGGGAAGCAGCGCCACCAGGTAGTACGCGTAGGTCCGGGGGGCCAGCAGGGGGATGGCGGCGACCCCCAGGGCGAAGGTTTCCGGCTCCGCGTCGCCATGGACCGTCAGGAGCGCCAGGATCGAAATCAACGCCGCGGTCCCCAGCCTGAGCCAGAGCGAGACGTCGGCGACGACGTAGAACGGCCGGTAGTACGGCGGCAGCCACAGCGAGGGATGCCGGGAACTGCTGCCGCCCTCCGCACCCCACAGGAGCACCTCGACGAACTTCAGGTGCGGATCGATCCCGAAGACGAGCAGGGAGAAGCCACCCAGGGCGAGCCCCCCCGCCAGCGCGCCGGTGAACCGATCCCGGTCCTGGAGCAGGTGCGCCCCGGCAGGCGCGTAGGGGATCTTGATTGCTGCTGGGATCGCGGTGAATGCGCCGGCGGCGAATGAATCGGTCGTCGTTCCGGGGTCTTCAGCGGCCCCGGCAGCCCCGCCGTCCGTGGCCGCGTCGGCAGCCAGTACGCCAGCGAGGGCGAAACTCAACAGCCCGGCGAAAAACGGCGCGAGTTGGCCCATCTTCGTCGCGAGCAGGAGGGGCTGGAAGCCGAGCAGGAGCCACAGGAGCAGGCCGCGCTCCCAGGGCTGGAGGTCGACGCCCCAGGCGCTGACGGCGGCCTGTGCGCCGAACCAGAGAACGGCGATAGCGGCGGCCTCCCACGCCATCGCCGAGTGCTTGAACGACTCGAACAGGACCGTGAACGGCCAGACGAACAGCAGGAAGATCGGCGGATAGAGGTAGCTCCCGTGATAGCTGCCGTTTTCCTTCACGTAGAGGCTCCCGCCGGCCTGCCACCGGTCGATGGCGTGCGTGTAGGCCCCGAAGTCCCAGAACCAGAAGGTCGGGGCGACGCCCGTCGATCGGAGGTAGTAGTCCACGAACGGGTAGGCGAGGAAGAACGCGCCGACCACGATCGCTCCGGCGACGAACCACGGATGATCCTCGCGGTGTCGCCAGAACCGTCCGAGCAACGACATCCTATGCAGGAGGTTTCCGCTTCGGCCTAAATGCCTTGTGCTCGATACCGCCGCCGACTGGCGGTCGTGGGGCGCTCGCGATCCACGAGCACAAGACCTATTAGCGCCCTTCCGGCACCTTGGACCGATGCCCGTCGCCGGGGACGAATCCGCCTCCGGAAACGCTCTCTTCGACCGGGTGGTCCGGCCGGACCGCGTTTCCCTGGCCGTCCTCGCGGTCGCTGTCCTCGCGCTCGCGGCCCGCCTCGTCTCGCTCGGCACCCGGATCGCGAGTTTCGACGAGGGCCGTCTCGGGACCCGGATTCTGCAGTACCGGGCCACGGGGGACTGGGCCTTCGCACCCGCCGGCGGAAGCCCGCTGCTCGTTCACGTCGATCGATGGCTGTTCGCCGTCGCCGGGCCAGACGATTTCGTCGCCCGGCTGCCGGTCGCGGTCGTCGGTGCCTGTCTCCCGCTCGTCGCCCTGTTGTTTCGCGACCGCCTCCGGGACGGTGCGGTCGTCGGTGTCGCCGTCGTCCTCGCCGCGAGTCCTGCGCTGGTCTTTCACTCCCGCACGCTTTCGCCGGTCGTCCCGATGGCGGCGTTTTCGCTCGCCGCCGCCGGGTTCGGGCTTCGGCTGGTCGATCGAGGAGAATTTCGGGACGCCTCCGCCCTGGCGGCCGCGGTCGCCCTGGCAATCGCGGCCGAGGAGGTTGCTGTCGCGGTACTCGGGGCGGGCGCCCTCTCGGCCTGGCTCGTTGCAGGCCGTCCCTGGCCCCCGTCCGCCGGATCGATCCGAGATGAAATGACGGCGTGGCGTCGTCCGATCCTCGGGTCGGTCGTCCTCTTCCTGGCACTCGTCACGCTTCTGTTCGCCCCGCGTGGATCGGCCGGGGACGCGACCGGCCTGTGGGCCGGCCTGGTCCAACCCTGGCACTTCCCCGGGGTGCTGTTCGACGCGACGGTCGGGACGGCCGCCTCGACGATCGAGCACTGGGGAAGCGGTCCCCTCCTCGTGGACGCCCCGATCGAGGCATTCGGTGGAAGTTCGGGAACCGTCCTCGTTGGAGCGCAAGGGGTCGCGGTGCTGGCAGTCGCGGGGCTTCTTTGGACCCTCCGCGGGTCCGGCCAGTCCCACGGCACCGGGGACCCTCGCGACGCACTCGTCCGATTCGCCACGCTCTGGGGCGCCCTGCTGTTCGCGGGGGCTGTACTCACCGTCGGGCCGGGATCGATCCGGCCGTTCGTGCCGGCGATCGTCGTCCTGGCCGTCCCGGCCGGCGTCGGACTCTCGGCGCTCGTGACCCGCGCAATTCATGCTCTCCGGCGCGACTCCGTGGCGTCGAGTGCACTGCTGTCGATCGTCCTCGGGGCCGTCGTGCTCCAGGGAGCGGCCGTGACCGTCGACGGCGTGTATCGCGATCCGGCGGCCGACGAGTATTCCCTCGCCACCGCCGACCCGGGCAGCGAACGCCTCGGTGCGGTCCTCGACCTGGCCGTCGTTGCCGTCGGCGACGCGACAGAATCCCCCGACGTGATCTACTATGGGTCGCTGGCCAACGCCTCGGGCGACGACGGTTCCGACGGTACTCTTTCCGAGCCAGCCGACCCGCCGGGACATCCGCTCCCCTGGTACTTCGGCGCTGCCGACGCCAGCGTCGAGGAAACGACCGACGCCGACCGGGTCGCGACCGAACTTCCGCCGGTCGTGGTCGCCCGGGCGGAGCACTTCGAGACGCTGGAACCGCACCTCGAGGGCTACGTCGCGTTTCCCGTGACGCTCCCGCGTCTCGACGGCCGGGTGATCGTGTTCGTCCGGAGCGATCGGATCCCCGGCGACCGGTGGACGGCGGCGCTATCGCCCGTTCACGCCGGGTCGTAGCCCTTATCCTTGCGCTTCACTAACCGGGGCACATGCCCGACCGCGACGACCGCGACCATCGCTTCTCCGAGGGGCAGGACTTCACGGACCCCTACGAGGAGTTCGACATCGACCCGCCGGAACTCTCCGTCGACCCCGACCAGGTCGACCCGGTGGACTCGCGGGCCCTCCCCGACCTGCTCGACGAATCGGCGTTCCCCGACGACGCCGTCGACGCCGACGCCCTCATCGAGGTTGGACTCGAGTACATCGGGATCAAACGCTTCGAGCAGGCCACCGAGGCCTTCGAGCGGGCCGCCCGGTTCGCCGACGACCCCCTGACCGAGCAGGAAGCCTGGACCAACAAGGGCGTCGCCCACGCCGAACTCGAGGAGTACGACGCTGCCATCGGGGACTACCGCGAGGCCATCTCGATCGACGAGAACAGCGAGCACGCCGCGGCGGCCGAGACCAACCTCGCGTACGCCCTCTGGGAGTCCGGCCGCACCGAGCAGGCACTCGAACACGCCGAGCGCGCCGTCGAGATCGACGAGCGCTCCGGCCAGGCCTGGTACAACCGCGGCTTCTTCCTCCTGGAACGCGGCCTCGCCGAGGACGCCCTGCGCTGTCTCGACAACGCGACCCGCCTGGGCCACCGCAACGCCGAGGTGCTGGAGGAGAAGGCCCGCGCCCACGAGGAACTCGGCGAGTACGACGAGGCCGAGGAGGTCGCCGAGAAAGCCGAGGAGATCCGCAAGTCCGCCGAGGAGGAACTGCTGGAATGAGCACGACCATGCTCCTGAAGGAACGCGAAACCGAGGAAGGGCTGCTCGTCTCCGTCTGTGACCCCGACGTTCTCGGCGAGACCTTCGAGGAGGGCCCCGTCTCGCTGACCGTCACCGAGGAGTTCTACGGCGGGGACCAGGTCGATCCGGACGCGGTCGAGGAGAGCCTCGCTCGTGCCCACGTCGCCAACATCGTCGGCACCGACGCGGTGGGACTGGCTATCGACGCCGGGTTCGTCGACGAGGAGAGCGTCCTCGAGGTCGACGGCACCCACCACGCCCAGATGCTCCGGCTCTCGATGCGACGATAGACGGCCATCGCGATGCGACGGTCGCGGTTCGAAGTCGGGCGTTTTCCGTTCCGTTTCTCGTTCACTCGACGGGGTGGACCTCGTCCAGCGCACCGACCGTCGGCGCGTTGACGATCGTCACCGTCTTGCCGTCACGGACAACCCGGAAGGCGTCGGCGTAGGGGCCGTCGGGGATCCGGTAGACGCCCTCGCGGACCTCGGTCGCGCCCTTCGTATCGAGCAGTTCGAGGTACTTGTCGTGGAACTCGCGTGCGTCGCGATCGCTGTCCCAGGCGGTCTTCAGGACGTACCCGCCGGCCGACCCGTTCGAGTAGGCGGCAAACGCGTCGCCGGCCCACCCGTCCGTCGCGGGATGGGTGTAATTCAGCCCGGTTCGCTGGGCCTTGTTGATCTCGGGTTCCGGGCCGCCGATCACGTCGTTGGCCTTGAACATGGTATAGAGAGTGGTCTCGCCGAGGGTGTTCGTGGCCCTCCGGGCTGACGCTCGCTGGCGGTCCCAGTCGTCAGCCGATCGATCCTCGACGTCGACCGACGTCGGCGTCTCGTCGGCGTATCGATCGGGGTGGATCACTTGCTCCATGCTCGCCGGCGCGTTCGCGTAGACCTCGTTCACGCCCTCGATACCCTGTTCGTCGTACTCGTGGGTCATGAGGCCAGGACCGAGGGTGTATGGCGCGGCGAACCAGAGGAACAGGCCTTCGTTCATCCGGTCGGCGTCGATGACCTCGGTAGCGTTCTCCGGTCGTTCCAGGCAGGACCACTCCCCCTCGCACCGATCGAGGTACTGCCCCTCGACGAAGTTGGCGTTGCCTTCGACGACGCTCCGGAGCACGAGGGCTTGATCGACGGTCCCGTCGTAGTTGCCCATCTGGAGTCGCGGCCCGCCCAGGATGTGGGCCAGTTCGTGGGACAACACGCCGGGATCGATACGGGGTCGTTCGGGGTTGTCCACGACGAGGGTGACCTCGCCGTCGCCGGCGTACCCGTCGACGACCACGTCGTAGAGTTCGTTCAACTCGGCGGCCGACGTCTCGTTCTCGCCGACGACGAACGCCGCTTCCCAGAGTTGATCGCGGGCGGGATCTGCCTCGAACGTGAACAGGCCTTCCTCCTCGAGCGTCTCCCGGCTGATGAACCGGATCGAGGCACCCGATTCGAACTCCCGACCGCGGATCTTCTCGACCCGGGCCATCGTCCGGGCTTTTACCACGGCGAACTCCGAGTCGTTGAAACCGTCCTCGGGAGTCACGTCGATCGGGTCGTCGAACGCGTAGCCGTTCTCCCACCCGATGCGATCCTCCCCTGCCGTTCCGCTTTCGGTCGCGGTCGCTGTCTCGGGCGAGGTCGTGTCGCCCGTCGTGTCCGTCGTCGTCTCTGTCGCGTCGGTCGGTGCGGGGACCGTCGCCGTCGGCGTTTCACCGTCACCGCCGTCGATCGCCGAACACCCGGCCAGGGCGACGAGCGCTGCCAGGCCGACGATCAGGAGGGCTCGTGACATCAGGTAGCTAACTCGTTCCCCGAACAATGGTATTTTCGATCATCGTTTCACGTGGATCTCGCCGGAAACCCCCGTGGTGCCAAAGCCGGTTGCCATCCGCTTCCCGTCGGTGCGGAACTCGTCGAATCGCTGGCGAGCACCGCTCTTCGTGGCGTGTCATCGCACACCAATCGAAGGAATGTTCTGTGTGTGGTCCTTCGAGTCAGGTAATGAGCACCCCCGACACCGAATCACTCGACGTCGAACGGATCCGGGAGGACTTCCCCATCCTCCAGCGGGAATTCGACGGGAAGCAGGTCGTCTACCTCGACAGCGCGGCAACCGCCCAGACGCCCGACCCGGTCGTGGACGCCATCGCCGAGTACTACCGGAAAACCAACGCCAACGTCCACCGGGGCATCCACCACCTGAGTCAGGAGGCCTCCATCGCCTACGAGGAGGTCCACGACCGCCTTGCCGAGTTCGTCGGTGCCAGTGGCGGTCGCGAGGAACTGATCTTCACGAAGAACACCACCGAGTCGGAGAACCTCGTCGCCTACGCCTGGGGGCTGAACGAACTCGGCCCCGACGACGCGGTCGTCCTCACGGAGATGGAACACCACGCCTCGCTGGTCACCTGGCAACAGATCGCCAAGAAGACCGGCGCGGAACTGCGCTACGTCCAGGTCGCCGAGGACGGCACGCTCGACATGGAGCACGCGACGGAAGTCATCGACGACGACGTCGCCATCGCCTCGGTCGTCCACATATCGAACACGCTGGGCACCGTGGTTCCGGTGGCCGAACTGGCCGACCTGGTCCACGAACACGACGGCCTGTTCTTCGTCGACGGCGCCCAGGCCGTCCCCACGCGCCCGGTCGACGTCGAGGCCATCGACGCCGACTTCTACTCCTTTTCCGGGCACAAGATGCTCGGACCGACGGGCATCGGCGGTCTCTACGGCAAGCAGCATCTCCTGGAGGAAATGGAGCCGTTCAACTACGGCGGCGGGATGATCCGGAGCGTCTCCTTCGAGGACGCCGAGTGGAACGACCTGCCCTGGAAGTTCGAGGCCGGCACCCCCGTCATCGCCCAGGGCATCGCGCTGGCCGAGGCAGCCGACTATCTGGACGACATCGGGATGGAGCGCATCCGCCGCCACGAGGAGGCCCTGGCGGCCGAGGCCTACGACCGCCTGGAAGCGATCGACGAGGTCACCGTCCTCGGTCCGGCCCCGGGCGACGACGCCCGCGCCGGCCTGCTCTCGTTCGTCGTCGACGGCCTCCACGCTCACGACCTCGCCTCCATCATGAACGACCACGCCGTCGCCGTCCGCGCCGGCGACCACTGCACCCAGCCCCTGCACGACAAACTCGGGATTCCCGCCTCGACGCGCGCCTCGTTCTACGTCTACAACAGCGTCGAGGAGATCGACCCCCTCGTCGCGGGCGTCGAGGACGCGGTGGAACTGTTCGCCTGATCGGCGATTTTCGTCGGGCGTGATTCCACGACCTCGGGTGACGGTCCACTGTTCGAATCACGCACACGCCCCCCGTTTCGTGTGGAGACCGACTGTACGATCTCTCGACGATCCCTCGGCAAACGCTTTCTTGGTCGATTTCCGTCCGCCTGTCACCGGGTAACCAGCCATTACACGGTGGTTTCCGGGCTGGAACTGCTACCCCGCCAGGGCCTTCGAGGACCGCGATTCCCCGAGATGCGTGACGGCGAGTGCGTCACTTCGAGAAACGCCGGTTGCTCTCGACACCGCGGTGGCGATCGTATGCGACCGATATCGCTTCGAAACGGCCTGTTTCTAGCGGGTCGTCAACCCGAAATCGAGGGGTCGCCTCGTGGACTGTGGGCGGGTTACGATGGGCCGCCTCCCGAGCGTTTCCGAAGCGGTCGGGTCGGAACGGGTCCCGAAGGACGGTTGGCGTCGAATCCCGGAAGACAGTCCTGAATTCGGCCCCCGGAATCCTTTTGCCGGCAACTCCCGTACCCTCGCCCAACGATGAGCATGGGATCGGACATGTACCGGGAGCGTATCCTCGATCACTACAAGAACCCCCGGAACTACGGGGAGATCGAGGACGCCGACTTCTCCCACCACGGCGAGAACCCGATGTGCGGCGACGAGATCCGGATGGACGTGAAACTCGACGACGACGGCGAGACCATCGCGGCGGTGAGTTTCGAGGGCGACGGCTGCGCGATCAGCCAGGCCAGCGCCAGCATCCTCACCGGAGAGTTGCGCGGCATGTCGCTGGACGAACTCCGCGAGATGGATCGCGACGACGTGATCGACATGCTGGGCGTCGAGATCAGCCCGATGCGGGTCAAGTGTGCGGTGCTGGCCGAGAAGGTCGCCCAGGACGGCGCGGAGATCTACCTCGGCGAGAAGGACGTCGAGAAGACGGTCCCCGAGGACGACGGGGACTGATCGCCCGGAGCGGTAGCGAACGGCCCGATTTTTCAGTCCCGATACGCCGCCATCGTCGCCCGGACGAGTTTCGACTCGGCTTTCTGCAGATGTTCGGAGGCCGTGCTCGGGGCGACGCCGATGGCGTCGGCCACCTCGTCGTGGGTGGCTTTCCGGGGCGTGTCGTAGTAGCCCAGTTCCATCGCCGCCAGCACCGCCTCGCGCTGGCGATCGGAGAGTTGCGCGGCGGGGGCGTCGGGGCTGCCGTCGTAGGCCCCGATCTCGTCTACTGCCACGTCGACGAACGCGGGCAGGCGGTCCATCGCGGACTGTAACGCGCTCGCGTCGCCGACCACGTTCGCGTGGACGGCCCCGTCACGGTACACGACGGGTTTGACGACGACGATCCCGTCGGTGGTCAGGATGTCGAAGAGATGCCGGACCGGCGAGGCGGTCGACGTGTCGAGGGTCAACAGCAGGTAAAACCGGTCGTCGGCGACGGGCGTGACGTCCATCTCGGCGATCGTGGGGGAGGGTTCGATGTCGGTTCGGAAGCCAGCCAGGTCGCCGTCGACGGCGAACAGCGCCGTCGGCCGCTCGACGTTTGAGGTGTTCCACCCGAGCAATCGAGCCTCTCGAACGTGCTCGGAGTCGGCGATGAGCCCGAAGATCGGCGGCACAACATCGACGTCCGGCCGGTTCGTCATCCGGAGGTGCTTCATCGGGTCACCACGGGACGGTTCATGACGCCCGGTGACGTCGGACTGCTAATAAACCACCCGACTATACCCCACAGAACCGCTATCCCCCCGGCGGTCCATGGGTTACCCATGTCAGGTTCGGACGTCTCGCTTTCGGTGACGGACCTCCGCCGCGAGTTCGGCGCCGTGACCGCGCTCGACGGCGTCGATCTGGACGTCGACGGCCCGCGGATCGTCGGCGTCGCCGGTCCCAACGGCGCCGGGAAGACGACGCTGATCAGGGTCGTACTTGGCCTCCTGTCGCCGACGGCGGGATCCTCCAGCGTCGACGGCACTGCCTCGCTCTCGCTCGGTGCCGCGGACCGGGAGCGGATCGGCTACATGCCTCAAGAGGACGCGATCTACCAGGACCTCACGGTTCGCGAGAACGTCGACTTCTTTGCTCGCCTCTACCGGGTCGAGAACCGGTCGGCCGCCGTCGATCGCGCGATCTCGTTCGTCGGTCTCGAGGATCGTGCCGACGACCGCGTGTCGGACCTCTCGGGTGGGATGATTCGCCGGACGAGTCTCGCCTGCGCGATAGTGCACGACCCCGACGTGCTCGTGCTGGACGAACCCACGGTCGGGCTGGATCCGAAACTCCGGGCAACCATGTGGGAGGCGTTCCGCGAGCGCCGGGATGCGGGCGCGCTGATCCTGCTCTCGACGCACTATCTGGGGGAGGCGACCCGGTGTGACGACGTCCTCTTCCTGCGAAACGGCCGGGTGCTCGCGTTCGACTCGCCCGACCGATTCCTCGACGAGACCGACACCGACGACCTCGAGGACGCCTTCCTCGCCCTGCTGGAGCGCGACGACGGACCGCCCGCCGAGGGCGACGACGCCGAAGAGGGGGTGTTCGCGTGACGCTCCTCCGCGGGACGTTCCCGGTCGCCCGGCGCGTGCTCCTTTCGCTCCGGGGCGACCGCCGGACGCTCGCGCTCGTGGTCTTCGTCCCGGCGTTTATCATCTACCTCATCAGCGAGGTGTTCACCCGGCCTGAGACGGTGGCACACATCATGCTCGCGGTGTTCGTCTTCTTTCTCACCTACATCCTGACCGCCATCGGGTTCCTCCGCGAGCGGACGGCCGGCACCCTCGAACGCGTACTGGCGGCACCGGTCTCCCGGAGCGGACTCGTCACGGGCTACGTCATCGGGTACGGTCTCCTCGCGACGGTCCAGTCGATCGTCCTGCTTGGCTCGGGGATCTACTTCCTGAACGTATCCTTCGAACACGGCATCGGCCTGTTCTTCTTGCTGGAGTTCCTCGGTGCCATGACCGCGCTGGGGATCGGCATCCTGCTCTCGCTGTTCGCCCAAAACGAGTTCCAGGCCTTCCAGTTCATCCCGCTGGTCATCTCGCCACAGATCATCCTCGGCGGGACGATCCTGCCGGTCGAGGAACTCCCGTTCTACCTCGAATATCCGGCCCGGGTCATGCCCGTCACCTACCTGGTCCAGGGCATGGAGTACGTCGTCCTCGGTCGCGGCGAGGCGGCCGACCTGTGGATCGCGCTGGCCGCGCTCGGGGCGTTCACGGTCGCGTCGCTGGCAGTCGCGAGCGTGGTGGTTCGGCGGGCCAGGTGAGTCGCCGAAAACGATCGTCCGCGAACGGCAGCGCTACTCCTCGTCGGGCGGGCAGGTCCGCTCGTTGATCATCGCGCCGGCATTCTTCGCGACGCTCATCCAGAAGCCCAGGCCGCGCTGGACGTCCGGGTCGCGGATCGCCTTCATGAGGCCGATCATGCCCATCTTCTCGGGGGCCTGCTTGTGGACGCAGGACTCGCTGATCGAATCCAGCAACATCTGCATGCCCCGGGAGGCGGCCGGATCGGCCGCGGCGTCCGCGACCTCGCCCAGGTTGTTGCCGGCCTGGGCGAGCGTCATCACCATCTCGTCGTCCATCGCGCCGCCGGCCAGGGAGACGACCTCGGCCGCGTCGGCGAGGTCGTCCAGCGTGCCGCTCTCCTGGAGTTCGACCATCGTGTCGACGGCCTCGGAGAGTTCTTCGCCGTTCTCGCCGACGGCGTTTGCCAGTTCGACGGTGTCGCGCGTCGCGAGGCCGTCGGCCGATTCGACCAGCAGGTCGGCGGTCCCGGCGAGTTCCATCACCATCTCGTCGTCCATCGCGCCCGAGCCGAGTTCGACGATGGTGAGGAGTTCGTTGACGGCGTCGAGTCGGCGGACGAAATCAGCGACTGCCTCGGGGTTCTCCTCGATGGCGTCGACGAGGGCGTCGTCCTGACTGAGTTCCGGTTCGCTCATGGGATCACCTCAGAGCAGCCCCTTGGCGGTCAGCCAGTAGGTCTCGTTGTAGGCCAGTTTCGCCCAGTGGATGAATTTGTTCTCGTCGCGCACCACCGGCGGATGCTCGTAGTCGAACTCGACGAACGTCGCCTCGTCCATGCCCGCCTCGATGAAGCAGACGGTCTTGCCGTCGTAGGTCGCCGTCGGCACCTGGCCACGAATCTCGCTCGCGATCCGGTCGGCGACCGTCCCCGCGGCGTAGTGGGCGACGCTCCCGGCCTTGCTCGTCGGGATGTCCGCCGCGTCGCCCAGGACGTAGACGTTCTCGGCGCGCTCGGCTTCGAGCGTGTGCTTGTTCACCTCGGCCCAGCCGTCGTCGCCCAGGCCGGCCTCGGTGATGAGTTCGTCCCCGGTGTGGGGCGGGATGGCCACGAGCAGGTCGTAGTCCAGCTCGGTCCCTTCCATCGACTCGAGGACGTGCTCGTCGGGATCGACCGACTCGGCGTTGAAGAACGTCTCGTAGTTGATGTCCCGGTCCTGGAACCGCGGTTCCATCCACTCGTGGATGGGTTCGAGCCCGTGGAGGCGCTGGATCGGGTAGGTGTAGGTAATCTCGACCTGGTCCCGGATCCCGCGCTGGCGGAACCATTCGTCGGCCATGAGGGTGAACTCGACCGGCGCGGCCGGGCACATGTGTGGCACCCCGACCACGCTCAGGACGAGGTGACCCTCCTCGAAGTCCGCAAGCGCGTCGCGCAGTTTCGCGGCGCCCTGGGGGCCGTAGAAGTGGTGGCCGTCCTCGGCGAGGCCGGGCACCTCTTCCGGGGCGAGTTTCGCACCCGTCGCGACGATCAGGTGGTCGTAGTTCAGCGTCGTGTGGCCGTCCTGGCACTCCAGGCGCTTCGCGTCGGTGTCGATGTCGACGACGCGGTTGATCCGGAGTTCGACCTTCGGGTCGAGCAACTCCCGGACCGGACGCCGGGCGTCCTCGGGCGTCTTCTTGCCGAAGGGGACGTACAGGTAAATCGGCTTGTACACGTGATCGGGGTCGTCGGTCACGAGGGTGACCTCGACGTCCCCGGATTCGATCTCGGCGTCCAGCTTTTCCGCCAGGCGGTTGGCCGCGACCGATCCGCCGGTACCGCCGCCCACGATGACGATCCGCTCTGTCATACTGGGGTCACTCCGTCTTCTTGATGTAGATGTCCCAGTGGTCCTCGTGCTCGACGGTCTCCATCAGCTCGTGCCCGGCTTTCTCCACCCACTCCGGGACGTCCTCCATCGAACCGCGGTCGGAGGTCTGGAGTTTGTAGATGGTGCCGGGATCGCCTTTTTTCACCTTGCCGATCAGGTCCATCAGCGGACCGGGGCAGGCGGATCCTCGTGCGTCGATCGTAACGTCGGCCGAAATTGATTCGCTCATGTTGTGTCACCGTAGTTGCGTGTCGTGTAGTGTATCCGTTGGGTTCGGTAATGTATCTTGTTGACGATGCTCAGATGAAGATCACTTGCTTGTCGGCGGCCTTGTTGAGGAAGCCGGAGACGCCGAGTTCGTCGTCGAAGAGGTCGACGTAGTCGTCCAGGGTCTTGCCCCACATGTCCATCGCCATCGTGCAGGCGTAGAGGCCCATGTCGCCGATGGCCTTGGCGTCCTCGAACTGCTCGGTGAACAGCGGCACCTCCGCCTCCTCGTTCTCGAGCATCGCTTGCCCGAGGTCGCCGGTGTTGAAGTCTTTCGTCTCCACCGTCTCGCGTTCGAAGGCCTGCAGGCCGTTCATGGTCACGAAGATCTCGACGGGGATGTCCGACGCTGCGGCGATCGAACTGATGACGCTCGCTGCCGTGATCTTCTCGAACTCGTCTGTCGCAATGACGATCGCATAGCCGGTCATAGATTGCTCACGACTGCTCGTAGGGACTCTCGCATAAATAGTATTGTATGCCCATTCCAAGAAAGTGGGAAACCGTTCGCCGTTCGGGGCGCTTGCTCCATGTTAAAATTTGTCATTACGGTGTGGTAATCCCTCGCTCGGTGGGTTACGGGAGGGGTTTGGATTTCAGGACCCACTATCCGGTTTCTCCGGACTTTGAGTCGTTCGAAAAGGGAACAATACCGGTCGCCGTCGATTCAGTTTCGATCCTGGTTATTCGGCCATGAGGCCGCCGTCCTGGACGCGCATCACGGCCTCGCCGTCGGCCAGGTTCGGGGCGTCGACCAGGCGGACGATCCGCTTGTCGTTCTTGGACTTGCGGAGGTACAGCCGGAAGGTGGACTTGTGGCCGAGGATGTTGCCGCCGATGGGCTGGGTGGGGTCGCCGAAGAAGGAATCGGGGTTGGACGCGACCTGGTTGGTGACGACGACGGCGCAGTTGTTGAGGTTCCCGACCTTGTCGAGGTCGTGGAGGTGCTTGTTGAGTTTCTGCTGGCGCTCGGCCAGTTCGCCCCGGCCGACGTACTCCGCCCGGAAGTGCGCGGTCAGCGAGTCGACACAGAGCAGGCGGACCGGCACGTCGTCGTCCTGGCTCTCGCTCACCAGTTCCTGGGCCTTCTCGGCCAGCAACATCTGGTGGTTGGAGTTGAACGCCTTCGCGACGTGGATGTGATCGAGGACGGATTCCAGCAGCGCCTCCATGGCGTCCTCGTCGCCGGGTTCGCCCTCGATCTCGCGCTCTTCCAGCAGGGCCGCGATGGCCTCGTCCGGGAGGCCCCGCACCATGTCGTCGATGCGCTCCGGTCGGAACGTGTCCTCGCTGTCCACGAAGACGGCGCCGCCGGCCAGGCCGCCGTGTTCCGGCGGAAGCTGGACGTTGACGCAGAGCTGGTGGGTCACCTGGGACTTGCCCGACCCGAACTCGCCGTACACCTCGGTGATCGACTGGGTTTCGACGCCGCCGTTGAGCATCTCGTCCACCTCGTCGACGCCCCAGGTGAGTTTGCCGATCTGCTCGCGGCGTTCGAGGACTGTCGACCCCGTCTCGAACCCGCCGATGTCCGCGGCCTCGCGGGCCGCCTGGACGATGTCCGCCGCCGTCGAGTCGCCGACGTCGGCGGTGTTGGAGAGTTCGCCGGGGCTCGCGACCGCCAGCCCCTGGTAGGAATCGAACCCTGCCTCGCGAAGCTTCTCTGCGGTTGCCGGCCCGACGCCCGGGAGATCTTCGAGGTCTGCGTCTGCTGCCATACCCGGTCGTTTTCCCGCCGGCCCCATAAAGCCTCGTTAACAGGAAGGTGAAAGTGAAAGTGCGGGGCAGCGGCGGGGGTCGAAACCCCATCGTCCGAAGATTTTTGTGATGGAAGGATCCGGGCCGGCGGACAGGGGTCCGACACTGCGGAACCGGCGGCTTGATCGCTGCCCAACCGGGTCCGGTTTCCGGATGTCCGAAACCCATAAAAGGACGGCCAACTAATTTGTAAGCAGGAAGTAAATTCTGTATAATCGATACATTTTTCTCCCCGGAGTGACTTCTCCTCGGTAGCCGGGTTCGAACGACGACAGGACGGTAGAGCGCTGACCGACGGACGAACGATCACGACCCTTCGAGGACCCTCCAAACACACTACTTCACGATGACGGACACCACCACCTTCGATCGGACCATCGACTGGAACGACTACTGGCACGAATCGGACGACGCGCGGGCGGACGAGGCGAACGGCGGCGCGATGCTCCTGGTCGACCCGTTCTTCGAATTCCTCGACGAGATCGACGATCCGGACTCGTACGCCGATGTCGGCTGCGGCGGCGGTTCGGTCGTCTTCGACGTCGCGGACCGATATCCGGACGCGACCGTCGTCGGATTCGACGCGGTCGAATCGGTGCTCGACGCGAATCGCGAACGCGCACGCGAAGAAACCGTCCGGAACGCCGCGTTCGAGCGCACCGTCCTCCCCGAGTTCGATCCCGGCCGACAGTTCGACGTCGTTTCCACCTTCTACACGCTGTGTTACGTGGCCGACGTCGAACGTGCACTCCGGAACCTCTACGACGCCGTCGCCCCCGGCGGGTATCTGGTGTTCACCTACCACAACCGGTTCGCGCGATCGATTTTCGAGAGCATCGCCGAATCGCCACACGAGCACCTCGACGAGTCCTCGGCCTGGAGTCCCGAGACGTTCGCCGACCGGTTCGAACTCGTCATCGAGGGCGAGAACCTGCTGTCCTACGATCGGATCCACGACGTCCTCGACACCTGGCCGCAAAGCGTCTGGTCGGTCACCGACGAGTCGGAACGTTACCCGGCATGGCGGCAGAACCCGTTCGTGTACGTCCCAAAACCCGAGTGACGACGTCGTTGCCGGGCACCGGGCGACCCCTCACTCCCAGGGATGCTGACCGGTCCGACTCGGCCACAGCGGGTACCAGTACTCCTCGTCGTCCTCGACGTCGAGTTCGCCCGAGAGGACCGACTCGAGTTTGAACTCCGTCTTGTGATCGCGCTCGTGGCTGCCGGCCGGGGCGAACGGATAGAACGTCCCGCGCCGGAACGAGTAGATCCAGTAGGCCAGCGTGTCGTCCCGGGCGCGTTCGAAGCCGAAGACGGCCGCCAACAGTCGGGAGCCGTACTCCCGTTCGATGAACGTGTCGGCCGCGAAGTGGATGCTCGTCACCAGGTCCTCGGGGTCGGCGTCGTGGAGAACGACCCACTTGTAGCCGTG
>DATFIX010000092.1:0-16847 GCA_035269625.1 Natrialbaceae archaeon
ACGCCCTCATGTTCATCTTCGGGACGCTGTGTATCGTTGCCGCGTTCGCACCGCTCGAGGAATCGATCCGCATCACGACGGTCGGTACCCTGTTCGGGTTCACCGCCGGTCTCTGGGTCTCGCATCTCATTCAGGTACTCCGGCGGGCCGCCGAACGGGGACCATCCGAGGTCACGGAGGCGAACTGAGCGATGAGCCAGCCAGAGCGGACCGTGAACCAACCCGACGTCCCCGAGGACACGGAGACTAGCTCGACGTTTCTCCGGAGTATCGAGTTCCTCACGGGGCAAGACCCGAACCTCGGATCGTTCCTCCTCGTCGTCGGGATGGTGACTGCCGTATTCATCGCACTGTTTCAGTTCACGCTGCCGACGCCCATCTCCCATCTACTCACCGCCGGGGTACTGTTCGTTACCGTCATGAGCGCTATCTTCGGGCTGCTGCTCGACAGTTTCGGGTACTTCGACCGCCCTCCAACGGCCGCGACCGAGGCCGACGAGGACAGGACCGGTGCCAGGCCGTGGGTCCCCGAGGGGAAGGCGTCCACACCACTCCCGCCGTTGCTCAACTTCGACGCCGAACTCCGTGCGTACAGCGACCTGTTCGACGGTGACCTCCCGGACGAATTCGACCCCTTCATCAGCGATTACCGCCGGCTGAAAACCAGCACGCGGAACCGGCCCACCATCGCCAGCGACCTCCGTGCCGACCTCAACCCGATCGGGGCACTCTTCGAGGAGGGGTCCGAGGGAGACAGGATCTACGAAGACGTCTCCCAGCGACTGTTCCGGTACATCAGCGGCAAGAACGGTCACGTCACATTGAACCGGGTCACCTTCTACGACGAGGACGACGACGGGACCGACGTCGATGCGCTCGACAACGAACTCGGACGCGTCGAACTCAGCCTGACCAACGAAGGCGAAGCCGCCGACGTCGAGGCGATCGTCACGCTGTACGACGAGGACGGCGCGACCATCTCCAGCCGGACCTGTGACGTGGGCGTGCTCAGTCCGGGAGCGACGAAAGTCGTCAGCACCGATATTTTCGTTCCGTCGGAGGCCGAACGCGCTGGGACGACGATCCGCACTGCAAATCCTGCCCGGTCCGTCGGGACCCAGTCCCCCGAAGAATCGATTCGGGAATGAAAGCGGGACCCACCAGACGCGCCCGTCCGCACTCGTTTTCGGTTCCAGACCGTCGTTTTGGAGCAGTTCCGGACTCGTCACACCACTTCAATCGTGGGTCCCTCGGGACGGCAGACACCGGGCGAACGCCACACTGAGCGCGAACAACGTGACCGACAGAACGGCTGCAGGGACTGCGATGCTGACGACGGTCACCGGGATCGGCGTGGCGGCGAACGGGTTCTCGCCTCCGGCCGCGAAAAAGGCCGACATCGCGTCCTGACCGCCGTGACCGAGGAGGAAGAACCCGTCGAGGGCGACGACGGCGGCCGTTCCCGTGACGAGACCGATCATCGACGCGACGTCCTTGACGTTCAGCAGCCGGCGCGCTTCGCGTTCGCTCAGGGTGCCGTGGCGGCGGTAGCGATGGTAGCCAACGTAAACGAGGCCGGCCGCCGCGACGGTTTCGATCACACCGGCATAGGCCCCGAGCAACATGATCTTCGGCGTCGATGCGATGGGGTCACCGCCCGGGAACAGTCCCCGTGCTGACGCCGGGAGCGTCATCGCCAGCGGCAAGACGAGTGCCAGCGTGCCGAGGACGAGTCCCTGTAGGGCGAGCGCGCGTGGAATCGACGTATCGAACAGGCTGTATCGGCGTGCTCTGAGTCGCTCGTATTGTGAGTCGCTGAGGAGGGCGGACGCGATCGGGTCCCCGAGACTGCTGTCACCCATTACAGTGTGTGGCGTGCGCTAGACTCCGATAAATAACTATCTACTTCTCGACAATATGTTCCCGAGATTGAGTTTCGGTCCTGAACTGTCGGTATTGCCGTTCATATTGTCCCAAGAACAAATGTAACGAATTGACCGATTCCTTTCCAGGCCCAATTAGTAGGGTACTCCACATATGTGGATCGGGAACGATGCCCAAAACATGGCAACACCAGGCGCAGAATCGATCTGGCTGTGGATCGGCACCATCGGCATGACCATCGGGACGCTGTATTTCGTCGGTCGGGGACGGGGGGTCCGCGACCCCGAGATGCAGCAGTTCTACATCGCGACGATTTTCATCACGACCATCGCGGCCGCCATGTATCTCCTCATGGCGACCGGGTTCGGGCTGACGGAGGTCACGGTTGGGGACGAAGTGCTCGAAATCTACTGGGCGCGGTACGCTGACTGGGTGTTCACGACGCCGCTGCTCCTGTTCGACCTGGCGTTGCTGGCCGGGGCGAACCGTAACACAATCGCGACGCTCGTCGGTCTCGACGTGTTCATGATCGTCACCGGCGGCATCGCCGCGTTCGAGCCGACCGCGGAGTACCGCATCCTGTGGTGGGGCATCAGCACGGGCGCGCTGCTCGTCCTGCTGTACGTCCTCGTCGGCACGCTTTCCGAACAGGCCCGGCGGAAGTCGGCCGAGGTGAGCCAGCTATTCGGTCAACTGCGCAACCTCATCATCGTCCTCTGGCTGCTGTACCCCGTGGTCTGGATCCTCGGGACCGAGGGCACCATCGGCGTCCTGCCCCTCTACTGGGAGACGGCGGCGTTCATGGTGCTGGACCTCGCGGCCAAGGTCGGGTTCGGGTTCGTCCTCCTGCGCTCGCGGAGCGTCCTGGAGGCGGCGACCGAGCCCACGGCCAGTGCCGTGACCGGATAGCCAGGGAATCGAACGACGGATCCCGTTTTTTGTGACGGACGGCAGTAGCCACTGGTAGTCAACGCGCTTCCTGCCGGGTGGCCAGTTCCTGCAGGTACTCGATGCGCTCCCCGGTCGGGGGGTGACTCTCGGGAAAGAGGTCGCGACTGATGAGCGAGTCGTCGCCGTCGGTAAACATCGGCGTATCGAGCGGCGAGATGTAGAGGGCCTCGACGCCACCGTCCAGCGTCCGGAGGTCTCGGTCGGGGAGTCCGGCCATGTCTTCGTCGATGGTTTCGAGGGCACTCGCGAGGGCGAGTGGATCGCCCGTGATCCGGGCAGCGCCGCGGTCGGCGGCGCGTTCCCGGTATTGTGAGAGCATCCGGAACAGGAGGAAGCTCCCGACCCAGAAGAGCGCGGAGACGAGAATCGTGATGACGGCCGAGACGACGAACAGGACGATCAGTGCGACCAGGGGCCGGGCATCGTCGGAATCGCTGTGATGGAAGTGACCGATGACGTTCCAGAGGCCACCCAGTAGCGTGTATGCCCCCACAGCGACGACGTAGGTGAACGACGGCAACAGGTAGGCGAGGGACATCACGGCCACGTCGCGGTTCTTGACGTGCGCGAGTTCGTGGGCCAGGACGGCGTCGAGTTCGTCGTCTTCGAGCGAGTCCAGCAACCCGTCGGTGACCACGACCGTCGCGGCGGATTGGGATCGCCCCGTCGCGAACGCGTTGGGAACCGACGAAGACGAGACCGCGAGGTCCGGCGTGGGCAGTTCGACGTGCTGTGAGAGACGCTCGACCCGGCTGTGCAGTTCGGGTCGTTCCGACCGGTCGATACGGGTGGCGCCGACGGAGCGAAGCGCGATTCGATCCCCGAGGAAATACTGGAGCCCCAGACCGACGACCGTCACGCCCAGAATCAAGGGGAGACTGATCGAGAGCCGCCAGTCGAACGTCGTCTCGAACAGCGTTTCGGCGAGCGGTTCGATGACGTTCGTCACCGCCCAGCTCATCGTGTACACGAACGCGAACGGCATCACCCCCAACAGGGCGACGGCGAACGCCATTCGAAGGTGAAGGCCGCGGTCGGGGTCCCACTGCATTGGCGAGTTCGTATTCGCTCCTCGGCCATGAGTTTTTATTTCGAACGCCTCCGGTGCGTTTGCATCGGGGCGCTGTCACTCGGTCGGTAACGCAGGCTCGTCCTCGAACGTGTCGTTGCGGTTGGATATCCCACAGTTTAAAGGCCATTGATATCTTCGACGACGGATATGCTTCGTCCCGCCCTGAAACGGAGCCTCGATTTCGTCACGGAACACACCCGGATCACCCTCCTGATGATGGTGCTGGTGACCGGCCTCGTCCTGGCCGGGATCCCGCAACTCGACACGACCAGTCAGGCCGGTGGCTCGGCGGAGGAGTTCCAGGACGTCGAGCGCGTCCAGAAGTGGCAATACGTCCAGGAGCAGTACGGCAACGATAGCGGGAGCGGAACCGAGCGGACGTTCGCAATCGTTTACGTCCACGACGAGAACCGGAACGTCCTCTCGAAGTCGTCACTGCTGGCGGAGTTGCGGTTTCAGCGGGAAGTGCAGGAGAACGAGTCGTTGAGTGCGGCCCTCCACGACGACGGGATACTCGGGTTGTCGAATCTCGTCGCGAGCCGCGTTGCGGACGAGGGGAACCCCGACCTCGACGCCCAGATCCGGGCGCTGGAGGACGCGAGCCAGACCCAGGTCGAACGGCTGGTTGAGCAGACCCTCGCGAACGACCCGCGGGCGAGACGGTTCCTTCCGGCCGATCACGACCCGGCGCGAACGACTGCCTCGGACAGGCGACTGCTGATCGCCCTGAACGGCGGCGTCTCGGAGGACACCCGGAGCCAGGCGACGGCCGTGGTCTACGAGCGTGCAGAACGCCGATCCGACGCCGGGTACTTCACCCTGGGCGAACACGCCATCGCCGACTTCCAGGACCACTCGGTCAGGAACCTGATCGAACTCGTCCTCCCGCTGGCGCTGCTGCTCATCCTGTTCGTGCTGGCGTTCTCCTACCGCGACCTCGTCGACATCGTCGTCGGCATGACCGGCGTCGTCCTGTCGGTGCTGTGGATGCTCGGGTTGCTCGGCTGGCTCGGCGTCGCCGCTGGCACCATCGTCATCGTCCCGATCGTCCTGATCACGGGACTGAGCATCGACTTCGGGTTCCACGTGTTCAACCGATATCGAGAGCAGCGTGACGAGAACGATCCGATTCGGGCGTCGATGAGTCGCGGCGTTCGTCTCGTTGCGACGGCCCTCCTGTTGGTCACGATAACTGCGGCGATCGGGTTCCTCGCGAACCTGGCGAACCCGTTGCCGATCATCCGAAACCTGGGGGTCTCCATCACGCTCGGCGTCGTCTCGGCGCTGGTGATCTTCACGACCGTCGTGCCGGCGCTGAAGATCGGCATCGACGGTCTCCTCGAACGGTTCGGCCGCGATCGCCACAAGGCGGCGCTCGGGCGCGGTCGGTATCTCGAACCCGTGCTGTCACGAACCGTGCCGCTCGCCAAACGGGCCGCGCCGATCGTGGTTCTCGTGGCGATCCTGGTCGGGGCGGCGGGTGGCGTCGCCTGGACGGCACTCGAGGAGGAGAGCTACCAGCAGTCCGGCGCCGACGTCGCCGAGTGGAAACAGGAATTGCCGGACCCGATCGGGTGGGACGTCCACGAGTTCCGCGAACAGCAGGACCACGTCGACGAGGTGTATCAGCCGGCCAGTGCGGACGCGGGGATCCAGTCACGGATACTACTCGAGGGGGACGTGACAGCGGATTCGACGCTCGAACGGGTCCACGACGGGAGCGCGGAAATCTCGGAGACGGGCGTTCTCGTCGATCAACCCGGAACGCGGACCGTCCGGTCGCCGGTGACGGCGATGCGGGCCGTCGCGAGCCGGAACGAGACCTTCGCGGCAGCCTTCCAGCGGAGCGATACGGACGGAAACGGGGTTCCGGACTCGAACCTGGAGACCCTGTACGACCGACTGTACGCCGCCGACGAGGCGACGGCGAGTCGGGTCGTCGAACGGACCGACGGAAAGTATCGATCGATCCTCGTCACGTTCTCGCTGGATGCCGATTACGCGGATGCGGAGGAGGTCGTTCCGAAACTCGTCGCCGGCGCCGAGACCATGGCCGGCGACGGCAACGGACGGGAGGCGACCGTCGCCGGCAGCCTCGCGGTCAACGAGGCGATCCTCGAGGAACTGGTCGATGGGATCCTCCTGACGATGGTGATCGCCCTGATCGCCATTCTCCTCGCGATGGTGGCGGTGTTCAAACTCACTCACGATAGCGCCTCGCTCGGCGTGGTGGTCGCGATCCCGATCGCGCTGGTGCTCGGCATGGTCATCGGCGGGATGTACCTGCTGGACATCCCGCTCACGCTCCTGACGGCGCTGTTGATCAGCCTGGTCATCGGCCTCGGGATCGACTACAACATCCACGTCGGTGACCGGTTTGCGGACGAATTGCGGGCCGGCAAATCGCCGGTCGCGGCTCTCGAGGACGCGGTCACCGGCACTGGCGGAGCCCTCCTCGGGAGTACCCTCACGTCGGCCGGCGCGTTCGCGACGATCGTCCTCGTTCCGAGCGCCCAACTCCAGAGTTTCGGCCGTATCGTGGTGCTCGCGCTGGTGACGGCCTTCCTCGTGAGCGTTCTCGTGTTGCCGAGTTTGCTCTGGCTGTGGGCGCGCTTTGCGGATCCGACGGCCATGTCAGCGGCGTCCTCGTCCGAGACCGTTCCCTGACGTCTCCAGCTATTTCCGGTGGCCGTCCGGATCAGGCCCGTTCGAGTTCGACAACGAACGCCGCCCCAGTGGGTTCGACGTCTTCGACGTGGACGCTTCCGTCGTACTGTTCGACGAGTGTCCGGACGAGATAGAGGCCGATGCCGGTTCCCTCGCTGTCCAGTCCCTTGCTCCCCCGGCCGAAGATCTCGTCCTTTCGGGCATCGGGGAGGCCCGGGCCGTCGTCCGCGATCCGGACGACGACCGACTCCTGGTCGGTTTCGACCGACACGACCACCTCTGGGACGTCGTTGTCGTTGTGCTGGATGGCGTTTTTCAGCAGGTTCCTGAACACCGAGGGCAGCATGTCGTCGGCCATGACGCCGACCCGCGGGATCGCCCCGTCGACGATGATGGACGCGACGTCGGCGGACTGGCGCGTTTCCTCGAGTTGCGTTTCCAGCACGCTCCTGAGGGGCACCGGTTCGCGAGGGGCGTCGGTCGTGAGCATTACCTCGGCGAGATGCCGGGCGGATTGAGTGAGATCTGTCGCTCGCTCCGCGCTCGCGACGATCGTGTCGAGGGCGTCCTGTCCCTCGTCGTCGAGATACTCGTCCAGCGACCGCGAGTAAGCGGAGATCATCTGCAGATCGTTGCGGATGTCGTGGCTCATCATCTGGTTCAGCAGTTCGAGGCCGTCCCGCTGTTCTTCGAGATGCCTTCGGTGATGCATGCGATCGAGCGCCACCGCCAGGTTCGTCGCCACCATCTCGAAGAGGATCCGGTCGATGTCGGTGAAGGCCTCGACGACCGGTGCGGCGGCGATGAAGACGCCGTGCTCCCCGAGCGGGTAGATCAGCAGGCTCTCCACTGGCGTCTCGTCGGACCGAATTCGATCGGTTTCGTCGACGTCGGCGACGACGAGGTGTTCGCCCGACTCGAATACGTCCCAGACGACTCGGTCCACGTCCCGGTCGCCGCCGGACCGCGAGTAGGTCGGGCCCCCGCCGAAGTGATCGATCACCGCGTCGCTGACGGCCGTCGGCTCCAGTCGGTCGCTGTCCTCGAGGTGCACCCCCGTGAACGGGATCGAGAGAACGTTCCGGGAGATATTCATCGCGGTCGTCGCGATCTCGGCTTTCGTCTCGCCGCGAAACAGCGACTGGATCCGTTGCAACGTTCGCTCCAGACGCTGTTCGCGCTTTTTCGGTTCCGTCACGTCACGGCTGACGAGGAGGACGCCGCCGATTGCGGGATTCTCGACCGCGTTCACGCCCGTCGATTCGACCCAGGCCCAGGAGCCGTCCTCGTCTTCGAATCGATATCGCTGTGTGATCCGGCTCCCCGGGGCGTCGAACAGTCGCTCGAGGCTCTCCATTGCTTCGGCCCGATCCTCCGGGTGAATGTGTTCGATGGCGGCGGCTCCTTCGAGTTCGCTCGGTTCGCGGCCGAACACTGCGGTCGTTGCGGGACTCGCGTAGTCGATCGTTTCGTCGGTGTCGATGATCGTGATGGCGTCCGAGGTGTTCTCGACGAAGGCTCGATACCGCTTCAGTTCGCGCTCGCGTTGCTTTCGTTCGGTGATGTTCCGCGTCGCCCCGACGAGTTGCACGACGTCGCCGTCGATGACGACGGGCGCGATACGGGTCTCCCAGACCGACCCGGCTTCCGGGACCGAGAGCTCTTCTTCGTACTCGATGGGTTCCCGTCTGTCGACGCACTCGCGATACTGTTTGGCGATCCCGGCTCCTTCCTCCTCGCCGAACGCCGCTTCGAGTGACTTCCCGGACAGAACCGCGTTCGAGAGGCCAGTGAGGTGCTCGTACGCCGGGTTCACCCGGTCGAATCTGAACGTGTAGTCGTCTTTCGTCCCGTGGTTCTCGACGTCGATCAGGAAGAAAGCGTCTTGCGCGTTACCGAAGAGCGTCTCCGCGCGTTCGAGATCGTGTTCGCGACGTTTTCGTTCGGTGATGTCGCGACTGATCCCGATGATGCCGACGACCTCGTCGTCCTCGTCGCGATACGGGAACTTGTTGTCGAGGAAGACGTGTTTCTCCCCGTCGATGAACCGGACGGCCTCTTCGGAAACCGACGTGCCCGATTCGAGGATGCGCTCGTCGACCTCCCGTATGTCGGCCGCGCTCTCGTGGTCGAACAACTCCTCGTCCCGCTTGCCAGTCGCCTCCTCGACGTCGAGGTCGAACAGGTCGGCCGCAGTCTCACTCAGGAGCCGATACGTTCCGTCGAGGTCCTTGATGTAGATCGCTTCGTCCGTATTCTGGAGCAGCGCCTGGAGGTGTCGGTCCGTCCGTTCGAGTTCCCGCTCGGACGCTTTCCGCTCCGTGACGTCGGTGAAAAAGATCGAGACGCCCGACTCGTCGGGATAGACGCGAACCTCGAACCACCGGTCGAGGTCCGCATTGTATCGCTCGTACGTGACGGTCTCGTTGGTGTTCGAGGCCCGTTCGATGGCGTCGTGAGCCTCGGTGCCGTCGAGTTCCGGGAACGCCGCCAGAATGTGGGTGCCGAGTAACGACTCTCGATCGTGGTCGAGGAGACGTTCGGCCCGTCCGTTGACGTAGGTGTACCGCAGGTCGTCGTCGAGCGCGACGATCCCGTCCGAGACGCGTTCGAGCGCCTCGCTCCTGGCGCGAACAGCTTCGGAATCCTCCCCCTCGTCCATGAATCTTGGTTTTGGTGGTCAGCAGATAGGTGCTGTGGCCAGTTCGGGTGACGACCGTGCACGAGTGAATCCATGGACGACGCCGGACGATCGGGTGAAGTTTACGATCATCTGTCAATTATGGTGACATTGTAGGACGAGTCTCGGTTACACCGGGATTGTCCCTCGAGAGTTGATGAAACGGTGGTCGTCCTCCCAGACGAACTCCCTGCATATAAAAAATGCAAAAATATCGAATAACAAGTTAGTTGTGATTACGAATATGATTGCATTCTCCGCGTATACTTTAGTGGTACTAATTGTTATTTTTCGATAGAAGGAGTGGTCGTGAAGGTTATTTTTGTGAAAGGGAGTGTTGGCCGTCATATGTATCGGATTTGTGTGTGGTTGTTCTACTTCCAATACTCTTTAGTATTCGGGGGTGGCTATGTGAACCATGGTGCCGAACCTCAACCGACGTGACTTCGTCACAGCGACCGGCCTCGCTGGAATCACCGCCCTTGCGGGATGCACCAGCCTCACTGGTGGCGGTGACGGTGACAGTGGTACGACCCGCCTTTCCTGGCACGCCGGCGGAACAGGTGGGACCTATTTCCCCTTGTCCAACGAGATCAAGCAGGTGGTCGAGGAGAATTCGGATTACAAACTCCAGGTCCAGTCGACGGGGGCGTCGGTCGAGAACGTGGGATCGCTGAAGAGCGGTGACGCCGACTTCGCGCTCATTCAGAACGACGTCGCCTACTTCGCGAAGAAAGGGACGGGTATCGACGCGTTCAAAGGTAACGCAGTCGAGAACCTCCGCGGCGTCGCGACGCTGTACCCGGAAACGATCACTATCGTCACGCTGAAAGACACCGGCATCACGAAGCCCGCAGACCTCGATGGCAAGCGGATCAATACCGGCGACCTGGGTTCGGGTACGCAGGTCAACGCCGTCCAGATTCTCGAGGCACTGGGCATCTCAGACTACGACGAACAGAACGCCGGGTTCTCGACTGCGGCCGACCAGTTGAAGAACGGCGACATCGACGCGGCATTCGTCGTTGGCGGCTGGCCGGTCGGCGCCATCTCCGATCTGGCAAACACGCACGACGCCGAAGTCGTCGAAATCAAGGGTGACAACCGACAGAAGGTCCTCGACGCGGCACCCTTCTACGCGAAAGACACCATTCCGGGCGGCACTTACAGTGGCATGGGCAGCAAGCGCGAAACCGTTTCGGTCCAGGCGATGATCGCCACGCGGTCCGGCCTTGAATCCGAGACCGTCGAAGAGGTCACGGAGGCCATCTTCGACAACCTCGACGGCCTCACCATCAAGACGAAATTCATCTCGAAGGAGAGCGCCCAGGACGGTATGTCCATCGAACTTCAGGGGGGCGCTAGCGCGTACTTCGGGTAGTACGTGAATGGCGGTCCGTCGTTTCGTCGCGGTCGCGCTCGTCCTCGCAGTGGTAAGCGTCGGCCTCGTAGCGGGTACGAGTAGCGAACGGGTTCTCGTCGTCGAGGACGCCGACACCGGCGAACGGGTATTGACCGTTCCAGTCCATGAAGGCTCTACCGTGACGCTCGCGTACACCCATAGCGTCGAGAAGACTCCCGTCGAGGACGTTTATACGGTTGACGGGACGCAACTCGACAACACCCTGATGCGGTTCGAGTCGTACGGGTGGGGACTCCCGGCCCGCGAGAACGTCACGCTCAGGAACGGGTGGTTCGTGTTCGACCCGGAGCGGTCGTACGCCGAACTGTACGTCAAGCCGGGTCGGATCGCGGACCACACGTTGACTGTTGACGGAACGACGTACGACCTCGTCGAACTTTCGAACGCCAGTTCCGTTCGAATCACCGTAACCAGACGGACACCGATTTCCAAACTCCTTTCATGACACACTATGAGTGACGAACCAGATCCTTCCGAGCCGGACAGGCCCACGCATCAAGAGGAAGAAGAACTGACCGAGGAAGAGCAAGAGGAACTGCTCCAGGAACTCGAACGAAAACGAGTGCTGTCGGGATTGGCTGCCATTGCCGTGTCCATCGTCGGCATCCTGTTCTCGCTGTATCAGGTCTGGCTGGCAGCCAAGGGCTTCGAAATCGCGTACACGTTTCCGGTCATCGGCGAAGTCGAACTCATTGCCCTGCAGCAACTGCAGGCCAACGCCATCCACGTCGTCTTTGCGATGGTGATCGCGTTCGCCCTGTTTCCACCGTCGACAGGGGACGGGTTCGTATCGCTGCGACTCAAGCGCCTCCACGCCGGGATATGTGAACGGTTCGACGAAGACTCGCCGGTCGTCACCGTCGCGGATGCGGTCGCCCGTGCCCTCCACTGGGCCTTCGGCGACCCCGACATGCGGCGAGTAACGCCGTTCGACCTCGTGTTGATCGCCTTCGCGCTGTTGGCAGGGATTTACTACCTGAGCGAGTTCGGCGAAATCCTGAACATGCGAGCCCTGGGGCTGGACTCCGGGCGGACGGTCGCGGAGGTGTACGCTTTCGAGATTTCGCTTCCCTATCTCGGGGCGGTCGAACTCCTGGGGTTCCTCGACGGGCTCCCGATCCTCGGCGTTTCGTCGTGGGCCTACCTGCTCGGTCTCGGGATGATACTGCTCGTTCTCGAAGCAACGCGGCGTGCCCTCGGGTTGTACCTGATGGCGATCGTCGGATCGTTCGTCGTCTACGCCAAGTACGCGTTCCTGATTCCGCTGAACGCGCCGGTCATCTCGGTCCTGTCGACGACCGAGGCTTCGTGGTCGACCATCGTCCGGAACCTCTGGTACACCGACCAGGGAATCCTCGGCGTGCCGGTGCTCGTCTCCGTCCAGTTCATCTACATTTTCATCCTGTTCGGTGCGTTCCTGGAGATGTCGGGGGCCGGACAGTGGCTCATCGACCTCGCGTACTCAGCGACGGGGACGCGCAAGGGAGGTCCGGCGAAGGCGTCGATCCTGGCGTCGGGCTTCATGGGAACCATCTCGGGGTCGTCGATCGCGAACACGGTCACGACCGGCGCGTTCACCATTCCGTTGATGAAGAAATCCGGCTACCGGGCGTCGTTCTCGGGTGCAGTCGAGGCGTCGGCCTCCTCGGGTGGGCAGATCCTGCCGCCCGTCATGGGTGCAGCCGCGTTCCTCATCGTCGAGTACACGCTGACTCCATACGCCGACGTCATCCTCGCGGCGGCCGTCCCGGCGGCGGTGTTCTTCTTCGGGGTCTGGGTGATGGTCCACCTCGAAGCCTCGCGGGCCGGTATCGGCGGCGTCGAGGGACTCGAACTCGTCGACATTCGGACGCACCTCACACACGGATGGTTCTACCTCATCCCGATCGGGCTGTTGCTCTACTATCTCATCGTCCAGCGCCTGTCAGTCGCACGGTCCGCGTGGTTTACGATTCTGGCGATCCTCGCACTCATCGCGTTCGTAGCAGCATATACCAAGGAGACGCGAGGTCCCCTCGTCGGAGCCATCGCCGGGGTTGCGGCACTCCAGGGGGGACTCGCCTGGCTGAACGGCGGATCACCGCTCTGGAGCGTCGTCGGCTCCTTCGAGTGGATCATGATCGGCGGCAGTCTGGCCGTGTTGCTGGTTCGATACGACATCGATCCGGAACTCCTCCGATACAACGACAACGTTGCCGAGTCCGCGGATTTGGTTTCGGAAAAAGTAAACAGGGAGTCCCTGGCAGACAACGCCCTGTTCCGGTATGGAACGTTCATCTTCAAGTCGCTCGATAGTGGCGCGCGGACGGCGACGACCGTGGTGATCGCGGTCGCCGCGGCGGGCATCATCCCGGGCGTGATCGCCACGACAGGCCTGGGTCCGAACCTCACGGCGCTCATCCTGAATCTCTCGGGGGGATCGCTGGTCGTCCTCCTGTTCATCACTGCCGTGTCGAGCATCATCCTCGGAATGGGCATGCCGACGACGGTGACCTACATCATCCTCGTCTCGTTGCTTGGACCCGCCATCGCGGAGTTCGGAATCCCCATTCTGGCGGCCCACCTGTTCATCCTCTACTTCGGTGTCATCGCCGACATCACGCCGCCGGTGGCGGTCGCGGCGTACGCGGCCTCGGGGGTCGCCAAGTCCGACCCCTTCGACACGGGCGTGAAGGCATTCAGTCTCTCGCTAAACAAGGCGATCGTCCCCTTCGCGTTCGTCCTCTCGCCGGGCATTCTCCTGCTTCGCGGGACCGGAACGGGACAGGAGGTCCACGTCCTGACCGTCGCCGACATCGCCGACGTCGGCTTCTTCGTTCCTGAAGTGTTCATCCCGATCGTCGGCGTGTTCATCGGCGTCGTTGCGCTCGGGTCGACTGTCATCGGGTATCTCTACACGGACGTCTCCGGAACCGAACGGGCGGCGTTTGCCGCCACCGCGCTGTTGCTCATGGCGCCAGGGCTGGTAATCAGTCCGGTTTCCGGCATCGTCGGATCCAGCATCGCTCTCGACATCGCCCTTCGCACGGTCGGCGGCGTCGCCTTCGTCGCACTCGTGCTGTCGAACCGCCGGAGCGCGACTGCCGAACGGCAGCCGTCGAGTGCCTGACGGAGGTTCGGTTCCCCGGTCGCTCGGGACCGAACAAGGTGTAGATTGTGCACCCTCGGGGTGCCGTTCTCGACGAGAGAAGGGCTTCCAATTCCAGAAAACCCGGGTAACGAGGGGATGTCTCCGGGAAAGCGGGAAATACGCTTTTGCCCTCCGAGCCAAGATTTCGTCGTCGCCACTCGGTGGCGATCGGCGGGGAACGGCGTCCGGCCGATGGGGAGGGGGCTACCCGTTCGGTCACGTCACCACACACCGCCCACTCGCGACGTTCTCCGCCGCCCCGTACTTCTTACATCCCCCCGAAACCCAAACGGGTAGCTGACGGTGTCCAGATTGACGCCCCGGGTTGTCCGGGGGAACCGTTTTTGACTCGGCGGGCCGAGGTGACCGCATGGACGTCGAGACGGTTTCCGATCTCGGGCCGGCGGAACGGTCCGCGATCTTCGATCGGGACGCAGGGGTCGACGCGATCCGGGAGGACGTTCGGACCATCGTCGACCGCGTACGAGAGGAAGGGGACGTCGCGCTCCGCGAGTTCACGGCCGAGTTCGACGACGTGGACGTGGGCGCGATCGAGATCACCGACGACGCAGAGCAGGCCGCGGCGACGGTCGACGCCGAGATTCACGAGGCGATCGACGCGGCCGCCCGGAACGTCAGGGAGTTCCACGAGCGACAGGTGCGGGAGGACTGGCGCGAGGACTTCGACGGGCGGGAACTCGGACGACGATTCCGGCCCCTCGAACGGGTCGGGGTCTACGTTCCCGGCGGGGCGGCGGCCTACCCGTCGAGCGCGCTGATGGGCGTCATCCCGGCGGTCGTGGCCGGCGTCGATCAGGTCGTGGTCGCGACGCCGCCGGCCGAGGAGATCAACCCGGTGACGCTCGCGGCGATCCACATCGCGGGTGCGGACGAGGTCTACCAGGTCGGCGGTGCCCAGGCCATCGCGGCGATGGCCCACGGCACCGAGACGATCCCGGCGGTCCAGAAGATCGTCGGCCCGGGCAACCGGTGGGTCACGGCCGCCAAGGCCGCGGTGCAGGGCGACGTGTCGATCGACTTCCTGGCCGGCCCCTCGGAGGTCCTGGTCGTCGCCGACGACACGGCCGATCCGGGCTTCGTCGCCTCCGAACTGCTGGTCCAGGCCGAACACGACGAGCACGCGGCCGTCGTGGCGGTCACCGACGACGAGACGATGGCGACGGCGATCGCGGACGAAGTCGACGCACAACTCCCCGAACGCGACCGACAGGAGACGATCGAGGCCGCACTCGAGAACGACGCCAGCGGGATCTTCCTCGCGCGGTCGATGAGCGAGGCGATCCTGTTCGCCGACGAGTTCGCGGCCGAGCACCTCTCGATCCAGGTGGCCGATCCGGAGACGGTGCTCGACCGGATCGACTCGGCCGGGAGCATCTTCGTCGGGCCGCACACGCCGGTCGCCGCGGGCGATTACGCCTCCGGCACCAACCACGTCCTCCCGACGAACGGGCTGGCGAAACGGCACGGCGGCCTCTCGGTCGACGACTTCGTTCGCTCGACGACGATCCAGCGACTGGATCGGGAGGGGCTGGAATCCATCGGCGAGACGATCGTCACCCTGGCGGACGCCGAAGGCCTGGAGGCGCACGCCGAGAGCGTTCGCCGCCTCCTGGACGAATGACCGACGGCCTGACCGACGTCGATCTGCGGCCGGCGTTCGAGGCGGTCCAGGCGGACCCGGACGGCAAGCACTCGCTCGATACGACCCTGGCTCCGGTCCACGAGGCGATTCGCGAGGCCGACGATCGGCGGGTCGACGAGTTCGCCCACCTGCTCGAGCGTTACCTCCCGCTGGCCGAGACGCTGGTCGAGGTCGATTGCGGCCCCGGCGAACTGTTGGCACGCCAGGACGCCGTCGAACGGGCCGTCGGCGTCGAATCCAGCCCGGACCTCGCACGCCGGGCGGCCAGTCGAGGGCCAGTCGTCGTGGGCGATCCCCGCTCCATCCCGGCAGTCGACGTTGACGCCGTGGCCGCCTTCGAGTACCTCACCGGGGAGTTCGATCGCCGGGATCTGACGTCGTTCGTCTCGTCCGCCTTCGGTTCCCTGGCACCCGGCGGAACGCTGGTGTTCGACGTGCCCCTGGACGATCGGGCGATCGACCCGGAGGACGTCGAGGTGACGGACGGTGGCGTCCGCGTTCGGCGGACGGTCGAGACCGACCGCGAGGGCGAGGTCGTCCGGGTCCGCGAGCAGTACGAACTCACCGATCTCCTCGGGGACGAAACCGTCACGACGGCGGTCGACCGGTCGGTCCGTCTGTGGGAGGTCGGGACCGTCTGGGACGTGGTCCACGAGGCCGGGTTCGACTCGGTGATGCTCTCGTCCGGCGACGTCGAACCCGGGGCGGCGCTCGTCGTCGCCGCGAGCGAGGCCCGGGCACCGTAATTCGTCGTCCAGGCCACGTTTCGGCCACCGATCGCTCCCGGAGACCGTCGCCGCTGCCCGAAAACGTTTTCTCCCGTGGCGAGTCGGTGGTGGTATGCCAGCCGCCATCGTCACCGGTTCGTCCCGGGGCATCGGCCGAGGGATCGCGCTCAGGTACGCCCGCGACGGCTACGACGTCGTCGTGAATTACGTCAGCAGCGAGGAGAAGGCCGAAGCCGTCGCCGAACGGATCCGCGAGGAGACCGGGGAATCGGCCGTCGCGGTCCAGGCGGACGTGAGCGACCCGGACGACGCCAGCCGTCTCGTCGAGACCGCCCGCGAGGAGTTCGGCGGCCTGGACCACGTCGTGAACAACGCGGGGATCGACCAGCACGTGTACACCGAAGACCTCCCGCCGGAGGACTTCGATCACGTGATGGACGTCAACGTCAACGGCGCGTTCAACGTCACCAAGTTCGCTCGCCCGCTGCTCTTCGAGTCCGAGGACGATCCCTCCATCGTGAACATCTCGTCGATCCTCGCACACGTGGGCGCGCCGATCGAGTGTCACTACGCCGCCTCGAAGTCCGGGCTGATCGGCCTGACCAAGAGCCACGCGCGGGACTTCGCCCCCGACGTGCGGGTGAACGCC
>DATFIX010000093.1:0-2364 GCA_035269625.1 Natrialbaceae archaeon
CGAGTCGATCGACGTCGACCAGTCCGACGGCCTCTCGGACGCCGAACTCGACCGGTTCGTGGCGCGGACGATGGCCCGCGTCGAGCGGATTCGGGGCCTGGAGTTCCGCGAGAACGTGACGATCGAGTTCGTCTCCCGCGACGAGATGCGTGCGATTGCCCGGAACCGCACGTTCGGATCGAGCGCGAACGACGGGCTCTGGGAGGCGCTGTTGCTGATCGGCGAGGATCGCGACGCCCGGGACGCGTTCGCGCAGTATCACGGCGAACTGGTCCTGGGGTTCGCGGCGGAGGAAGGCGCCGAGAAGGTGTTCCTGGTCACCGCGAACCCCGAGCGACCCCAGACCGACGAAATCACGCTGGCCCACGAGTTGATGCACGTGCTCCAGCACCAGCACTTCGACCTGTACCAGGACAGGTACGATCCGCCGACGCTGGACGGCGAGTTCGGCAAGGACGGCGTCGTGGAGGGGGAGGCGACGCTGGTGCACCGGCAGTACCGGGAGCGGTGTAACGGGGAGTGGGACTGCGTCCCCACGCCGGCGGGGTGGGCCGACGTCGGATCGTACTCGGGATCGGGCCTGCGACTCCTGTTCTATCAGCCCTACGCCGACGGGGCGGCGTACGTCCACTCGCTCGTCGAGTCGGGCGGGTGGGAGGCGGTGAATGCGGCCCACGAATCGCTCCCGCCGTCGAGCGAGCAGATCGTCCACTTTACCGACGAGGAACCGGCACCCATCTCCATCGAGGACGTCGCCACTGGCGGGTGGCAGTCCGTCGACGTTGGCGATTCCGGGGCCGAACGCCTCGGCGAGGTGGCGATCTTCATGCTCTTTCGCTATCAGTCGTGGAACCGGGAAATCCCCGAACTGGCCGGCGCGTTCGGGAACGGACGGGACGGCCCCTACGACGCCCACAATTACACCAGCCGACCGTCCGTCGGGTGGGGGAACGACCGTCTCCTGGTGTACGAAAACGGCGACCGGCACGGCTACGTCTGGAAGACGGTCTGGGACACCGAACGTGACGCCAGCGAGTTCTTCGAGGCCTACGTCGGCGTCCTCGAGGCGAACGGGGCGACCCGGCACGGGGGGTCGGTGTTCGTGATCGAGAACGGCCCGTTCGCCGACGCGTTCCGCGTGACTCGGAGTGGAGACACCGTGACGATCGTGAACGCGCCGACGATCGACGAACTGGCGGCGATCCGGCCGCGCTCGACGGACGCCACCCCGACGGACACGGCGGGGTCGACGGACGGCACGCCGACGTCGACCGTGGACGAACGGCCGACGACGACTCGCGTCTCGGTCGAAACGACGGGGAACACCGCGAACGACGGCGGAGTCCCGGGATTCGGCGTCCTGGCGGCGGCGCTCGCGCTCCTGATCGCCATCGCCGCGGCGTTCGCGCGGCGGCTAGTTCGGGAGTGACGGCCGTTCGACATCCCGAACCGGAGAGGCGCAATTTCGTGTTCCGACGGCTTTTCCGGTTCGTTTTCCCTCACAGCGATCCGTCGACGGCGTGCTGATCGTGTTCGACGATCCGGCGGAGTCGGGTTACGCCGTCGATGTCGTCGATCGCTTCTGCGGTCCCGTCGGGAACGAGGTCCCGCCAGGGTTCGTCCTCGACCATCCGGCGACGGATCTCGGTTCCCCGGAACCGATCCCGGTCCACGAGGTCCACGCCACGAACGTCCAGGCCAGCCTCCCGGCACACTCGGCCGACGAGCGGGTTGTTCGTGTAGATGGCCTGGAACGCCGGACACAGCGACTGGACGTGGGCCGGCCACAGCGAGTACCGGTCGATGTCCTCGATCGGGATGACGTACGTCGGGGCCTCGACGTCCTCGATGGCGGCGTGGATCATGCTCACCCGTTCGCCCGCCGTGAACGGGTTCCGGCCGGTGTGGGAGGCCTGGGCGCTACCGATGCCGACGACGACCTCGTCGACCTCGCTGGCGACTTGCTGGACGAACGCACGATGACCGCGGTGGAACGGCTGGAACCGTCCGGGGAAGAAGCCTCGCATGGGGCTGTGTGTGAACGGATGGCATAAAGTCCCGGCGTCCCCCGTGGCCGCCACGCGGCGCCGAACTGTCAGACGAATGGTAGCGCGCCACAGAGTCGGGCGGTTTATGCGGGAGTTTCGCGAAATCGAACGCGATGTTCGGCGCGCGAATCCGGGTACGGTTGGTGGACGACTGGACGTCGGAACTCGGTCGCTTGGACGTCTGGGGTGACGTATACACGGCGACCTTGCACGAGCGACGGTACACGGCGCTCTACCGGTTCAGGGGACCGAGGGTCGACGAGGCACTCGCGCTGACCGAGGGAGCCGACTACTTCGAATCCGTCGAAGTCGTGGA
>DATFIX010000094.1:0-11720 GCA_035269625.1 Natrialbaceae archaeon
GCGTCGACACCGAGATCATCGACAACGAAACCCCGCCAGAGGAAATCGACGCCGACGGTCTCGTCCTCTCGGGCGGTCCGTCGATCGAGGACGTCGGTCGCTGTTCGGACTACCTCGAGATGGACGTCCCCGTCCTTGGGATCTGTCTCGGCATGCAGTTCATAGCCCAGGATCTCGGCGGTAGCGTCGGCTCCGGCGACTACGGCGGGTACGCCGACGTCACGGTCGAAATCGTCGACGAGGATGACCCGCTCGTGGGGTCGCTCGCCCCCGAAACGCGGACCTGGGCCAGTCACGCCGACGAGGTGAAATCGCTCCCGCCGGGCTTCGAGTTGACCGCGCGGAGCGACGTCTGTGACGTCGAGGCGATGAGCGACGTCGACCGCGATCTCTACGGCGTCCAGTGGCACCCGGAGGTCGCCCACACGGAGGAGGGCACCGAGGTGTTCGAGAACTTCCGGGCGATCTGCGAGCGATAACCTTACTTTTATCGCGTCAGACCGAGAGGAATTTTCCAATGACGGAGACCCAGGGCAACCTCGCGAGCATGTCGCGATACATCTTCCATACGCCCGGCTGGTACACGAGCCTGGCGTACGCCGTCGGGGTTGCCGGGATTGCCGGGGTCGGCGCGTTCGACAGCGGGTTTCTACTTGAGGACTTCTGGCAGGGAATCTTCTTCATCGGTATCCCGACGGTGGTGGCGGCCTTTCTCACCAGCGGACTGGATCGGTATTTGGGAGGGCAACTCACGCCGAACCGCTCCTCGCTGCTCGCGCTGGCGGGCGAACTGATCGTCGTCGTCCTGCTGGCAACAGCCGGGCTGATTGCCGCCCTGACGGAGCTGGGACAGAACTTCGTCTTCGACGCGCTGTTCGTTGGCCTGGCCTCGATTCTCGCCCTCCGGTTGCTGGTCGTGATCGCGGTGTCGGGGCATTCCACGCCGGTCGCGATGATCCCGGCAAGCCTGCAGACGGTCGCTGCCGCAGTCCTGTTGTTCGTCTACAGCGGGACGATGCGCTATCTCGAACTCGGCGGGCCGCTCCTGCGGGTCGAGTCGTGGTTGCGGGCGTATCTTTCTCGCCCCGAAAAGGGCCCGAAGGAGATCGCTTCGACGACAGCGATCGTCCCCAGTGACTTCGTCATCCTGGGGCTACTCTGTCTCATCTACGCCGCCGCAGTCGTCGTGTTTCTCAGGGTACTCGATCGTCCGTGGAAGCGGAGTCTCGGAATCAGCGCCCTCGACCTGGTGGGCGGGTTCATCGGTCACGTGGCCGAGGGCTCGAACGAACTCGAAGAATCCTTCGAGGACATCGGGGAGGAAGCGCTGATTCCGGTGACGGTGCTCGCCTTTCGACGCCAGGACGGCACCGAGAAGGCCCGGTTCGTCCTGCCAATGATCCACCCGGGACCGATGGGCGAGATCGGCGGGGGTAACCTCCCGAAACGCGTCGCCGAACAGGCGGATGGGTTGGCGTTCCCGCCACACGCCACTGCTGGCCACGACTTCAACCTCGTTACCGAGGGCGAAATCGACACGATCATCGACGCGGCCGACCGGGCGTTCGACCGGATCGAGTACGACGACCGGGCGAGCAAGAGCGTCCGGGTTCAGGAGGGCGAGGCAAAGCTCCTGGGTCAGGCGTTCGGCGACGACGTCCTCCTCGTTTCCACGTTCGCACCGAACTTCGCGGACGACATCGAGTACGCCGTTGGCCTGTCGGCCGCCGCCGAGGCCCGATCCGGTGGGTTCGACGACGTGCTCTTCGTGGATGCCCACAACTGCAACGACGGGCTGACTCCGGGCGACCTCGGCCACGTCGTACCGGGGAGCACCCGGTCGTTCGACATGATGCAGGCCTCGGGCGTGGCCGCTGCCGGCCTCGCGGACGCAGCACGCGACTCGCTGAAACTCGGGATCGCCTGGGAGAAGACGGACTGGACTCCCGAGGAAGGGATCGGTCCACTTGGTATCCGGGTCGCCGTGCTGGACGTCGACGGACAGACGACCGCCTACGTCCTCATCGACGGCAACAACATGGATCCGGGCGTCCGCGGCCGTATCGTCGAGACCGTCGGCGACCGGGTCGAGGAGATGGAGGTGATGACGACGGACACCCACATCGTCAACACGGTCCAGTCCGAGAACCAGATCGGCGGCGAGATCGACGCGGATCGAATTGCGACCCTGATCGACGACCTCGTCGGCCGGGCCCTCGATGACCGCGAACCGGTCGAGGCCGGGATGGCCAGCGAGCGGGCCCAGGTAACGGTCTTCGGTAACGACCGCACGGAAACCCTCGCCAGTCACGCCAACGCGGCCGTCTCGATGGGCGGGCCCATGGCGGTATTCCTGACGCTCGCGGCGCTCGCCGTGAGCGTGTTGCTCTTCCTGATAACGGCCGCGTAGGGCCTCGGCGCCAGCGTGGGCCGAGGTTACTCCGCTTCCTCGAACAGTTCGTCGACGGCGTGCCGGGCCGCGAGCGCCGCGTCTTCGGCGACGCGGTCGGCGTCTTCGGTCGCGTCCGGTGCGAGCACGTAGACGTCGACGTCGAGGACGCCGTCCTCGAAGGAGACCGTGACGTCGTAGTCCTCGACGTCCGAGCGATCGAGGCGTGCGAAGATCAGGTCTGCCGCCGCGCTCGCCGCCGTCTCGACGACTTCCTGGTCGGTCGGCATCGGCCCGTTACGCGCCGCCGGCGCCGGGACCGCCCATGCCGCCGCCCATCGGGCCACCGCCGCCCATGCCGCCGAGCATCTCCTCGAGTTCCTCCTGGAGCTGCTCGAACTGCTCCTGGACGCGTTCCTCCTGCTTTTCCAGCGTTTCGACGCGGATCTCGAGGTTGTCCTTGGTCTCTTCGAGGTCTTCCTCGGCCTCCGCGTAGTCGGTCTCGACGAGGAGTTCGCCGACTTCGCGGTACATCGCGGTGTCCTCGTCGATCTCCTCGAGTTCTTCGAGGGCGTTTTTGGTCTCGGTCAGCCTGTTCTCGGCCTCGTTTTTCTGGACGGCGACCTGCTGGGCCGTATCCTGCAGGTCCTGCAACTCTTCGAGCTTCTCCTGTGCTTCCGGGGGTAGATTGCCGGCTGCCATACCTGGCGCGAGGGGGGCTGGATTGAAAAAGCCCCGCTTTCGTTCCCGCCAGCGGTCCGACGCCCACCGATCGTGCCGGAACCCTCAATGGGCCCCTGGGCGTACCGCCGGCAATGGCGAGCTTCATCGAGGACATCCGCGGGATCGACGACGGCGACGAACGACGCCTCATGCAGCTGCTGGTCGAGCGGCTCTCGACGGTCGAGCGTGCCCAGAACCGCGTGGGCGCGTACGTGGACGAGCGGACGGCGTCACTCGACGAAGCCGAAGGCGAACTGAACGCGGTCCTCGATCTCGTTCGAGAGGACCTCGAAGCGGCCGGGGAGGATCCGTCGGGTCTCTCGACGAACGAGTTGATCGACGCCGCGAACGAGGGTCGGGTGACCGAGGAGACACACGAACAGATTCAGGACCGCTTCCCGGACCTGGCACGGAAGGCGGCGTCGGGCCAGGCCGCGTTCGAAAGCGTGCAGCCGATTCTGGAAGAAATCGAGGCGGAGAGCGATCTCTATCGCGAGGTGGCCGACCGCATCAGCGACGGGGAGGGCGAGGCAACGACGATGGCAAACCGGATCGTCTCGTTTTTCGAGGAGGGGTCCTCGTTCGGCGGAGCGGACGGCACCGTCGTGGACGCGATCCTGGGCGACGTGGACTTCGAGACGGACGATGGTGAGGGTGCAGTCGAGGAAACCGACGAATCCTAATCGGGATCAGGGATCCGCGATTCGTTCGGCGACGCTCACGAGTGACCCCCAGGTGTTGATCCCGGCCCGCAGCGCAGTCAGGTCGCAAGCGCGGACGGTGACTTTCACTGTGTTTCCGTCCTGTCGGAGCGTCGCCCGGGTTCGATTGCCTTCGATGTCCCCGACTTCGGGGCGAACGCTCTCGGCGACGATGCTCGCGGTCCGCTCGTCGTCGTAGGGGTACTCGAAAACGGCCTCGTGAACGTACTCGGACATCAGCGCCCGACGATCACTCGACGTCGATTTCCTTGACGTCGGGACTGCGCTCTTTCAGGAGCACTCGATGCCCACAGTACGGACAGCGAACGCCGCCGTACTCGTCGAGTTCGACGTCACGCTTGCACCGCGAGCACTTGTAGCTCATTCTTCCTCGGCGATGGCGGCGCGAATCGACCGCCGCACGCCGCGGCCGGCCGGCGTTTCCGGACGGTAGGTCCCGCCGGTGAACCGGTAGCCACAGCGACTGCATTCCCAGATCCCGGTTCCGTTTCGATCGACTCGGTCGGCACCGCACTCCGGACAGACGTGGTCGTCGCGCATTTCCTCCTCGATCTCGGCGACCCGTCGACGGGAGACCCGCCCGTAACGGGCACCAAACCGGCCGGCGCTCCCGGTTCGACCTTTCTTCTTGCTCATACTGCCATCACGTACCTCCAGCGAGCAAATAAACCTGTTGAGTTGATCCGCACGTCTCCCCCGGGATCACGGATCGACCGTCGGCGCGCGAACGGTTTCGTTGACGATGAGTCCCATGGCGGCAACGAAGCCCAGCAGCGTGAACAAAACGGCGTCGGACAGGGCGAGTAACGTTTCGCTCGAACCGGCCCGAGCGATCGCCCTGGTGGCCCATTCCAGAACCAGGCCCGCAAGCACGATTCCCGGGATGGCCGCGAGGACGAGATCGGCTCGGCGCATCGTGCCTAATTACATCTAATTACCCACACAAGGGTCTTGTGGAATCGTCGGCTGGCCAACCGGATCGACGCCCGTTCGTTCCCGACCAGGGTTCGGGGACAACGTTCATAGTCACGCGCGGTGAAATCGAGGCGTACGGATGTCTTCTGAGTTTCCCGACGAGATGCCGGGTCTCGATCTCGGCGGATCGACGGACGAACAGGGCGGGGGTGACGACGAGGACGACGGAGAACTCGAGCACGAACGACTCCTGGTGTTCGAGATCGGCGACCGGGAGTACGCGGCCACGGTCGACGCGGTCAGGACCGTCGTCGAGCCAGGTGACATGACCCGGGTTCCGCTGTCCTCGGCGGCGATCGAGGGAATCGTGGACCTTCGGGGGGAGATTACGGCGGTCATCAATCCGAGGGTTCACTTCGGCGTCGCGTCGTCCTCGGCGTCCTCGGAACTCGAACGACTGGTCATCTTCAACCGGCCGCCGGATCGACAACCTGCCGGCATCCGGGTCGACCGGGTGGTCGGCGTGGAGGCGTTCCCCGCACCCCTGTTTTATCCCGTGGACGAGGTCGAATCCGACGACTTCCGGACGCACGACGACCTCCTCGCTTCGGTCATTCAGCGATTCGAGGACGGGGCGGTCACCGAGCGAGTCGGCGTCATCGACACCGAGGCGATGGTGGACGCCTCGGGGCAGGTCGCCGCAGAGCCGATTTCCTGAGGCCCCGGAGCAGATATTATTGCCCGAATGACAGCCGGGAGAATTGATCGCCGGCGCTTCAATTATCACAGGTGATAACGGGGCGATAGCATTTATACTTGCTCTGTGTCTACCGAAGGTAGGTGTATCAACCGGATGTCGACAGAGGTGCTCATCGTGGACGACTCTCATTTTATGCGAAACCTCCTGCGCCAGATACTCGAAGAGGAGTACGACATCGTCGGGGAGGCGTCCAACGGAGCCGAGGCGGTCAAATTGTACAAAGAGGAAACCCCGGACATCGTCATGATGGACATCGTGATGCCGAAATGCAACGGCATCAAGGCGACAGCCGCCATCAAAAAGCTGGATCCGAATTCCCGTGTCATCATGTGCACGAGCGTCGGCCAGCGCGAGAAGATGAAGTTGGCCGTCAAGGCCGGGGCGGACGGATACGTTACCAAGCCGTTCGAAGAACCCAGCGTCCGTAAAGCCCTGAAAGATGTCGTGCCGGCATGACGAGTGTCCTGGTCGTCGATGACTCGCAGTTCATGCGGACGGTCATCGGGAACCTGCTGTCCGACCACGGATACGAGGTGTACAGCGCGAGCGACGGCGAACGGGCCGTCGAAGCCGTCGAAACACACGCCCCCGACATCGTAACCATGGACGTCGTGATGCCGGGGATGGATGGCATCGAGGCGGTCGAACGGATCATGAAACGCCGACCGACGCCGATCCTCATGCTCAGCGCCCACACGAAGAAGGGGGCCGACGCCACGTTCGAGGCTCTCTCGAAGGGTGCCGTGGACTTCCTGGCGAAACCGGGCGGGGAAGTCTCGGTCGACATCGCGTCGCTCGAGGATCGACTCGTCGAGACGGTCGAGGCCGTCGCGGACGCGGACCTGACGTCGATCGCGCGCGATCGAACCGCGGAAACCGCCACCAGCGTCGCCGGAACGACCGGCACCGGTTCGGGTGCGGACGCGGAACCGACGGAACCGGAGGTTCCGGCCACGCCGGCGGACCCGTCCACGTCGGATCGACCGACGCCAGCCGAGCGGTCTTTCGTGGATCGGCCGACGCTCGTGATCGGTGCGTCGACCGGCGGTCCAAAAATCGTCGAACGGGTCCTCGCCGGCCTCCCCCTGGGTCTGGACGCCAGGGTGCTCGTGGTCCAGCACATGCCCGGGAGTTTCACCGATCGACTCGCCGCACGACTCGACTCGGTGCTTGACTACGACGTCAGCGAGGCCAGCGACGGCGATCGGGTCGAAGGCGGTGAAATACTCGTCGCCAAAGGTGGACACCACCTGGAGATCGCCCACTACGTCAACGGCCGGGTGCGCGTCCGCCTGACCGAGAAGCAACGCGTTCACGGCGTTCGTCCGGCGATCGACGTGACCATGCGCACGGCAGCCGACCGAATCGACGACCCGCTCGTCGGCGTCGTCTGTACCGGCATGGGAAAGGACGGTGCCGCGGGAATCGAGGCGATCGAGGCTGCCGGCGGTCACACGATCGCTCAAGATCGGGCGACCAGCCCGGTCTTCGGTATCCCTCGGCAGGCCATCGCGACCGGCGCCGTCGACGACGTCCTCCCTGCCGACGAGATTGCAGACGGAATTCTCGACGTACTCAGTACGGACGGTGATACGAATGGATGAATACACGCGAGACTTCGTTCAAGAGAGCGAGGAGAACATAACGCGATTGAACAACTCGCTCCTCGATCTGGAACGGTCCCCCGACGACCGCGAGGCGATGGACGAGGTTTTCCGGATGGCCCACACGCTCAAAGGTAACTGCGGCGCGATGGGCTACGACGGGGCGAGCGATCTCGCCCACGCCATCGAGGACAGACTCGACGACATCCGGGCCGATCGTCTCGAAATCACGGCCGACCTCATGGACGAGATTTTCGACGCCGTCGACCAACTCGAGGCGATGGTCGACGACGTTCGCCAGCATGGAGCACCCCAGCGCGATCCCACCGAGACGATCGAACAACTCCACTCGCTGGCGCCGGACGCGGTTCTCACGCCCCCGAGCGATCCGGAAATCGAGACGGCGATCGACGCCGCTGCGACGCCCGAGGACGATCACAACGTCTATCACGTTCGACTCGACGTCGAACCGGCGGAGTCGGTCAACAACGGGCGTCGGGTCGTCGAGGCACTGGTCGACGCCTTCGACCTCCTCGGCACCGTCCCGGACCGCGAGGCGATCGACGCGGGCGAGTACGACGGCGAACTCGACGCCGTGTTCGGGACGGCCGTCACCGAGGGGGCCATCAGCAACGCCCTGGAACCCGTCGAAGCGGTCGGCGATTTCGTCATCGTCGAGGTGACGGACCGGGTTCAGGACGGTCCCGAATCCGCCGCGTCGGGTGACGTCGATACCGGCGCTGGGAGTTCGGGGATCGAAGCGACTGCCGGTGTCGAGTCGGCGGACGACATGTCCGTCGACGAACTCCTCGACGAGTTCGACGATTACGACGACCTGGACGAGATGGTCGAACACGTCGAGGACACCGAGGGGTTCGACGACCTCGGCGACTACGGGTCCTTCGACGACATCGAGGTCGAACTCGACGTGGACGCGCCCGATCCGCTGGCCGAAACCGAGGGCGAGGGGATGCAGACGGCGCCCGACGCTGTCGAGTTGGACCCGGTAGAATCGGCTGACACCGAAGCGGCCGAAAGCGAACCGGTCGAATCCGCCACGGACGAGACCGAAGCGGCGGACGAGGAGGAGGTCGTCGACGACGCGACGGAGACGTTCAGGGAACTCCAGGATGAAGTCGATCCGGTCGGGTTCGACGAACTGCAGGACGAACTCGATGACCTGGAGTTCGACCAGTACGACCAGGAGGACGAGGTCGGGTTCGACGAACTCCTCAGCGAGGAGGAACTCGAGGACGACGAGTTCGATCCCTTCGGCGGCACCCTGGAGGAGGAAGCCGAAACCGCCGCCGAGGCGGCGAGCGAACCGTCGCTCGACCAGGCCGAGGCCACGTCGGAGGCACAGATCGAGAACGTCGACCCGGAGGCGCTCATCGAGGAGGAAACGGGCGCTGCGCCTTCGAGCGAACCGACCCCGGGCGAACCGGAAGCCACGTCCGAGGCGGACGTCGAGGACGTGGACCCGGACGAACTCGTCGAGGAATCGGGCACGGGCATGGACTTCGAAACCGGCGGCGAGGAGGTCGTTGAGAACCAGCCCGAGCCTGCCGACGCTACGGCGACAACGGGCGATACCGTCGAACCGGACGCGACCGGTGGCGAAGACGCCTTCGCGGACGACCTTTTCGGGGGGCCAGCCAACGAACCGGAGCCGGAGATCGAGGAGGCCGAACCGGAGCCGGAACCGGCCGAGAGCGAACCGGAACCAGAGCCAGAATCAGAACCGGCCGAGGGCGAACCGGAACCGGAAGACGAGGGGGCCGAACCGGAGCCGGCCGATGTCGAGACGGACGTCGTCGCTGACGAGCCGGCCGAGACGGAGGCTGGGCCGGCACCGGAGATTCCCGAGCCGGTCGAGCCAGTGGGCGAACCGTCGCCCGAAGAACCCGAACCCACCGAATCGGAAGGCGAAGTGGAAGCCTCCGCGGAAGTCGACGAGGGCGTCGACGAGGCGACGGTCGAACCCGGTACTGGCGACGTGGAAGCCGACCCCGAAGAACCCGAGGCAGAACCGGGTGAGGTGGAAGCCGAGCCTGCGGAAGCCGAAGCCGAATCCGAGGAAGCCGGTGCGGACGTCGACGAGATACCGACCGACGCGGCTGTGGAAGCGGAGCCTGGGGAGGCCGAACCCGACAAAATCGAACCCGGAACCGACGTCACGGCGGACGTCGACACCGGAGTCGAAACCGCGGAGACGGACGATATCGAGGCCGAAGCCGACGTCGAGGAAGACGCCCCCGAGGCAGGCGAACCGCTGGTGGGCCCCGAATCCGAGACGGAAGCCGCGGCCGAAACCGAGTCGGAAGTCGAAGAAATCGAGGCCGAAGCCGAAAGCTCCGCGGCGAGCGGACCACCTGCTGAGGTCCCCACTTCGGGATCGGAGGGATCCGGACCCGAATCGGAGACGGAACCGGCCGAGGAACCCGAATCGGAGACGGAACCGGCCGAGGAACCCGAACCGGAACCGGCCGAAGAACCTGAACCGGAACCGGCCGAGGAATCAGAACCCGTCTCGGCGTCCGACGCGGACCCTGCGGAAGCGCAACCGCCCACTGGAGCGGCCGATTTCGAACCCGATTTCGAGTTCGATACGGGCGGGGAGGTCACCTTCGAAGACGACTACGGGGACTTCGAGGACGTAACCGCGTCGGGGTCGGTTCCCGAGTCGTCGTCCGCGGCGGCGGAGTCCGAGGGACCGTCCGTCGCGGACGCGGAACCGTCGACGGCACCCGACGTCGAATCGGATTTCGGCGAGGCAGACGATCTCTCTCCCGACGTGGATCTCGGAGCGGAGACGGACCTCTCGGCGTCGGTGCCGTCGGAGGAGTCGGAAACGTCCGTCGAAGCCGACGCCACGCCCGAACCGACGGCGACCGAAGACGCCACCGAATCGGCAACGTCGTCCGAAACACCGGGTGCGGCCGAATCGACCGATGTGGCCGACGTGGCTGAAGGAACCGATGCGGCCGACGGAACGGAACCCTCGATCGAGGAGGAATTCCCGGAAACGGTCGACGCGGATCTCGATTCCGTCGACTTCGAGAGCGTCGACACGACCGTCGAGTTCGGTCCGGAAGAAACGACCGAGGGATCGGTGGCCAGCGAGGAACCGGAGGCCGAATCCTCCGGGGAGGTCGCGGAGGCAGACGAGGAACTGGACGACGTCGAAGTGGGCGAATTCGACCTCGACGAGGGTGCGGGAACGTCCGCGGCCGACGTCGACGCGGACGACCTCACCGCCGAGATCGAGGAAGCCGACGAGGCGTTCGCGGATCTCGATCTCGACGACTCGAGCGCCGAGCCGGACTTCGACGGGCTGGATCGGGACTTCGGCATGGGCACGACTGCCGGAATGCGGCCGGACGCCGACGCTGGCCCCGCCGCCGGGAACGAAACCGAGGACCGGCCCGGCGGCCCCGGCTTGCCCGTCGAAACCGCGTCCGAACCCGAAGAACTGCCGGACCGGGAGGTTGACCTCGACGAACTCCTTCCGACGCCGCCCCAGGAAATGGGTGCGGACGGCGAGGATGCCGGGGAGACCCAGTCCGTCCGCGTGGACATCGACAGGGTCGACGACCTCCTCAACCTCGTGGAAGGACTCGTCACCACGCGTGCACGACTCCGGCGCGCCGTCGAATCGGGCGAGTCGCTCACCGCCATCGATCAGGAGATCGACGATCTCGAGGACCTCGTCGGCGACCTCCAGGACACCGTCATGGACGTCCGCCTCGTCCCGCTGTCGACGGTGGCGAACCGACTGCCGCGGACCGTTCGCGACATCGCCCGCGACCAGAACAAGCAGGTCTCCTTCGAGATGGCGGGCGCGGACGTCGAGATCGACCGGTCGATCCTCGACGACATCGACGACCCACTGATGCACCTGGTCCGCAACGCCGTCGACCACGGGATCGAACCCCCGGAAGAACGTGAGGCGACCGACAAGGACCCCGAGGGCACGGTCACTCTCAGCGCTCGACGGCGGCGCGACCAGGTCGTGATCGAGGTGGAAGACGACGGTCGCGGCCTCGATCCCGATCGGTTGCGCGAGGAGGCTGTCGAACAGGACATCCTCTCGAGGGCCGAAGCCGACGACCTCCCGGACGAGGACACCTACGACCTCGTCTTCGAGTCCGGGTTTTCGACCACCGAGGACGTCACCGACGTCAGCGGTCGCGGCGTCGGGATGGACGTCGTCTCGACGACGGTCGAGGAACTGGATGGGGCCGTAACGATCGAGAGCGAACCGGGTGAAGGGACGACCGTCAGAATGACGCTTCCCGTCACCGTCGCCATCTCCGACGTCCTGTTCGTCCGGTCGGGCGAGGAGGAGTTCGGCGTTCCGCTGAAAGCGGTCGAGGAAATCGACGGGATGGGTCGCGTCGAGGCAGTCGACGGCGAGGAGTGCCTCGTCGATGGCGAGGAATCGTACCCCCTCGTTCGGCTGGCGGAAACGCTCGGAACCCAGGGAGCGACACGGAACGGCGACGGACAGCTCGTAAAGCTTCGCGAGGACGTTCGACAGATCGCCATCCATTGCGACGAGGTCCGTGGACAACAGGAGGTCGTCGTCCGCCCGTTCGAGGGCGTTC
>DATFIX010000095.1:0-14435 GCA_035269625.1 Natrialbaceae archaeon
CCCGTGGGTTACGACGACCCCGTCGACGCCGTCCTCGGCGGCCGATTCGATCGCGTTCCGGAGGTCGAACAGGGTGGCGAAATCGAGGGTGAAGCTCGGTACGTGGGCGACTTCCTCGACGGCCACGTCGGCATACGACTCGACGGCCGGCACCGCATCGACGAGCGCCTCGCCGGACCGGTCGGGAGTCGCACCCCCGTCGTCGTCCTTCGTGCTCGCGATGGTGCCCCCGGTGCTCAGAACCCTGACCGTCGGCGTCATGCCCCCACGTCGGTTCGCGTTTGCCGTAGGCGTGCCGGTCGGACCCGGAACCCGTCCACTCACTCGACCCCGACCGAAACAGTTACATTAGTGTTCGCTAATATTAGCATACGCTAAAATGAGTGACCCACGCAACCCCGATCCGGGCCGAAAGGGGGCTGACACGGCCGAACCGTGCTGTGCCGAGGCGGTCCACGACCTCTCGGCGGACGACCTGACGGCCGATGTCGAGCGGCTCGCGGCAGCGGGCAACGACACGCGGTACGAAGCGCTCCGGTACGTCGCGGCCGCCGAGGACGGCCTGTGCGTCTGCGACCTCGAACCCGCGCTCGGCGTGAGCCAGGGGGCGGTGAGCCAGGCCCTTTCTCGACTCTTTACCGCGGGCCTCGTCACCCGTCGCAAGGAGGGCAAGTGGCGGTACTACGAGGCGACGCCGGCGACCCGCCGACTGCTCGACACGATGGACGCGATTCGGGAGGCGAGCGATGACTGACGACACCAGCGACGCACCCGACTCGGCAGCGCGACGCGACGGCGTCCGCGACCGGTACGGGTCGATCGCCGAATCTGCCGATGCCGAACCTGAAGGAGCGTCGTCTTGTTGCGGGGGGACGACCGACTGCTGTGGTGGGGCCGACCCGGACGAGATGCTCGCCGACGAGATCGAGGCCCGCGGGTACGACCCGGCGGACGTCGACCGGGTCGACACGGAGGTCGGATCCCTGGGCTGTGGCAACCCGACCGCCATCGCGAACCTCGATCCCGGCGAGACGGTCCTGGACCTCGGATCGGGCGGCGGGTTCGACTGCTTCCTCGCTGCGGACGCGGTCGGCCCTGACGGGTCCGTCGTCGGCGTGGACATGACGCCGGAGATGCTGGAGAAGGCCCGGACCGCCGCGGGGCGCAATGACGCCCCGAACGTCGAGTTTCGACTGGGCGAGATGGAACACCTGCCCGTCGCCGACGCGTCGGTCGACGTCGTCATCTCGAACTGCGCGATCAACCTCTCGACGGACAAGCGCCAGGTCTTCCGGGAGGTCGATCGCGTCCTGAAACCCGGCGGTCGTCTCGCCGTCTCGGACGTGGTCAAGACGGGGCGGGTTCCCGACGACGTGGACCTCGACCCGGACGCCTTCGCGGGGTGCATCGCCGGCGCAGTGCCCGTCAACGCGCTTCGACGGATGCTGGAAGACGCCGGGTTCGAGGACGTGCAGGTGACCGTCGAGGCGGGCAGCGAGGCGTTCATCAGCGATTGGGCCGAGGCCTACGACCCCAGCGAGTTCCTCGCGTCGGCGCGGATCGAGGCCCGGAAGCCCGAATAGACCCGTTGGTGAATGTCCTCCTGTCGGATCGATCACGGGCTTCGTGTGGTTGCCCGTAACACTCCCTTCCCGCCGTTCCGTAACGTATTTGAATCCCAGCGACCGACCTTTCGAGTGCGTGTCCGGGTTAGGGTAGTGGACTATCCTTCAGCCTTGTGGAGGCTGAGACGCGGGTTCGATTCTCGCACCCGGACCTTCTCGCCGCGAACGGACGTGAGCAGGCGAAAGTCCGTCGAAGAGAATTGAACCACGCGAGCGGTGCGATAGCGAGGCTCGCCATCGGGTTCGATTCTCGCACCCGGACTTTTTCACGACGAACGAAGTCGTGAGCGATGAGTCTGCCTCTGAAAAGGACAGGGGTTATCGCGATTCCCGTCCTAACGACGACCATGGACGTCACGGTCTGGGGCTTCCCGTTCGACGTCGACGAGACCCTGATCGCCGCGGATCCCGACGAGATCCGCACCCAGATCGCCGAGTACGAACGCGGCGAGCGCCGGGAGTTCGACCTCGTCGTCGAGTTTCCCGACGACTTCACCGGCGAGGTGATGCGGGCGATGGCGGCCATCCCGTACGGCGAGACCCGGACCTACGGCGACCTCGCCGAGTCGATCGACAGCAGCGCGGTCGCGGTGGGGCAGGCGTGTGGCCGAAACCCAGTCCCGCTGGTGGTGCCGTGCCACCGGGTGGTAGGGGCCGATTCCCTGGGTGGGTTCTCCGGCGGTGGCGACGACGGGCTGGCGGCCAAGGAAGCGCTGCTCGAACACGAGGGGGCGCTGGAACCGCAAACGGAGTGGGGAAGTCTACAGAGCGACGACCCGATGCGGTAGGCCGACAAGTCCCGGCCGGCGGTCGCTCCGGTTTCTCTCCGGGCGAGAACGGGGATACCCGGCTAAGTAGTTCCCATCAAATATTTCACATATGGCTCGAACCCGTTACGCCAGGGGGGCAGAGATGCTCCGGGGACTGTTCGGCGTGATGTACGTCGGCGGCGCACTCGTCCACCTCGTCTACTGGGCGTCGAACCGGGAACTGTACGGCGAGATCACCGAGTTCATCCTGTTCGGCTGGTACCGGGACCTGTGGACCGATCTCGTCCTTCCGAACCTGGGCGTCCTCCTCCCGCTACTCGCGCTGTTCGAACTGGCAGTGGCTGCAGCCATCCTCTCGCGGCGGGGGTACGCAAAACTCGGCCTCGCGCTCGGAGCCGCGTTCAACCTCGGTCTCGCACCGCTCGGTTTCTGGTGGCCCACGAACGTCGCGCTGGCGCTCGCCCACCTCGCGTTGCTCCGGGTCGAGTACCCGGAATCGGCGGTCACGCTGGTCCGGAGTCGGAGCGGGGGGCGGGCATCGTCCTCGAAGGCGCGCTGATCGACTCGTCGATGCAGCTATCGTTCCGCTGATCCTCGGCGCGAGGGTCGGCCGGCGATTCGCCCGCCGATCCACCCGCCGATCGCGCCGAGGACGGCGACGAACAGCAGCGTGAACACGACGACGAACGCCAGGAGTCCCACGAACAGGAACGCCCAGTTGCCCTCGTCGATGCCCATCGAGCCGTCGATCAGGCCGGCGAAGACGAACACGACCGCCAGCGCGATGGGGAGGCCGGTGAGCAGCCCCGAGAGGCCGCCGACCTTGAGACTGTCGTCGCTGTCGCCCTCCTGGAGCCACCCCGAAATCGCGCCGCCGACGGCCTGGGAGAACGGGATGAACCCCAGAACGATCGCGGCGACGGCGCCGACGATGGCGTTCGTCCAGAGGTAACTGGGCTGGCCGCCCTCGGCTTCCGCCCGGCGTTCCCGTCGCCTGAGGACGTAGAACCAGACGGCGGCGAGCCAGACCGCCACGCCGGTGACGACGAGGCCGATCCCGCTCCACCACGCGGTGGCGAAGGTGACGTCGACGAGGTCCTCGCCGGTGAACACGTCCGACTGGATCGTCTCGTCTTCGACCGCATCGCTAATTAGTGCTCGATCGGCACCGGCGAGGAGCGCGGTCCCGCCGACGACGAGCGCGAGCCCGATCAGGACGAGGAAGATCGGGATCAGCCAGTCGAGAAAGCGCGGATACTGGGATCTGGCGCGCCGTTCCGGATCGGTTTTGGAGGGTCGTCCCGTCTCGTCCGTGTCCGCCGCGGGGGTTTCGTGGCCGCCGTTCGTGGGTCGATCGTCGTCGGTCGTGGGTGTCATGGTCGTTTCATGTTCGTTCCCCTACTACTTGACCGTTTGCCGCGATCCGCGTCCGTCGGGTCCCGAACGCCGGAGAGTCGGCGACATTCCGTCAGGCGAACCAACGCTACCCGTCGACCGTTTGTCCTGCGGGCGGTCTGAGCACCAGCGCGGCCACGCCGGCGGCGACGGCGAGCACGCCGCCGATCGTGAACGTCGTCGACCACCCGATGGTCGTCGCGAGCGCCCCGGTCACCGTCCCGCCGAAGACGCCGCCCCACATCTTGCCCGAGTACAGGAGGGCGTAGTTGGCCGAGGAGTGGGCCTCGCCGTAGTAGTCGCCGACGACGCTGGGAAAGAGCGTGTACTGGGGGCTCCAGAAGAAGGTGGCGACCACGACCGCGGCGACGAACGCGGCGCTGAACCCCTGGAGACCGAAGAAGACCACCGCGAACAGGCCCAGCCCACAGAGCGTGAACGCGGCGGCCATCGCGTTCTCGCGATCCACGCGGTCCGAGATCTCCCCGAGGACCAGCCGGCCGATCCCGCCGGCCAGCGGGAGCAGGGTGGCCGAGGCGGTCGCGACCAGCGCCGCCAGGCCGAGGTGGTCGGCGTAGGAGACGATCTTCTCCGTGAGCATCAGTCCCGCCCCCGAAACGCCGACGAACATGGCGTACATCAGCCAGAACTGCCAGGTCCGGAGCATCTCCCGCCAGGTGAACTGCTTGCGTGCGAGGCCGCCGTCGGCGGCGGGATCGTCGGTGGCGTCGTTCTCGGCATCCGCGTCGTCGTCCCCGTTTCCTCGCTGTCGCCAGCCGTCCGGGGGGTCCCGGAGGAGGACCGCTCCCAGCAGCAGGACGACGAAGATCAGCCCGCCCATCACCCTGAGGACCCGGGTGTAGCCGGCGACGGTGGCGTTGGCGCGGACGTAGGGAACCAGCGCGGCGCTCCCGCCGGCGAAGGCCATCGTGCCGACGCCGGAGGTCAGCCCCCGACGGTCGGGGAACCACTTGAGCGCCGTGTTGACCGCGATGGTGTAGACGATCCCGACGCCGATCGCGCCCAGCGAGTACAGCAGGTAGATCTGCCAGATCTCGTCGGCGAGCGCCAGCCCGAAGTAGCCGCCGCCGGCGAGGACGGCGGCCACGAGCGAGAGTGCGCGCGGGCCGTGACGATCCCGCCACCAGCCGACGGGGAACTGCGACCCGGCCTGGAAGATCACGAACAGCGTGAAGACGGTCGAGAGCGCCGCGCTCTCGACGCCGACCGCCTGGGAAACGGGATCCCGGATCGACGACCAGACGTACTGGTAGGGGCCGACGACGGCCATCATCCCGGCCGCGCCGAACACCAGCCACCAGCGCGAGAACCCGAGGACGTCCCGGGCGCGCTCGTCCAGATCCGGCGTTCCGCCATTCGTCTCGGCCTGCGCTGAATCCCGGTCGTCGCTCATCGTGTCCGGGCACAACGCGACGGCGAAAAAGGGTGTCCTTCCCGGCCCGCGCTGCCGGGGTCTTCCCGTCGAAATCCCTACACCGACCTGGTCGAGGTGGTCGTGTTGCCCGCCGCGTCGGTGACGGTCAGGCGAACGTCGGTGGCGGTGCTCCTGGTCCGGTCCTCGTGGGACCCGCTGGCGCTGGATCCGCTGACGTTCGTCGTCGTGCTGGCGAGGACCGCCCCGCTCGAATCGAGCAGTTCGGTCGTGACCGAATCGAGGTCGCCGTCGGCGTCCGAGACGGCCCAGTCGGTCGTCACCCGGGTCCACGGCCCGGTCGTCCGGGTGCTCACGCCGAAGGTGTCGATGGTCGGCGCACTGCTGGTGTCCTCGGTTTCGGTCGCCGAGGCAGTGTCGGACGCCGTGTTCCCCCCGGCGTCGGTGACCGTCAGTTCGACCGTGTAACTGTTGCCTAACCCGTCGTCCCCGGCGGCCACCAGTCGCGTGGTGCCGGACGCGGAGGAGCCACTGACGCTGATCGTGGTGGAATCCTCGGTCGAGCCATCGGAATCCTGGGTCAACACGAGGTCGACGGAATCGAGGTCCCCGTCCGCGTCGCCGACCGACCAGTCGGCGTCGAACTCGGCGTCCGAGTCGCTGGTCTCGGCCTCCGAGAGCGACAGGCTGTCGACGGTCGGCGCGCTCTCGGTGTTGTCGGTCGTGACCGTAATGCTCGTCGTCGAGGTGTTGCCGGCCGAGTCGGTCGCCTGGGCCTCCAGGGTGTGATCGCCGTCGCTCACACCGGTCGTGTCCCAGGAGTCCTCGTAGTACCCCGAGGTGGAGTTGTAGGTCGTGGACCGGGCGGCCCCGCCGTCGACGGCGTAGGTCACGTCCAGGGAGTCGTCGCTATCCTCGCTGTCGCTGGCGTCGATCTGGACCGTGATCGTCCCGCTCACCGTCTCGCCGCCGGCCGGGTTCACCCACGAGACGCTGGGTGGGGAATCGGTGCTCCCGAGCGCGTTCGTGGCGGCCTCGGCGTCGAGCAGGCCGTTGCCCTGCTCGTTGTCGGCGAGGCCGAGGTCCTCGGCGGTGTCCTGGAGCGTGGAGCGGGCCTCCGTGTTCGACTGGCCGTTCGCCATCAGGAGGCCGCCCGCGCCGGAGACGTGCGGGCAGGCCATCGACGTGCCGGAGAAGGTGTCGGTGCCGTCCGCGGAGGACTCCGGCGGGACCGTCGAGAGGATGTCCGTCCCCGGCGCGGCGAGTTCGACCTCGGGACCCGTCGAGGAGAAGTCCGACAGCGAGTCGTCGCTGGCCGTCGAGGAGACGGCGATGACCGTCGAGTACGCCGCCGGGTAGCCCACGCAATCGCTGCAGGGGCCGTCGTTACCCGCGGCGGCGACCAGCAACACGCCGTTATCGTACGCGTACTGGCAGGCGTCCTTCAGCGTCTGGTCGCCCGACGAGGCACCGAGCGACAGCGAGGCGACGTCCCAGCCCTGGTCGGCGACGTACTCGACGCCGGCAGCGACATCCGAGAGCGATCCGCTCCCACAGCCATCGAGCACCTTCACGGCGTGCAGGGTCGCCTCGGTGGAGACGCCCACGACGTCCTCGGTGTCGTTCACGGCGTCGGCGATGCCCGCGCAGTGAGTGCCGTGGTCGTTGTCGTCGGACCACGCGTAGTTGCACTGGTTGTCGTTGGGCTGGGCGCCGAACCGACACCCGCCGCTGCTCCCGCAGTTCACGAAGGCGGTGCCGCTCCCCAGGTTCGCCTGGAGGTCGGGATGATCGTCGTCGATGCCCGTGTCGACGATGGCGACGTCGGCCCCGCTCCCGGTGAAGCCGTCGTCGTGCGCCAGGTCGGCGTCCACCCGGTCGATCCCCCAGGGCAGCGTCTGGGCGAGCGCCCGGTACTCGCCGTCCGATTCGACGTACCGCACGTTCGGGTTCTTTTGAAGCGCTTCGATCGCGGCGTCGGGGAAGGTCCCCGCGACGGCCTTCCCGATGTCCTCGAAGTCCAGTTCGCGACGAACGCTCGTCGCGTGCTGGCGCGCGACGTCGAAGCCCGCGTTCGCCGTCAGTCCGACGATTACCCGGTCGTGCTCGCTCTCGCCCGCACTCGCCTGCCCCGCGAGCGCCGCCGCTCCCACTGCGCCCGCGGCGCCCCGGAGCACGTCCCGGCGAGAAACGTGTGAGTCATTATCAGCCATGCTCGTGACTTTCCAGTGACTTACTAATAATAAATCCCCGCCATAGCCGAACGGATCCCGCGGCTCGCGCTGCAGTGGTCCCCGATGCCCCCGTCACCGATCGTCTGACGTAAGAACTATACTCGCGCCGCCGGACGGATTTCCCTATGGGATTGATGAGCAAGATCTTCGGTGACCGTGGCTCTCGCGGGGTCGACGATTACGTGGAACTGGACGCGGACCAGCTCGAGACGACCCCGGCGGACGCCGCCATGACGGTCCACGTCGCCGAGATCCAGGAACAGCAGGACGCGATCGCCATCAAGGACGCCGTCTACGACGGCGACCTCGTCATCGCGGACATCACGCGCCTGCGCACGGAGGACAGCACTGCCGACCACATCCTCGACGAACTCCGCCAGGTCGCCAAGGAGGTCGACGGGGACATCGTCCAGAAGGGGGACGATCAGCTGGTCGTCACGCCGACGGGCGTCAAGATCAGTCGCCAGAAACTCGGCAAGGAGTAGGCGCTCAGAACGGCAACCGATCTCGGAGTTCGTCGAACAGCGATCGCTCGTGGTCGCCGTCGTCGGGATCGGGGACGACGCGGTCGGCCGGGCGGATAACCGTCCGCCCGCCTTTTTCCTCGACGAGGATCAGCTGGTCCTCCCGGAGCGCCGCGAGCGCGTCCTCGAGTTCGTCGATGTCGACGTCGACGTGGGATCGGAGCTCGAAGACCGTCATCCCCTCCTCGCTCCGGCCAACGAGCGCGTCGAGCACCGCGATCTGCACCGGCGGTCGGTCGCGGTACTCACCCTTGATTGACATCGTCACGTCATAGGTCGCGGTGGCCTATATACCTTTGAGACGGGCCCGGGCAGCGGCCGTCGACGTTTGCGCAAACAGTAGTCTTTTGCCCCCGGATAGGGTACGCGTTGACAATGGGTCTCAGGTGCTCAATGTTCGGCCACGCGTTCGGGGAGCCGGAGGTCGAACGCGAACGCGAGGAACGTGGTAGCGAGGTGGTGACCGTCGAGCGCGAGGTCGAAATCTGCGAACGGTGCGGCGAGCGGAACGTGATCAGCGAGAACACGGAGGTGACCGCGGTCGAATCGGCCCCCGACGACGGGACCGCGCCGGACGCCGACGTCGAGGACGAGGAATCGGACCCGTCGGTTGCCGACGACGAGGTCGCCGACGAAGAGGTGCACGCCCCGGCCGAAGCGGATTCGGACGAACCCCTCGAGGCTGACGACGAGGGCGATCGCGAACCCGGCGAAGACGAGGGCGTCGAGGTGCTCACGGACGACGAGACGCCGGCCGAAGAGGCCGGTGAGATGGACGACGCGCCCGACGAGTCGGCCGGGACAACCACAGCGGAACCGGCCGACGCCGAGGCCGTCGAAACGGAGGACGCCGAACTCATCACCGACGCGGAGTCGGGGGACGACGAGGACGCCGAGACGGAACCGACTGACGAAGCCGCTGAAGTGGACCCCGCCGAGGACGAAACCGGGGAGGCCGAACCGGTCGAGGACGGGGACGAGTCTCCGGCCGAGGCACCCGCGGACTCGGCCGCCGTCGACGACGACGGCGTCATCATGGACGAATCCGAGTCCCCGGGAGAACGCGAGCATGGCGAGTGGCCCGCGTCCGAGGAACCGGCACCCGAGGAATCGGGCGAACCGGCGGCCTGGCCCGACGCCGAACGGGGCGAGGGCGAACCCCCTGAGGAACCTGCCGAGGAGCAGTCGGGCGATCGACCGGCGGAGTCGGTCGAGGGCAAGGCGGCGGCCGAGCGCTCGGCCCCGCCGGAACCGGACCCCGGATTCACCAGCGCCGGCCCGGCGCCGTCGCCGAGCGAGGAGGGACAGTCCTCCGGAACGGGCGAGTTCTACTGTCCCGAGTGCGGCTATGCCGTCCCGGCCCACCGCGGGTCGCTCCGGGTCGGCGACATCTGTCCCGAATGTCATAGCGGGTACATCACCGAACGCTGAAACCGAGACGAAACGGATAACCGACCCCCTCTCTATGTCCCGAGCATGAAGGAGTACAAGATGCGACGCGGCGAGTACCTCGAGGAACGGGTACCGGACCTGAAGGCGACCGTCGAGGAGTATTTCGGCGAGATTACTGGGACGGAGGCCTACAAGGGCAACGACCTGTACGTCGTCGGCGAACCGGACAACCCGGTTTTCCAGCGAATCATCGTTGGTGCGGCGTCCTACAGCGGCAAGAAGGACAAACTGGCCGTCGAATTCGAGGAGGCCGACCCCGCCGACCTTTCGCCCGACGAACTCGAGGCGGCCCAGGAGGCGGTGTCGCTGAAGAACGATTTCCTGCTCGAGTGCACCGGCCGGGACGCCAAGGCGCGCCGGGACTCGATGAAACGGACCGTCGAGGACGATCCGGATCACGACTTCGACTCGTAGCCCCGATCGCTTCGCGAAACGCATTTGCACTCTCGGTCACCTGGCAGGGCCGATCCGGGTCTCCCGGCGACGACTTGCTCTATGTGTCGTTTTGAAGACCGCGTTGGCTATTGCGGGGCCAAAGGATCCTTATTCTCTCGTCGTGCACTCCACGATTATGCATCGGTCGCCGTCGGACCCTCCAGGGACGCCGCGGTCGTCGGCCGCACCTGAGGAACGCGACGGGTGGACGGAGCCATGACGTCGCAGGACATCTCGGGATCGGTCCACCTGGCGATGGCGAACGAGGATCGACGATCCCGGTTCGCGGCCTGGGTGGCCGACGCGGGACACGCCGTCACGCAGGGACTCGACGACCTCCCGTCGACTGCCGACCTGTATCTCCTCGATCCGGGGGGTGCTCGGCGAGTGGCCGACGCCCTTCGGGACCGAAAACGAACCGCCCGGCCGGTCCGGGTTCCCACGCTGCTGGTGATTTCCTCGACGGAGACGCCCGTCCCCGCCGACGTGAACGAGGGACTGATCGACGACGTGCTGGTCGCGCCGTACGATCGGGCGGAGACCCGGCATCGCGTCACGAGTCTCCTCCAGTCGCGTCGCCTCTCGCTCGAAGCGACGACCCATCGGCGCCGGTACCGGCAACTCGTCACCGAACTCTCCGAGGCCGTGTTTCTCCTCCGGCGGGGCCGGGTCGAGTACGTCAACGATACGGGTCGCCGGCTGCTGGGGGAGGACGCTGACCCGCTCGGCCGACGGTTCCTGGACGTCGTCCATCCGGACGATCGGGCCGACGTCGAGGCGGCGTTCGGCGGCGGCGGACCGTCGGGAACCTTCCAGGAAGCCCGGCTCGTGACAGGCGACGGGTCCGTCGTGAACGTGGAATTGAAGGGCGTCGGGACGGCCCGTGAAACCGACGAGTCGCTCCCGCGACAGGTCATCGTCCGGGAACGACGGTCCCACGAGTACGCCCGCGAGATGGCCAGGGAACGGATCGAGGGGACCCTCGAGCGCATCAGCGACGGGTTCGTGGCGATCGACGAAGAGTGGCGGATCACCTACGCGAACGAGCAGGCCGAGGCGCTGCTCGGATACGCGACGGAACGCCTGGTCGGGGGGTCCATCTGGTCGGTGTTGCCCGCCGGGTCCGACCGACAGTTCGAGCCCCATCTCGAACACGCGATGTCCACGGGCGAGGCCGTCACCTTCACGGACCGGTATCCGCCGCTTTCCTCCTGGTTCGAGGTGAACGTCTACCCCGCGGAGAACGGGCTCTCCGTGTACTTCCGGGACGTGACCGAGCGCAAGGAGCGCAAGCGCGAACTCGAACGCTACGAGACGATCGTCCAGACGGCGAGCGACCCGATCTTCACGCTCGACGCCGAGGGCCGGTTCGCGCGGATCAACGACGAGATGGTCGCGTTCACCGGCTACGATCGCGACCGACTGCTCGGATCGCATGCCACTCTGCTCGTTCCCCAGGTGGACTACCAGCGAGCGCTTGATCGCTTCGAGGAACTCGCGAACGAGGATCCCGACGGTCGCCGGACCGTCGAGCTCGGGGTCGAGATCGCGAGCGGGGAGGAACGGACCTGTGAGGTGTCGATCGGCCTGCTCCCGTCGGAGGGCGAGGGGCGATTCGGCGCGATCGGCGTCGTCCACGACGTCACGGATCGAATCCGTCGCGAGCAGCGCCTGTCGGTCCTCGATCGGGTGTTGCGCCACAACCTTCGCAACAAGATGAACGTCATCGTGGGGCGCGTGGACGAGATCCTGGCCGCCGGGTCCGGGGGCGATCCCGTCGAGAACGCCCGGGAGATCCGCCGCGTGGCCGAGGCCCTGCTGACGCTCGGGGAGGAGGCCCGCCGCTTCCAGGACGTCCTCGACGCCGACGCGGAACGCGCCGAAGTGCACGATCTGGTCGCGATCACGGCGACGGTGGTGGACGAAGTGGCGGCCGATCACCCCGCGGCAACGATCGAGGCCGACCTCCCGGATTCGGCACCGGTCAGGGCGTCGGGCGTCGTCGAACTCGCGATCGAGGAGGTCGTCGAGAACGCCGTCGTCCACAACGACGGCGACGAACCGACGGTCGAGGTCGAGGGCAGCGTCGCCCCCGACGGCGTCGAACTCCTGGTTCGCGACGACGGCCCGGGCATCCCCGAGGAGGAGGTGGCCGTCATCGAGACCGGGACCGAGACGGCACTCGATCACGGGAGCGGCCTGGGGCTGTGGCTGGTCTACTGGACGGTCACGAAGTACGGCGGGACGGTCTCCTTCGAGGATACGGGAGGCGGCGGGCGGGGGACGACCGTCCGCCTGTGGTTGCCGACGGCCGACGACGGGGATGGCGTTCGGTAGGGTTCCGCGACCCGTTCAGGACCGCGACAGCCACGCCCGCAACTGGTCGAGCGAGAACAGCGACGTCGGGCGATCCATGTGGACGCCGATCTCGCCCGCCGTCGCCCGCAGTCCGAGGCGCTGGATCGGTTCGGGCAGGGAGTACGCGCGGCGAACCCAGCGTCCCAGCCGGATCTCGGTCCCGAGGTCGTCCCGCCAGGCGGCCTCGTAGTCCGCGAGCGTCGAGGGGTCGCCGGGGTCGATCGTCCGGGCGGCGTGGTCGGCGCCCGTCATCCCGTAGAGAATGCCGCCGCCGGTGAAGGGCTTGGTCTGGGCGGCGGCGTCGCCGATCAGGAACCCCCGACGGCTCGTCACCGTCGACGGGGGTCCGATCGGGATCGCACCGGAGCAGCGCCGGGTGACGTTCGCGCCGTAGTCGCTCACGAGGCGGTCGAACCGGTCGGGGACGTCCGCGCCCGGCGGGGCGGCCAGACCGTACTCGACGCCGGCCTCGCCGCGGGGGATGCGCCAGGCGAAAAAGCGAGGAACCGTCAGGTGGACGTCGACGAAGTCCTCGTGGTCGGCGGTCTCGTCGAACCCGAGGACGCCGTGGAGGAGTTCGTCCGGTTCGGGCAGGCCGAGTTCCGTGCGGACCTTCGATCGCGGGCCGTCACACCCGGCGACCATCCGGGCCTCGACCGTCTCCGTCCCGTCGGGCGTGCTGACGGTCACCGCGACGCGGTCGTGGTGCTCCTCGACCGCGGTGACGGCGTGGTTCTCGCGGACGTCAGCCCCGACCTCGTGGGCCAGGTCGGCCAGGTGGCGATCGAGCCCCACGCGATCGATCACGTTCGAGACGACCGACTCCTTGTAGAACGGATAATCGTCGCTGCCCGGCCCCCGGACGTGAAAGCGGGCGCCGTAGATCTCGTTCTGGAGGAGGGCCTCGCGGGCACCCTCGCCCGTGAACGCCCACAGGTCTGTGGAAACGTGGCCGGAGCAGGCCAGGGGCTCGCCCACCTCGCCCGCCTCGAAGACGACGACGGAGTGGCCAGCCTCGGCGGCCCGGCGAGCGAACCGGGATCCCGGCGGTCCCGCTCCGACGACGACGAAATCGAACATTCGGGGCGAACGTATCGCGTCGAGGGGTAAATCTCTTCGCTCTCGGGCGTCGCCGTCCCGGACCGTCGCCCCGGCTCGCTCCCGCATCCCCGTTCCCGGCCCGACGTCCCCGTTCCCGGTCCCGATAATGTTTAATAGCGCGGTTTCCAAAGACCGAACGTAATGTCGGAAGTCTGCTCGACGTGCGGGTTGCCCGAGGAGCTCTGCGTTTGCGAGGACGTCGCCAAGGAGTCCCAGCAGATCTCCATCCGCATCGACGAGCGAAGGTACGGGAAGGAGGTAACGGTCATCGAAGGATTCGACCCCAGCGAGGTCGACCTCGACAGTCTGTCCTCGGACTTGAAGTCCAAGTTCGCGTGCGGTGGGACCGTCGAAGACGGCTCCATCGAACTCCAGGGCAATCACACCGGTCGCGTCGAGGAATTCCTGGAAGGCAAAGGCTTCAACGTGGCCTGATCGCGTCTCCAATTTCGAGTTTTCGAGCGAGTCGCCCCGGGAGCGGCGCTACTCGTCGCCCGAAACGAGGTCGCCCTCCCAGGCGTCCATTCCGCCGTCCAGGCTCTCGATCGTCGGTTCGTCCAGGCCGCCGAACGCGCTGATGAGTCGGGCGGCCTGGATGCTCGCCTCGCCGTGGGGACAAACGGTCACGATCCGCTCGGCGGGGCCGATCCGGTCGACCTCCGTGCTGAGCGCCGGGAGCGGGACGTTCACGCTCCCCGGGATGTGTCCGGCCTCGAACTCCTCCGGTTCCCGGACGTCGACGATTTCGACGTCGGCGTCGTTCGCGAGGAGTTCGGCGAGGCGGTCCGGGCTGATCTCTCCGTCCATGCGGCGGGGTTGGAAGCCGAGGGTGAAAAGTCGCTCGCGACGTGACGCCAGACCTCAGTTGATGTGTCCTTCTTCTCGAAGCTGCTCGGCGTCCCCCTTGTCGAATCGCCACACGATGTCGGCCTTCGAGTCCTCCCAGTCCCAGGGATCGACGAGAACGACGTCGTCCTTCCGGATCCAGACGCGCTTGCGCATCCGGCCCGGGATGCGGCCCATCCGCTCTTTGCCGTCGGCACAGCGGAGCCTGACGCGGCCGTATCCCTGCATGTCCGTCACCACCGCGAACACCTGATCCCCTTCGGGCATCCGTAGATCCCGACGAGCGGTTTCTTTAGCCATAG
>DATFIX010000096.1:0-17643 GCA_035269625.1 Natrialbaceae archaeon
AACCGGTCGCCATCTTCGGGACGGTGGACGTGATGGTCCCGGAGGACTGGACGGTCGACGTGGAAACGGTGCGAATCTTCGGGGACGTCGAGGACCGCCGCCGTCACCCGGGACGGGACGGCGAGACTGATCTCGTGCTCAGAGGAGCGGCCATCTTCGGCGACGTCGTGATACGGGACTAGCTCGCGCTACAGGAGCGCCGGGAGGTCGCCCGGGGAGTCGAGGATGTAGGTCGGCGTGGGGGCGGCGTCGTTCGTTTCGTCCTCGAACGGAACCCAGACCGACGAGAGTCCGAACCGGTTCGCCCCCTCGACGTCACACGAGAGCGAATCGCCGACGTGCAGGGCGTTTTCAGGGGCCACGTCGAGCGCCGACAGCGCCCGCCGGAACGGCTCCGGATCCGGTTTCGGTTCGACGCCGTTTTTCGGATCGGCGAACACGGTCGCGTCGAACGCGTCGGCGATGCCGAGCGCCTCGAGTTTCGTGGTCTGGGTCTCGCGGCCGCCGTTCGTGACGAGTGCCACGGCGTAGTTCTCCCTGACAGCCTCCAGAGCCGCCCGGGCTCCCGGTCGGAAGTCGACTGCCGAGTGATCGACGAGGTCGTCGTACGCCCGGGCGACGGCGGGGGCGTCGTCCGGATCCGCCACCGTTCCTTCCGCGACGGCACGCAAGCCGAGTTCGTAGAACTCGACGTCGCTCTCGGCCGTGGGCAGGTCGTCCGAGACGGCCACCAGGTCGGCGACCGAGCAGTACTGCTCGATGCCGGCGCGATCGAACGCCTTCCGGAGGAGTTCGTCCTCGTCCTGGGTCCGGACACAGAGCGTTCGATCGAGGTCGAAGAGTACTGCGCCGTCTCGATCCATGGGCATCGTGAGGGAGGTCGGCGGATAAGGCTTGCGAGGGCGACGGCCGTGTCGTCTCCCTCCGCCACGTTCAAGCCGGTGCCCGCCGAGCGTGCCAACATGACTCGGAGCGTCTGGCTCAAGGCCGACGACGAGGTGGGCGACTGGGAAGACCGTCGGGACCGAATCACGGCCGGCCTCGAGGCCGGCGTCGACTGGGTGCTCGTCGATCAGGCCGACGTCGAACGCGTTCGCGAACTCGGCGAGGTGAACGTCGCCGCCTTCCGGACCGACGGCGACGTGAGCGTCATCGACGACGCGGAGGGCGAACGGGTGGTCGCGGACCCCGACGCCGTCGTGATCGGGAAGCGCGGCGAAGGTGACGGGACTATCGACCTCCCGGAGGACTTCTCGGGATCGGCGGACCTCTCGAGCCTCCGCCGGGACGCCGAGGGAACCGTTGGAGCGTTCGTCCGCCTGCGGAACGAGGCCTACGAGACCTTCGCCGAGGCCGCCGCCGAGGAGGCGGACCTCACCATCGTCGTCGGCGAGGACTGGCAGATCATCCCCCTGGAGAACCTGATCGCCCGGGTCGGGGAGGAGACGGAACTGATCGCCGGCGTCACCTCGGCGGCGGAGGCCGAGACGGCCTTCGAGACCCTGGAGGTGGGCGCGGACGGCGTGCTCCTGGACACGGACGACCCGGACGAGATCCGGGCGACGGTGGACGTTCGCGACCGGGCCGATCGCGAATCCCTGGCCCTGGAGTACGCCACCGTCACGGCCATCGAACCCGTGGGGAGCGCGGATCGCGTCTGCGTCGATACCGGGTCGTTGCTGGACGACGACGAGGGGATGCTCGTCGGGTCGATGAGCCGGGGGCTGGTGTTCGTCCACGCCGAGACGGCCGACTCGCCCTACGTCGATCCCCGTCCGTTCCGGGTCAACGCCGGCGCAGTCCACGCTTACGTCCGGACGCCGGGCGGGGAGACGAAGTACCTGGCCGAACTGAAGAGCGGCGACGGGGTCCAGGTCGTCGACACCGAGGGGCACACCCGCGAGGCCATCGTCGGCCGGGCGAAAATCGAGCAACGACCGATGTTCCGTGTGGAACTCGAGACCGAGGACGGCGACGCCGTCGAGACGCTCCTCCAGAACGCCGAGACGATCAAGGTCCACACCCGGGACGGCCCGGTCGCGGTCACTGATCTCGAACCGGGGGACGAGATCCTGCTTCACTACGAGGACACGGCCCGCCACTTCGGCGAGGCTGTCGACGAACGAGTCGTCGAGCAGTAGGTCGGGGTGTCAGTCGCGACCGGAACAGTCCCGGTCCCATTTCTCAACGTCGTCGTCGTCGACTCCCGGAGCTGATGCTGCCCACTTCGAACCCCCACCCGTCGTCGAAAATCGACGGAGCCGCCCAGACCGGGCATCACCGACCGGGGCCAACCAATCGGCCCCACCCGACGTCGATGTGAGTCCAATGTGAGTTATCAGGGGAAAACTTTAAGTAATTGTATAGCAAGAACTCACATATGAGCCGAGAGGTCCGTATCACGATCGACGACGACGAGATCTTCGAACGGATGAAGCGGCGCAAGCAGCAACTCGACCTCTCCTGGGAAGAAGTCCTCCACCGGGGACTCCGACGGGAACTCGAGGGCGGACAGGAGCCCCCACACGCTGCTCGCGAACGATCGCCCTGGGACGAGCGCCCGCCCCGCGAACCGGAACCGCCCGGAGCCAGGGGCCGAGAAAGCCGGTCGGAGGAGCCGTTCTCGACCGACGAGTTCGTCGAGGAGATGAAGCGTGGCGTCCGGAGCCAGGTCATGAACTCCCTGCAATCCTCGCTGAGCGGCCTCGGCGAGGGCGAATTCGACCTGGAGCACGAGATGGGTGCCCTCCAGGACGCCGAGGACGCCGTTCTCGTCTTCGACTTCCTGGACGAGAACGGGTCCTACGACGGCGAGTCCTACTGGGTTCCCCTGCGGGTGACCCAGCAGACCAGCCGCGAGGGACTGGAGATCGAGGTCGTCACGGTTCGCTCGGGCAAGAGCGTGAGCCACATGAACCACTTCGATCGGGCGGCCCGTCGGCAGGTCAACGCCACGCTCGCTTCTGGCGAGCCCGCGACCCTCAGGTTCACCGACGGCGGCAACGGCGAGGAGTACCCCGTCTACCCAGTCCTGTCCTGGAGCAAGGACGAGTCGGGCCGGCCGACGGTTTCGGGAGTCGAGATCGACGAGGTGATCCTCGATGCCCTCGAATGACGGCCTCGTCGCATTTTCCGAGGAATCCGCAAGCGCGATGGAGATGGATGCCGACGCCGATTCGGCACCGGGCTGGTGTGCGGAAGCACCGGAAAACGTGCCGGCGCTGGCGAACGTCTTCACCCTGCTGAGCGACGAGACCCGGTTGCGGATCGTGTTCGAACTCGTCCTTCGGCGGAGCGAGTGTCCGGCGAATCCGACGCTGTCGTTCTCCGCACTCCGGTCCCGCGTCGGGGCGCGCGACGCCGGGCGGTTCAACTATCACCTGGGCCGTCTCCGCGACGACCTGGTCGAGAAGGTGGAGGACGGGTACCGTCTCACGCCGACCGGCGAGGCGGTCGGATTGACCCTGGTGGCCAGTGCGCTCGGCCGACTCGACGCGAAGCACGGCACCCCCACGTGATCTGCGTTATCGTATCGTTTCGAACACGGTTCTGAACGTTTCGAGATCGAACTGGCCAGGAGCGGTCGCCCGTTCCTCGCGAACCGGCGCGTAGCCGATCCGGGACCCGTAGAGTGGCGTAATCACCCGCGAGTGGCGGCCGGGTTCCCCCATCGCCATCGTCGCCACGCGGTCGCCGTCGACCGTGAGTTCCCGCGTCACCGAGAGCAATCTGAGCACGTCGCCGACGTCGCGAGCGGTCACGGCGATTTTGGCCACGTCGGCCACGTCGCCGGCGAGGCTGCCGAATTCGCGGAGTTCGGATGCCGGCGGCGTGCCGGTAAAATCGTGAACCGACGCGATGGTGTGAGCGCCCTGGCGACGTGCAGTCTCGACCGTAGATTCACCGTCGCCGTCCGTGATGCTCGCGAGTTCGACGTCGATCGCCGCGACGGCATCCATCGCGGCGGCCGCTTCGAGAGCGTCGAGTCGCCCGTCCTCGTCGGCGTCGCCCCCCTCCGACGCCGCCCGGTTGGTGGCGATGATCGGCAAAACGCCGTCGTAGTCCTCGAGCGCCACGACTGGATCGTCGGCGAGATCCATCCGGAACTCGATGGCGTCGGCGTGCTCGCGAGCGGCAGGCTCGTCTGTGAGATCCCCGGTGCTCGCGGCGAGGACGAACGACTCGAAGTCCATACCGGGCTCTCGGCCCGGCGGGAGAAAAGGCTATGCCAGCGCGAGGTTGTCGGCCGCTTCGAGCAGTTCGTGGTAGCGGTTGCGGATCGTGACCTCGGAAATGTCGGCGACCTCGCTGACCGCCGCCTGGGTCGTCTTCTCGTTGGTCAGCAGCGACGCGGCGTAGACCGACGCCGCCGCGAGCCCGACCGGCGATTTGCCGCTGTGGACGCCCTTTTCCTTGGCGTTCTGCAGGAGCTTTCGGGCGCGGTGTTCGGCCTCGTCGGAGAGTTCGAGCCCCGACGCGAAGCGCGGGACGTAGCTCTCCGGGTCGGCCGGCTGGACCTCGAGGCCGAGTTCGCGGACGACGTAGCGGTACGTCCGGGCGACCTCGTTTTTCTCGACGCGACTCACGTCGGCGATTTCGTCCAGCGACCGCGGAACCCCGGCCTGACGCGCGGCGGCGTAGACGGCGGCCGTCGAGACGCCCTCGATCGACCGACCGGGGAGCAGGTCCTCGTCGAGCGCGCGGCGATAGATCACGCTGGCCGTCTCACGGACGTTCTTGGGGAGCCCAAGAGCGCTCGCCATGCGGTCGATCTCGCCCAGCGCCTGCTTGAGGTTGCGCTCTTTCGAGTCGCGGGTGCGGAACCGCTCGTTCCACTTGCGCAGACGCTGCATCTTTTCGCGCTGGCGGGCGCCCAGCGAGTTCCCGTAGGCGTCCTTGTCCCGCCAGTCGATGTTGGTCGAGAGCCCCTTGTCGTGCATCGTGTTCGTCGTCGGCGCGCCGACCCGGGACTTCTTGTCCTTCTCCTGGGCGTCAAAGGCCCGCCATTCGGGGCCGCGATCGACCTCGTCCTCGTCGACGACCAGGCCGCACTCGCTACAGACCGTCTCGCCGTGGGCTTCGTGCGTGACGACGTTCCCGCCACACTCCGGGCAGGTGAGTTCGTCCTCGGTGGACTCCTCGGTCTCCTGCTGTGCTGGTTTTCGTGCCGTTTCCACCGAATTGCCGTAAGTTCGCGTGCTCGTGTTCACCATAGTGCGATGACGTACTCTACCGGGCAGGGAAATCCTGTAGAACCCGGGCGGATTCTTATCAGGTGGTGGGAGCGCCCCATTATAAAAATTGTGGTATTCCGTGAGGCGTGCAAGGCAGTACCGCACGGTTCACCGCGATTCCACGGCGAATTTGCGAATTCTTCACGAACTTTTAATTTGGTATGCGCCCGCGGTGGGGATCCGTCGGAACGGGGGTCCGGACGCCACACCGGAACCCACAGCCACAAAAAGCCCCTTCGCGTAGCGACCACCATGCGAATCGGCGTCGGAACGGCAAACCCCGTCAAGATCGCCGCGACCGAGGACGCGGTCGCGGATCTCGTCGGCGCGACCGTGGAATCGATCGCCGTCGAGTCCGGGGTGAGCGAACAGCCATACGGGCACGCGGAGACGATCGAAGGGGCGGAAACGCGGGCCGAACGAACCTACGAGGCGGGCGACTTCGACCTGGGCGTGGGGATCGAGGGCGGCGTCGCGGAGTTCGAGGCCGTCGACGGCCTGTTTCTCGTCATGTGGGCTGCGGTGACCGACGGGACGACGATGGGCCGAGGGTCCGGTCCGAGCCTTCGACTCCCGACTGACGTCGCCCAGCGAATCGAGAACGGCGAGGAACTCGGCCCCGTCATGGACGACCTGCTCGACACCGAAGGTGTTGCGAGGGACCAGGGCGCTGCCGGCGTGCTTACTGCCAACATCATCGACCGCCAGTCGGCACTCGAATCGGCGATTGCGGGGGCGCTCGGTCCGTTCGTCACCGGACAGTATCAGTCCGACCGCTCCTGACGATCAGTCCGCACGGTCGGGATTGGACGTCTCGTAGGCGTCGGCGCTCTCGTCGACGGCGGTCGTCAGTGAGACGTTGAGCGCGAGCATCGAGATGACGCCACCGATCACGGTAACGGCGTTTTTGACCGCGTGATCGAGGACGGCAGCACCGAACGCGACGGGCCCGGCGATCGGCGTCAGGCCGGCCACGAGGACGGTGAACGCGGCCTCGTACAGGCCGATGCCGCCGGGTGAGAGGGGCAAGACCTTCGCGAGGTTTCCGACGCTCACCGCGAAGAAGCCAACTGCGAGCAGTGTGACGAAGTCGAGGCCGGTGCCGAAGGCCTCCAGTACGATGACGGCCGTGAGCACGTCGATGGCCCAGATGCCGACGCTCGTCGTTCCGATCCGGGCCAGCGAACCCCTGGTTCCGGCGACTCGCTGGACGTCGCCCACGAACTGTTCCAGCACGTTGGCGACGAATTCGACGTACGAGTCGTCGCTGATCCGAACGAGCATCGACCGCACGTAGTTCCGTTCCGAGCGGGCCGACAGGGCGATGGCGACGACGGCACCGATCGCGACGACGCCGATCCCCGCTGCGACGGAGATGGCCGTTTCGGCGGCTCCCTTCGTGACGGGTCCCTCGGCGTTCGAGAGTGCCCCGGCGATTTCGCCCGTCCCACCGGTGACCACGAGGCCGACCAGGACGGCCCCGGCCATCCCGGTGATCGTCAACAGGTCGAACACCCGTTCGACGGCGAGGGAGGCGAAGCCGGACGGATACGGAATCCGTCGACGGGCCTTCACGACGTACGCCCTGACGGCGTCGCCGGCACGCGCCGGGAATACCAGGTTTCCGGTCTGGCTGACGAAGATCGCCCCGGTGAGGAAACCCAATCGCTCGCGGTATCCCAGTTCGGCGAGGATGTCCCGGTATCGAGCGCCACGAAGCGGCCAGGAGAGCACGTAGACGAGGCCAGCCACGAGGACGAGTCCCGGATCGGCATCCCGCATGTGTGTCAGCACCTCGTTCGGGTCGAGATAGAGCGTCATCAATCCGAGTGCCACTACCGACAGGAGGATGCCCGCCGTGATCGTCACTCGCCGGGTGATTCGGGGCCTGACGGACAGTTGCCACCAGGTCCGGAGGATCTGGCTCCCCATCCCGAAGACGTCCCGGACGAGATCGACCTTCGTATCTCCCCTGGGCGTCCACTCGACCGGGAACTCCTTGACGCGATAGCCCCGGCGCTGGGCGTAGGTTAGGACTTCGGTGTCCCAGAACCAGTGCCGGTCGTCGACGTCCTCGAGCAGGTCGAACAGGGCCTCGCGGTCGAACGCCTTGAATCCACACTGGTGATCGCGCAAGTCGGATCGGAGAACCGTCCTGACGAGCCAGTTGTAGCCCTTGCTCGGCACCCCGCGCTTCGCCGGGCGGTCGGCTTCCTCGCCCTCGATCCATCGCGATCCCGTCACCACGTCGTAGCCCTCCGTGCGGACGCTCTCGATCAACTCCTCCAGGTGTCGCATGTCCGTCGCGAGATCCGTATCGAAGTACGCCAGGGTCTCGCCCTCGGCGGCCCCGAAGGCGCGTTCGAGCGCGCCGCCACGGCCCAGTCGCTCGTCGCTATGGAAGTGTCGAACGCGCTCGTCCTCGGCGGCCAGGCGATCCGCGATGTCCGGCGTTCGGTCGTCACAGCCGTCCTCCGCGACGATCACCTCGAACGAATCCGACGGAAGGAACGCCGCCAGCGTCTCGATCGTCGTCCGGACGGTGTGCTCGATGGTCGTCTCCTCGTTGTACGCCGGCAGGATGACGCTCACCTCGACGGACCGCCCGGTCATTGGGCTACGTTCGGTTGTCGCCGAGTAAGAACCTTCTGGAGTACGCTTTCTCGAGGCCCAGTCCCGTTAACCAGCCGTACCAATCGGGGGTTCCCTGGGATTCATTTCGAGCCTATTTCGTCCTAAAATCACCAGACTCGAACGGGTTTACTGGTCGTACCAAACCCGTCAAGGGGGTGTCTCACGACTAGGGAGGTATGAGCACGAGTGCCGCAGCGTCGACCGACCTCACGGACAAACAGCAGCGCATCCTCGCGTACCTTCGACGGAAGGGGGAGACGAAGACCTACTTCAAGTCCCGCCTCATCGGCGAGGAACTGGGCATGACCGCCAAGGAGGTCGGGACGAACATGACCGCCATCGCCAACGGCGAGTTCGACGTCGACGTCGAGAAGTGGGGCTACTCGTCCTCGACGACGTGGCAGGTGTCCGTCTAGCCCGGTTCGGGACGAGACCTTCCAGATCGGCCATCGGGGTCCACGCCGGCCCCCGCTTCCCGTGACTCTGTCGCGGCATTCCATTCTCGGTTCGGCCCTTCCGGCCGAGTATTCCGTCGGAGAACGAAACGGTAGCTCGTAGCGTATCGTTCGAAACCGATCCAGAAACCGTTCGCGGCGGCTGGCGCGCTCTCAACCGTCGTAGGTGACCAGGTCGCTCGCCGACGCGGCGAGGTCGGCGGCCCGGTCGTCGAACGAGTCGGCGTATCGCACGACTAGGACGAGAATCGTTTCGGGTTCCCGGACGGCGTAGCCGTCCTCCCGGGTGATCAATCCGGCGTCCTCGAGTTCTCCGGCGTACTTGCTTACCGTGGCGCGCGACACGTCGAGCGCCTCGGCCAGATCGCTCCCGGTGGCGTCCGGGTCGCGAAGCAGTTCGATCAGCATGCCCCGCGGCGTGGAGCGGCGGAGGTAGCCCAGGGCAGTCTTCTCGAACGCGGAAAACTGGTTCGCCCGGAAGAACCGTCGGTAGTCGCCGTCACGGTAGCTTTCGATCCGGCCGGCGCGAACGAGCTGACGCAGGTGATGCTGGGTCTCGCCGGTCCCAAGCTTGAGGTCGTCCCGCAACTTCGAGAAGTGGGCCCCCGGCGTCGTCGCGACGTAGCCGACGATGGCGTCGCGGGCGTCGCTCTCGCCGTCGCTGGCCTCGGCCGTGCCGGCCAGTTTCGTCAGCGAACCGGCGGCTCCGAGGGCGGCAAACCGGCGGAGCGTGGCCCGCTTTTCTTCGTCGACCGGGGGATCGTTCGTCATCGGGTCACTTGCTATTCGTGAGGCGGAGCAATAACGGCTTCGCTGCTATTATTCGTCGCCGTTCAGTTGCCTTCCTCGAACTCCTGGTCCATCTCCTCGATGACCTCGTCGGCGTCCTTGATGTCGGCGGCGTCAGCGCCCGTCTTGACGGCCTTGGCTTCCTCTTCCATCTCGGAGAGGTCGACCTCGGCCTCCTCGTCGATCTGGCCGAGGATCTCTTCGATGTCGTCGAGGCCGAGCATCTCCCTGGTTTCCTGGTCGAAGTCGAGGCTGTCGAGAACCTCTCCGTCGGCCTTCACGTCGCTGCCGGTGAGGTGCTTGCCGTACCGGCCGATCAGCGAGGACAGTTCCTGGGGCAGGACGAACGTCGTGGACTCGCCCTGGCCGATGCTCTCCAGGGTCTCCATCCCCTTGTCGATGACGGCGCGCTCGCCCATCGACTCGGCGGACTTCGCCCGAAGGACCGTCGAAATGGCGTCCCCCTGTGCCTCGAGGATCTGGCTCTGCTTTTCACCCTGGGCGCGGATGATGTTGGACTGTTTGTCACCCTGCGCCTGTTCGATGGCAGAGCGGCGTTCACCCTGGGCCTCGAGGATCATGGCACGGCGGCGACGCTCGGCGGAGGTCTGCTGCTCCATGGCCTGCTGGACGTCCTTCGAGGGGTTGACCTCGCGGACCTCGACGGACTCGACACGGATCCCCCACTCGTCGGTGGGTTCGTCGAGTTCCTTTCGGATCTTGGCGTTGATCTCCTGGCGCTTGTTCAGCGTATCGTCGAGTTCCATGTCCCCGAGCACTGCACGGAGGGTGGTCTGGGCGAGGTTCGAGACTGCCTTCTTGTAGTCGTCGACCTCGAGGAACGCCCGCTTGGCGTCCATCACCCTGATGTAGACGACGGCGTCGGCGGTCACGGGCGAGTTGTCCCGCGTGATGGCCTCCTGTCGGGGCACGTCGAGCGTCTGGGTACGCATGTCGAACGTGTACGTCCGGGAGACAAAGGGCGGGGCGAAGTTAATGCCCGGCTCGAGGAGTTTGCGGAACTCCCCGAACACCGTTAGCGCTTTCTTCTCGTAGGCGTCCACGATGATGACCATGCTGTTGACTGTCACCACGGCGAGGATCAACACGAGGACGGCCACGATCGTGAACGGGGTTGCGTCCAATTGGAGCGGTATCAGCGGTACCATAATTGTCCCCTTGGAGAGACGACGTAAAAAGAATTCGGTCGTTTAGGGGGTGTAATTACTGGGACTCGGTTTCGGTCTGGGGGTCGTCGTCGGTGCTGTCAGCCGAGGTTCGCGTTCCACTCTCGTCGGTTTCCACGTCCTCCTCGGCTCCCGATTCTTCCTCGGTTTCGGCTTCCATCCGTTCCCTGGCCCGTTCGAGTTCGCGGTCGATCTCGTCGTAGTCGGCCCCCTCGATCGCGTCGACGGTGATGACGTTCCCGCCACCCGGATCGACGACGATCACCTCCGTTCCTTCCTCGATCGTGCCGCCGATGCTCCGGGCCTGGTAGTAGGGATTGAACCCGCCGTTGTCGAGTTTGACTTCCCCGCTCGTCCGGGTCACGCGCTCGGTGACGCGACCGATCTGACCCGAGAGCGAGTCCGAATCGCTCGTCTGGCCGGCACCCTTGCCGCCGTAGAAGTCGAACTCGCGATAAATGAACAGGGCTAGCGATCCGAATAGCAGCACCATCGCGGCCAGTGCCAGGGGCGTCGCAAGGATCCCCAGCGTCGGCCCCAGCGAGAGGCCGATCAGGCCGGCGGCGAGGAGGGCGACACCGAGCACGATGAGGTGGGCGCCCGGAGCCATCGCCTCCATGATAATCAGGACGATACCGATCACCGTCAGGAGGAGCGAAAGGTCCAGGCCGAGGAACTCTGCCATGTCGCTCCCTAGCGGCCCGGACCGGAATAAGCCTACGGGAGAACCGAAAGAAATCGGACGACGACCAGGACCGTCAGCACCATCCCGAGCACGACGAACAGGGCGTTCTCCGGGTCGATCGCCCCCTTCTCGATTGGCGTATCGAGCGGTTCGACCTCGAAGGGGAGTTCCTCCTCGTCTTCCTCCGTATCGGGGCTCTCGGCGTCCGTTCTCGGATCGTCTCCGGTCCGCTCGTGGCGCTCCTCCGAAACCATTCGTCATCCTCTAGCAGTCGCGCCGTCAAAAAGGCGTGGGAACGCGATTTTCAGTAGTTTTGCTGTTCCGACGTCAGTCGTCGCTCGAGTCCAGCCCCAGCGCTGCCGCGACGTCGAGGAGGCCGCTCCCCTGTTCGTTCGACGCCAGTCCGAGGTCCTCGGCGGTGCCGGTGAGGCGGTCGCGGGCCTCGGTATTGGTGTAGCCGTTCGCCATCAACTGGGCGCCACCGCCGGCGACGTGGGGACAGGCCATCGACGTCCCCGAGAGGGTGTCGTACCCGCCACCGTAATACGTCGAGTAGATGTTCGATCCCGGCGCGGCGATTTCGACCTCGGGCCCGGTCGAGGAGAAGTCCGACAGCGAGTCGTCGCTGGCCGTCGAGGAGACGGCCATCACGGTCGAGTAGGCCGCCGGGTAGCCCACGCAATCGGTACACGGCCCGGAGTTGCCGGCCGCGGCGACCAGCAGGACGCCATTGTCGTCGGCGTACTGGCAGGCGTCCTTGATCGTCTGGGATCCCGAGGACGCGCCGAGACTCATCGACCCGACGTCGTAGCCCTGGTCGGCGGTCCACTGGATCCCTGCGGCGATGTCCGAGAACGAGCCGCTCCCCTGCTTGTCGAGAACCTTGACGGCGTGGAGCGTGGCCTGGGTCGAAACGCCGACGACCCCTTCGGTGTCGTCGATTCCGTCGGCGATGCCGGCACAGTGGGTGCCGTGGCCGTTGTCGTCGTCCCAGGGCTGACGGCACGTCTTGTTCGGGCTCCCCTTACACTGGACGACGGCGTTCCCCGTCCCGAGGTTCGCCTGGAGATCGGGGTGATCCGAGTCGATGCCCGTGTCGATGATGGCGACGTCCGCGCCGGACCCGGTTTCCCCGTTCGCGTGGGCCACCTCGGCATCCACGCGGTCGATCCCCCACGGGAGCGTCTGGGCGAGTGCGCGCATCTCGCCGTTCTCCTCGACGTACCTGACGTTCGGGTTGTTCTCGAGCCCGGAGACGGCCTTCTTGGGCAGCCGGATCGTTATCGCGTCGAAGGCGAACTCCCGAACGACTTCGGTCGCGGCGTCGACCGCTTTTGCCCGGCCTGTCCGGTTCGCGAAACCGACGTTCACTTCGACCAGATCGTCCGGATCCGCCGCGGCGAATCCGGTCGCTGCCAGTCCGGCCACCGCTCCCCCGGTGGCCCGAAGCACGCTACGTCTTGACAATCGTGAGCTATTATCTGCCATGCGCATCCAACAGTAATTTCCATTTCTAACAAAAGTCTTTCGATCGTTTCGGTTTTTCCGGGGTAAACGGTCTCCGACGGGGTCGTGGACCGGGAACCGAACGCCAGGCCTTTAGTTCGGTTGCGCCTATCCGCCATCAGTGCAGATCGTCGGCTACGACACGGGGATCGACGCGACGCCGGAGGAGGGTTTCATAGAGGAGGAACCCGCCGTATTCCTGGCCACCGACGGTAGCGTGGAGCGAATCGACCTGGCCGCTGGCACCGAACTCCGGTATCGTCTCGACGGCCGTCACTGTGCCGGGGTCGTCGACGGGGAGTCCCACGAACCGTGCGATCGCGAAACGGCCCCGTATTGTGACCGGCACGCGAGTACGTGGGCTTGCGCGCGTTGCACCGGCGACTGTGACATGCCATTGCCGTCCTGTCGCGAGGACCACGCCGTCTACCTGGCCGCGTTCGCCCCGGCAACCTTCAAGGTCGGCGTCACCCGCGCCTGGCGCCTCAAGGCCCGTCTCCGCGAACAGGGGGCAGACCGAGCCGTGCACCTCCGGACCGTCACCAACGGCCGGATCGCCCGACAGATCGAGGCCGACCTCGCCGGGACGATCGGCGACCAGGTGCGCGTCGCCACGAAGGTTCGCGGGTTCGGGCGGGAGGTGGACGACCCCGCCTGGCAGGACCTGCTTGCCGATTTCGACCCGATCGAGACGTTTTCTTTCACGGACGGTCTCGACCTAGATCGAGCACCGATCCACGAGACGATCCTCTCGGGAATCGTCGTGGGGACCAAGGGGCGCGTCCTGGTGCTCGACCGCGCCGGAACTCGCTACGCCGTCGACATGCGGAACCTGGTCGGGTACGAGGTGGTCGCCGGTTCGAACGAACGGGGCCGGCAGTCGAGCCTCGGCGCGTTCGATTGAGGGCGGACGGGACGTGGCGAACGATGACGGCTCGTCCAGGACGGAAACCCTTTTCGGGCCGGGGGAGAAAGCGCCCTCCATGGCCGACGAACCTGACGACGCCAACGACGAGGCGAACGGCAACGGCGACGAGGAAGAGAAGTCCTTCCGCGAGCGGGTCGAGGAGATCCGCGAGCAGCGAGAGGAGGAGGGCGAGGACGAGCGACGCGAGCGAATGGAAGAGATGATGGGCGGCGGCCCCGGTGGCGGCCCCGGCGGCATGGGCGGCAACCCCTTCGCGCAGATGATGGGTGGCATGATGGGCGGTGGCCCCGGCGGCGCCGGCGGTCCCGGCGGCCGCGGCCAGGAAAGCGAGGTCGGCAACGAGGAACTCGTTCGCGAAGTCCGACAACTCCGCGACGAGATGCGCGACCAGACCCGCGCACTCAAGCGGATCGCCGACGCCCTCGAAGACAACTGAGGACGTTCGGGCCCGTTACCGGTCGTTCGGACGGGTTCTTCTTCGTTCGAACCGTCTCTACGACGAGCGATCGCGCCCGTTTCTGGGATCAGACGGCCGCGATCGGCAGCAGTTCTTCGTACACGGTTTCGAGATCCGAGACCGATCGGTCGACGCTGATCCGGTCGCGTCGGTCGAGACAGTTCTCGGACAGCCTATCGCGCTCGTCCAGCGCTTGGCGGAGTTTCGCCGCGAAGTCGTCGACGTTCCCGGTCTCGAAGTGATAGCCCGTGGTCCCGTCGTCGATGGTCTGTGAGAGCGCGCCGCTGTCGGCCCCCACGACCGGGGTCCCGCAGGCGTAGGCCTCCAGGGCGACCAGGCCCTGGGTTTCCACGGGGCTCGGGAAGGCGAAGACGTCGAGCGCCGAGTAGAAGGCCGGCATCTCCTCGCGGTCGAGGAATCCCAGGAACCGGACGTCGGCATCGACCCGTTCTGCCCGTGCTTCGAGGTCCTCCCTGGCTGGTCCGTCACCGCCAAAGACGACGGTCGCGTCCACGTCCGCCGCCGCGTCGATCAGGTCGTGCAGGCGCTTTTCGTAGCCGTGGCGACCCGTGTAGCCGATCACCGTCCCGTCGAGGTCGTAGCGATCACGGAATTCCGCGCCGTCGACCGGCCGGAATCGCTCGACGTCGACGCCGTTCGAGACGACTCGTACCGGCGTCGTGACGCCCACCTCGTCCACGAGGTGGTCCCGGGCCGGTTCGGAGGGGACGATGACCAGGTCGCTCCGGTCGAAATACCACCGTTCGTAGGACTCGGTGAAGCGCGTGAGCGCTCCGGCCACCCGGTCGACGTCCGTGAGGTACTCCGTATATTCGCCGGTCGGCGTGTGGTAGGTCGCGACGAGTGGAACGTCGATGCGACGGGCCAGGCGCAGACCTGCCAGCCCGAGCGCGAACGCGGTGTGGGCATGGACCAGGTCGACGTCGGTTACCGCGTCGGGGACCTGGGGCGCGCCGACGCGATAGCTGTCGTAGAAGGGAAACGGGACGCTCTTGACTGGGTACTCCCCGTTCTCCGGTGCGTGCGAGGAGCGCGGATAGACGACGTCCATACGGCCGCCGTCGCCCTGCCAGCGATCCCGCCAGCTCCTGATCGTGTACGTCACCCCGTTGACGGTCGGCAGATACGTATCAGTGAACGCGGCGACGGCTGGCCTCATCGTCGTGAGCATGGACGGAAATCGACTTAAACGGATTGACTTGGCTCCGAATCGGGGGTGGATGGCCCAATACCCGGTAATATCCAGTACGATACCCGGATTCGCGAGGGAAAAAGTATATTTTCCACCGGGGATTCCGTATGAATGGGGCTGTCAGGACTATTCTCCCCCCTGTCCTGTCGTGCCCCCAATCCCCCACCCCCCTTTCCCCCATGACGATAGCCGAAGAGCGGGTCGATCGACTCGAGACGATGGCACAGGCGGCCGCCAGCGCCGGCGACGACGACCGGGCCAGAGAGTACGTCCGACTCGCCGGACGCATCGCAGAACGCCACCGACTGGCCCTTCCCCGCTCATTCCGGTGGTTCACCTGCGACGCCTGCGATCGCTACCTCGTTCCTGGCGTGAACGCGCGCGTCCGAAGCCAGACCGGCCACGTCGTGATCACGTGCGACTGCGGCGCGCAGTCGCGTCATCCCTACGGCGATTGATACCCCAACAGTCGACCATCAACAGTTAACCGCCTCCGGGTCGGAACTGACCGTCACGATGACGGATCCCGACGTAACCAAACGCATCCACGAACTGGACGTCACGGTCTGGGTCGGCAAGGGTGGTATCGAACCGGTGGCCGAGGAACTCGCGGAGCAACTCGACGAACGGGACCTGGTCAAGGTGAAGTTCCTGCGCGCGGCCAGGGGTGGCGATTCGACCGAATCGCTGGCGATCGAACTGGGTGACCTTGCCAACGCCGAACTGGTCGAGACGAGGGGGAATACCGCGGTGTATCGATAATGGTAGAGCCGCTGGACCCCCTCGTCGACCTCTTCGGTGCCGACCTGGCAGTCGCAGCCACGCAACTGGTGTATTTCGTCGTCTCGTTTCTCGCAATCTGGCTCGCGGGCCGCATTGCCGTGGTCCCACTCCTGAATCGGATCATGGATCGTCGCGGGCTCGACGAGCACGCGAAGCTCCCGCTCCTGAAGGTCACCAGGATCGCCGTCGTCTTCGTCGGCGTCGCGGTGGCGTTCGGGTTCGCGGACTACGGGAACTTCCTGACGTCGCTGGCCACCATCGCGGCCGCCGCCACGCTGGCGATCGGGTTCGCGATGCAGGACGTCATCAAGAACTTCGTCTCCGGCGTGTTCATCTTCACCGACAAGCCGTTCCGCATCGGCGACTGGATCGAGTGGGACAGCTACTCGGGCGTCGTCGAGGACATCAGCCTCCGGGTAACCCGCGTTCGGACTTTCGACAACGAACTCCTGACCGTCCCGAACTCGCAGTTGACCGACGGCGTCATCAAGAACCCCGTCGCCAAGGACGAACTCCGGCTGAAATTTCTCTTCGGCATCGGCTACGACGAGGACGTCGACGAGGCGACCGAGATCATTCTCGAGGAAGCCGAGGCGCACGAGGAGATCCTCGACAGCCCCGAACCGTCCGTCAGGCTGACGGAACTCGGCGACTCGTCGGTGGGGCTCCAGTCGCGAATCTGGATCGCCAATCCGAAACGGTCGGATTTCGTCAGGATTCGCGCCGAGTACGTCCAGGCCGTCAAGGAACGGTTCGACGAGGCGGGGATCGACATCCCCTACCCCAACCGCACGCTCAGCGGGCAGGTCGACGTGGCGACGACCGCCGACATGGTGGCCGAGGCGGACGACTGAACGGGGTTCCGTTTCTGTTGTCGACGTTCGTTCGGACCTGCCGGTATTCGAACCGGTCGGTAGACGATTCGGATGCGATATGAATGGAAGCGGACGGGCCGGAATTGCCCGGTCGTTCCGGGCCGGGGAATCCCGGTTGCCTTCTCCACCCCGCGACCCCCCGAGCGACGGGTGTCCGACGGTGGGCTGCTCGCTTCCGCGCCTGGCCCGTTGCCGCCGATCAACCACGGGCGAACGCCCCTGCAGGCGTCACCCGTGGACCGCCGTCCCCGTGGGACGAGGCTTCGCAGTTGGCTCCCGGGGCCCGACCCGGTCGGACCGGACGCCCCCGGTTTTCGGTCCCCGCTAAAGACCATAGGGCGGGTGGAGGAGCAGGGCCTAGCTGCCCGACCTAGTCCGCTCGACACTACCCCGGTGACACTTAAGGGCTTTTCGACTCCCGCAGGTCAAAACAGCCCGAGCGCTCGGGTGTACCACACCCCTGCCAGCGCCGGTATCGCCGCGAGAAGCAGGACTGCCCACCGGTGCCAGTCGATCCAGTCGCCCGGAACGACCGGGAGGCTGCTCACGTCGACCGCAAGTGCCCAGAGGGCCGTGAACGCGACGACCGCGACGCCGGCAACGAGCGCGGCGCCAGCCGCCGTCGACGGGTCGGTTCGCTCGGCTGCTCCGCCCGCAAAGGCGATGGCCCCGACGAGGGCGAACAGGGCCAGCACTGGCGGATCGATCGGTCCGAACCCGTAATACGCGTCGAGACCGCCGGCCCGACTGGCGGGCACGAGGAGGTACGGCACGCCCACGAGGATCGCGTACGCCAGGTTCGCGATGCCGCCCACGGCCGGTGGAAGGCGAACGTCGGTCACGTGCGTGGTTGCACCCGGTGGCGGCTTAAGCCCGACGCTCCCGGGGGAACGACTC
>DATFIX010000097.1:0-2991 GCA_035269625.1 Natrialbaceae archaeon
CCCGTGGCACCCCGAACTCCTCGAGGAGGTCGTCGTCCCATTCGAGTTGGTGGAGATCGAACAGCATCGTCCGCGAGGCGTTGGTGACGTCCGTCACGTGCGCGCCCGTGAGACGATACGAGAGCCAGGCGTCGATCGTCCCGGCGAACACCCGGCCGTCACGGGCCCGGGCTCGAAGGTCCGCGCCAGCGTTGTCCAGGAGCCACTCGAGTTTCGTCGCCGAGAAGTAGGCGTCCGGTTCGAGGCCCGTCGTCTCGCGGATCCAGTCGGTCTTCCCCGCCGCCTCGAGAGCCTCGATCCGGTCGGTCGTTCGCCGGTCCTGCCAGACGATGGCGTTGGCGACCGGGTCGCCAGTGTCGGCATCCCAGAGCAGCGCGGTCTCGCGCTGGTTCGCGATCCCGACGCCCGCGAGGTCCTCGCCCTCGATCTTCGCGTCGTTCAGGCCGTCGCGAACCACGGCCCCGGTGTTCTCCCAGATCTCCATCGCGTCGTGCTCGACCCATCCCGATCGGGGGTAGTGCTGCTCGTGTGTCTCGTACGCGCGCCCGACGACCCGGCCAGCGTGGTCGAACACCATGAACCGAGTGCCGGTCGTGCCCTGGTCGATGGCGCCGACGTAAGCGTCCGTCATCGTTCGACGGCAACAGCGCACGTGCACAAAACGATACCGCGAGCGCCGGACCGCGGACGTCGCGAAACAGCGCTACTCGACTTCGAGATCGTCCATGACGGCCTACAATGCCGGAACGAGGTCAGGAACGTCCTCCTGGACGGTCGTCCACACGATCTCGAGTTCGATCGTCGCGTAACCGTGAATCAACTTGTCCCGCATGCCCGCCATCTCCGACCAGGGGACTTCGCTGTATTCTCGGCGCACGTCCTCCGGGACGTTCTTCGCGGCTTCTCCGATAACCTCGAGGTTTCTGAGAACCGCGTCGACGGTTTTCTCGTCCCGCTCGAACTCCTCGAAGGTTATCCCGTCGGTGAAGCGTTCGATCTTTTCGGCCCCCTCGACGATGTCCTCGAGATAGTCCAGCACTTCCACTGCAGTCATACGTAAACGAGATCGTCCGTGACGCGAGCTTTGATCCGGGGTTTCAACGAGTCTTTCGTGACGAGGTCGACGTCCACACCGAGCCGTTCGGCCAGTTCGTTCTCCAAACGGACCACGTCGAAGAGGCCCACCGACTCCTCGAACTCGACGAGGACGTCGAGGTCGCTCGCTTCGGTCTGCTCGTTTCGAACGAACGATCCGAAGAGAGCGATTTCGCTGACACCGTATTCCCGCCGGAGATGCGGTTTCATGGAGGCCAGCTCGTCCCGAAGTTCCTCGTATCGGTGCACGATTCGATTTTCGAACCGGATCGTTAATTGCGTTGTGGAGGGTTCGCTGGGAGTTGGCTTTCAGTCTCGAAGACCGAGACGAGACTCCAGCACGCCTTTCCTCACCAATGACAGCGATAAAGTGCTGGCCCGCCCATCCTCGGGGTAATGGACGCCGACACCGAGGTCCTCGTGATCGGTGGCGGGGCGACCGGGACGGGCGTGGCCCGCGACCTCGCGATGCGCGGGGCGGACGTGACCCTCGTCGAGCAGGGCACGCTCACGCACGGGACGACGGGACGAATGCACGGCCTGCTCCACAGCGGGGCGCGCTACGCCGTCTCGGACCCGGCGAGCGCGCGCCAGTGCATCGCCGAGAACCGGATCCTGCGCGATATCGCGAGCCACTGCGTCGAACCGACCGGCGGTCTGTTCGTCAAACGGCCCGAGGACGACGACGAGTACTTCGACCGCAAGGCCGAGGCCTGCCGCGAGTGTGGAATCCCGGTCGAGGTGCTGTCGGGCGAGGAGGCCCGCGCCGAGGAGCCGTATCTCGCCGCGGACGTCGAGAAGGCGATCCGGGTGCCGGACGCCGCCGTGGACCCGTTCCGACTGTCCGTGGCGAACGCCGTGAGCGCCGAGGAACACGGCGCCAGGATCGAAACGCACGCCGAAGTGACCGACCTCATCGTCGAGGACGATCGCGTGGCCGGCGCGAGGGTCGATTTCGGAGAGCAAGGGAGCAATACCGAAGCAATCCGGGCCGACCACGTCGTGAACGCGACCGGCCCCTGGGTGGGCGAACTGGCCGGAATGGCCGGAGTGGAGGTCGACGTGCGCCCCTCGAAGGGCGCGATGGTCGTCACGAACGTCCGGCAGGTGGACACCGTGATCAACCGTTGCCGCCCGAAGGGCGACGCCGACATCGTCGTGCCCCACGAGACGACGGCCATTCTCGGGACTACGGACGTGGACGTCGAGGACCCGGAGGAGTACCCCGAGGAGGCGTGGGAAGTTGATCTGCTGATCGACGAACTCGCCAAACTGATCCCGATCCTCCGGGACGCCCGGACGATCCGGTCGTTCTGGGGAGTCCGGCCGCTCTACGAGCCACCCGCCCCGGGGTCAAACGGCGACGAAACGGGCGTCGAGGGGACGGACGCCGACGACCCGACCGACGTCACCCGCGAGTACTTCCTGCTCGATCACGCCGACCGCGACGGCACGGGCGGCCTGACGACGATCGTGGGCGGGAAGTTCACCACCTACCGCCTGATGGCCGAGGACGTGGCGGACCACGTTTCGGATCGCCTCGGGATCGACGGCCGGTGCCGGACCGACGAGGTTCCCCTTCCGGGCAGCGAGGACGCGTCGATCCTCGATTCGCACATGGACCGGTTCGACCTCCGGTCGCCGGTCGCTCGCCGCTCGGTCGAGCGACTGGGCAGTCGGTCAGAGGAGGTCCTGTCCGTCGAGGGACCCAACCCCGTCGTCTGCGAGTGCGAGGCGGTCACCCGGGCCGAAGTCCGTGACGCCATCGAGGACGTTGGGGCAGACCTCGATGCGGTCCGAATCCGGACCCGTGCCGGGATGGGCACCTGCCAGGGCGGGACCTGCGCCCGGCGTGTCGCGAGCGAACTCCATCCCGACCGCGATCTCGAAACGGTG
>DATFIX010000098.1:0-9849 GCA_035269625.1 Natrialbaceae archaeon
CTCGTCCTCGACGCGTTCGCGGAGGTCCATGATCTCGCGGTAGGTCTCCTGTTCGACGTCGAGGTCGTCCGGCGGAATGATCTGCGGGCACCTGGTGCGGAACCGGCACCCACTCGGCGGATCGATCGGGCTGGGGACGTCGCCCTTGAGGAGGATCCGGTCGGCCTCGACGCGGGGATCGGCCACCGGGATCGCCGACAGGAGCGCCTGCGTGTAGGGGTGTTTCGGATCCGCGAACAGCTCTTTCGTCTCCGCGACCTCGACGATCTCGCCGAGATACATCACGGCCACGCGGTCGGAGACGTGCCGGACGACCGAGAGGTCGTGGGCGATGAACAGGTACGTGAGGTTGAACTCCTCCTGCAGTTCCTCCATGAGGTTGAGGATCTGGGCCTGGACGGAGACGTCCAGCGCGCTCACCGGTTCGTCGGCGACGATGAAGTCGGGGTCGACCGCGAGTGCGCGCGCGATGCCGACACGCTGGCGCTGTCCGCCGGACATCTCGTGTGGATAGCGATCGATCTGTTCCCGGGAGAGGCCGACGGCGTCGATGAGGTCGAAGATGCGCTTTCGGCGGATACGATCCCGTGGCCAGCCGACCGAGACGGACACCTCGACCGAGTCCTCCCGCTCGGTCAGGGACGCTTCCAGTCCGGCCGGGAGGTCGACCTCGATCTCGCCGTCCTGCTCGGCCCGTCGGACCGTCACCGGAACGCGAGCGACGCCATCCTCGTCCTCGACGAGAACGTCCACGTCATCGTCGAGGTGAACAGTTACCTCGCTGCCGGTCTCGTTCGTGAGGTCGGCGACCGGTTCGACGCTCTCGTCCGACTCGGGCAGGCCGTGGATCTTCAGGGGTTCGGCCAGCGTCTGACCCACCGTCATCCGCGGGTCCAGGCTCGACAGCGGGTCCTGGAAGATCATCTGCATCTCGCGGCGCTTGCGCCGGAGCGCCGGGCCCGACAGCGACGCGAGGTCCTCGCCCGCGTACACGACGGTCCCGTCAGTCGGATCGAGGAGTCGGAGGATGGTCCGGCCCGTGGTCGACTTGCCACACCCGGACTCGCCGACGAGCCCCAGCGTCTCGCCCTCCCGGATGTCGAAGGAGACGTCGTCGACCGCCTGGACGGTCTGGGGTTCGTCGGCGAGCCACTCGTCGAGCCAGCCCTCGGCCCGCGAGAAGTACTTCTTGAGGTTGTCGACCTCCATCATCTTCTCGCCGATCTCGTGTTCGCCCGCGGTGATCCCCTCCTGGGTCTCCTCGTAGACGCTCCTGTCGAACTCCTGGAGGATGCACTTCGCGCGATGATCGACGCTCTCGGGGCCGTGTTCGAGGTACGGCACTTCTGCCTCCGTACACTCCGGTACCTCCCAGGGACACCGATCGGCGAAGTGACATCCGTCGTGCATGTCGATGAGGTCCGGGACCTGGCCCGTGATCGGCTTCAGGTAGTCGCGATCCTCGCGGGGGATGGATTCCAGCAGCGCGTAGGTGTATGGGTGACTCGGGTTGTGGAAGATCTCGTCGACGGTGCCGACCTCGACGATGTTGCCGGCGTACATCACGGCGACCCGGTCACAGACCTCGGCGATGACGCCCAGGTCGTGGGTGATGAACAGCACCGACATGCCGAACTCCTCCTGCAGGTCGTCGATCAGATCGAGGATCTGGGCCTGGATGGTCACGTCCAGCGCCGTCGTCGGTTCGTCGGCGATGAGAAGCTGGGGCCGACAGGCCAGCGCGATGGCGATGAGCACGCGCTGGCGCATCCCGCCGGAGAACTCGTGGGGATACTCGTCGACCCGCTGGGTCGCCTCGGGAATGCCGACCTCCCGGAGCATCTCGATCGTGTCGTCCAGCACTTCCTCGCTCATGCCGTCCCCGCCGATCCGGGGGAGGATCTCACGGACCGCGTTCAGCCAGGTGTCCTTCTTCCGGCCGCCGTAGCGGTGAAGTCGGAGGCTCTCGGCCACCTGCTCGCCGACGGTGATGGCCGGGTTGAGCGACGTCATCGGGTCCTGGAAGATCATACTCATCTCGCCGCCGCGGATCGATCGCATCGCGGGTTCCGGCGCCCGACTGAGGTCGATCGCTCCCGTTTCGGTGTCGACGAATCCCTGCGACGCCTTGGCGAACCGCTCCGTGGGATCCTGCCCCACGTCGCTACCGACCGATCGCGCGATGTCGGCGTTGTTGAACCGATCGGCGAACGACTCGGCGATGTCGGGATCGCGGAAGACCACGTCTCCCTGGGCGACGTAGCCGGGGTCGTCGATCAGGCCCATCGTGGACAGTGCAGTGACGCTCTTGCCGGACCCGGACTCACCCACCAGTCCGATCGTCTCGCCCTCCCGAACGGTGAGATTCACGTCCTCGACCGCTCGGACGGTTCCCCGGTCGGTGTCGAACCGTGTGTGAAGGTCCGAGATGGATAGTAAGTTTGTCACTGGGACTCAATGGCATCGGGGGAGGCAAATAGCTTTCCAAACGGTCGTTTCGAATTGCCAATACTGGTACGAACCTGGCTCCAGAACAGCCAGCAGAAACGTCAATCGAACTGTACTTCGAAGACCTTCCGCTGGGCAACCCGGAGGTGATGGAGAAACGTCGAGTGAGTGACCCCCAGCGATTCGGCGACCTCGCTGGCGGATCGACGCCGCGGTTGTTCGAAATAGCCCTGGTAGTACGCAGCCTGGAGCGCCTGGGCCTGCTTTTCGGTCAGGTCGGCGCCGTCCCGGCCGAAGTCACGTTCCGTCCCGTCGGCCGCCCCGGAATCCTCGCGTGCCGTGACGGCCAGGACGGACACGCCCTCGAACGTCGCCTCGAGGGCGTCGACCGCCGGGCGGACCGACTTCCGGCCCGGCAGTTCGACTTCGATCGCTGCGCCATCCGCGTCGACCGTCGTCGATCGGACGACCACGCCCCGGGTGGCGAGGTGGGACTCGGGAACGGCACCCGAAACCACCGCCTGCAGTTGCGTCGGGCCGTCGGCGGCGACGACGTCGACGTCGTGGACGTCTGGGTGGCCAGTCAGCGCCTCCCGGACCTGGGCCGTCGAGTCACCGTCGAGAGTGACGTACTGGATGACCCCCGCGTCGTCGGTGGGAATAGTTCCACGCACGCTCACTCGGTTGCAGTCCAGGAACGCGCCGTCGCCAGCGAGATCCACGAGGTAGTATGTGTCGTCGGCGACCAGTACCGTCGCCTCGACGGTCCGATCGGCGGCCAGCGCGCTCTCGGTCTCGAGGCTGTGAACCGCGAACGCGACCGTGTCCGCGAGGTCGGTCAACAGTCGCCGTTCGGTCCCGTCGAACCGGTCGGGGCGGGCGTGATACGCGGCGAGCAAGCCGTATGAAACGTCGTTGTAGACGAGCGGGATGGCCGCACCGCTTCGAAAGCCCCGATCGAGGGCACGATCTCGCCACCCGGTGGGAAACAGGTCCTCGAAGTCCTGGAGGAACTGCGGTTCCCCGGTCCGGGCGGCCCAGACGGTCGGTTCGCTGGCGTTCTCGCCGCCCTCGGTCGTCAGGTCGATCGCGTCGAGGTAGTCCGCGTCGCCACCAACGGCCCGCGGCGCCAGCGATTCGTCGCCCCACTCGGCGACCCAGGCCAGCGAATAGCCCTGGTCCCGTAGCGCATCGACGATCGCCCGTTCGAGGTCCTCCCGGGTCCGGGATTCGACCAGTGCCTCCTGGACCGTCCGGTCGAGTTCGCGCGCCCACTCGAGTTCGCGCTCGCGTTGCTTGCGCTCGGTCACGTCGCGGATCGAGACCAGCGTCGCGGGGTCACCTTCGTAGGCGATCGAACGGCCCGTGTACTCGCAGTGGCGAACCGTCCCGTCCGGCCGGACGATCCGCAGGGAGTGCAGGGACTCGTCGTCACCGTCCTCGTCGTCCCACCCGTCGATGACCTCACGGACCGCGTCCCTGTCCTCGGGGTGAACGACCGCTTCGACGACGTCGCAGCCCCGGAGTTCCTCGCGGTCCCGGCCGGTCAACTCGAGCACGCGCCGGTTGCAAAACCGGACCCGTCCGTCCTGGAGGATGCCGATCGCGTCCCGGCTCTGCTCGGTGACCGTCCGGTAACGTTCCTCGCTTTCCTCGATCGCTCGCCGCAGGCGATGCTGTTCGACCGCCCGCCGGATCTTGGTGACGAACTGTACCGTCCGGTCCGCTCTCGGGTCCTTGACGAGGTAGTCGGTCACGCCGGCATCGATGGCGCGAGCGGCGACGTCCTCGCTGCCCTGGCCGGTCACCAGGACGAACGGCAGATCCGGCCTGTCCTCGCGAACGCGTTCGAGCAACTGGAGGCCGTCCACTTCCGGCATCCGGTAGTCCGCGACGACGCAATCGACGTCCCGTTCCGACAGCGCCAGCAAGGCCTCGTTGGCGCTCACCGCGACGGTGACCGAGAGTTCCTCGGCCGCCCGCTCGAGGTCCCCAGCCACGAACTCCGCCCACTGCTCGTCGTCGTCGACCAGCAGGACGTGAACGGGGTCCGTTTTCACCGTTATAGCTTCTTCGTCCGTGCCGTCGGCGTTCCTCACCACGAGACACCCCTGGCGGCCCTCGGGCGCGACGCTTCACCGGACGATCCGTCCCGGAAGGCCCCCGAGTGCGGCGGCTTTCGAGTCACGTCTTCACATGAAGCCAACGTCCATTAATCATTGTGGCAGAAACCGGCTGCAACCGGACGTTCGCCCGGAAATCCCGTCGAATCGGGAGGCGCGTGCATTTCGCCGTCTTCACATGTCGATAGAGAGCCTATGGGGCGCCGACCGCAATCGATACGATGGGGGAACTGGGGGCAATGGAATCGAGGGGGCGAACCGAATGGTGGGGGAAGAGCGAATCGATGACCGACACGATCCGGGTGCTCTACGTCGACGACGATCCCGCGTCGCTGCGGATGCGCGGGGAGTTCATCGCCGAGCACGAGCGGATCGACGTCGTGACCGAGTCGACGGTCACCGCTGGCCTCGACCGACTCGAGTCGGACGACGTCGATTGCGTGCTCAGCGACGTCGAGATGCCCGGTCGTGACGGGCTGGAGTTCCTGGAGTGCGTTCGTGGCCGCGCTCCACGCTTTCCCTTCATCGTGTTTTGCACCGACCCGTCCGCGGCCCTCGTCGAGGAGGCGCTGGCCGCGGGCGCGACCGATTGTATCCCGAAATCCCTGCCAGCGATTTCCTATCGATTGCTCACCCACCGGATCGTCGACGCCGTCGAACACTACCGGATGCAGCAACGCATCGCCCAGGTCCGGAACGCGGACCACGACGAGGACAGGTGTTGACGGGGCGAACGGCGGCCGTGGCGGCGATAGTGATAGAGAGGCAACAGGTGGTCGAAATACCATTGGGCTCCGCGTTCGTTGGGGGCGTCACGAATGGTCCAGCCGATCGTCTGGGCGGTGGGACTGCTCGCGGTGCTCGCCGGCGGGCTGGCGGTCGCCGCCTGGCGCCAGCAGCCCCAGCCCGGCGCCCGCGCGCTGGCCCTGATGGCGGTCGGCACCACCTGGTGGACCGGAGCGATGGTCGTCGGGCACCTCTGCAAGGCGGCCGACCGGTGGGCCCTCCACGTGTTTCTCACTCGCGTCGAGTGGATCGGCACTTTCGTCATGGCGTTTAGCTGGTTCGTCTTCGCACTCGCGTACACTGGGCGAGGCGAGTACGCCAACCGTCGGATCGTGGGCCTGCTTGCGGTGGTCCCGGGCGTCGTCTATCCGATCGCGTTCGGCAACTACCTGATCGTCAACGCCGCGGGGTCGGCCGTCGGGCTGTCGCCCGGACTCGGCCCGTCGGTCCAGCCCTGGATGACCGTCCAGCCGCTGGTGGTCGCGTACGTCTACGCACTGGTGGCGGTGAGTTCGGCCCTGCTGCTCCGGTACGTGTTCACCAGCCGCCTTCCCCATCCCGAACAGGCGATCCTCTGGCTGCTCGCGGTCGCCGTCCCGTGGATCGTGAACGTCCTGTACTTCGGCGACGTGATCCCACCCCTGGGCTCCGCCGGGGTCGATCCGACCCCACTCGGCTTCGTCCTGTTCGTCGGGATCGGCATCCTTGCGATCGCGAAGTACGACGCCTTCGGCGTGGCGCCGCTGGCCCGGGCGTACGTCGTCGACCGACTCGATACCGGGGTGATCGTGTACGACCGCGACGGCCGACTCGTCGACGCGAACGAGTGGGCGGCGTCGATGCTGGGCCTGACGGGGCAGGCGCGGGGCCGACTCGTCTGGAACGTCGTCGCGTCCGCGACCGGCAAGGAGGTCCACCGTTCGGACGGGGCGAACGCGACCGACCCGGACGGGAGTGTAGATCTCGGTTCGGGTTCGCTGGCGGCGAGCACCTTCACCGACCGGATCGACGGCCGAGTCCTCCGGGTCGACACCGATGATGGGCCTCGAGTCCTGTCGATCGACGCGTCCGTGCTACACCGCCAGTCCGGCGAGGACGTCACTGGGGTCGACGGCTACGCGATCGTCCTCAGGGACGTCACCGAGCGGCGGCGGCGAAAGCGCGCGCTCGAATCGCAGAACGAACAGCTCGAGCTGGTGTCCAGGATCGTCAGCCACGACATCCGCAACGAGATGAACATGGTGCTCGAGATCGCCGGCCGTCTCGAGTCCGACGCCGCGTCCGATGATCTCGGGTGCCTCCAGGCGTCGATGGAGCGCTACGCCGACTACCTCGAGCAACGGGGCGAACGGGTCGTCGATCTCACCGAACAGGCCAGTGACCTGGTCCAAGCCGTCGAGGAGACGGCGACGGAACCCGAGCCGGTTCCCCTCCAGCGCACGCTCCAGCGCGAGGTGGCCAACGCCTCGTCGATGTCCGCGGACGCCACGATCACCGTGGAGGGAGAGATCCCGGACGTCCCCGTCTCCGCGAACGAGATGCTCTCGTCGGTGTTCGCCAACCTCCTGACCAACGCCATCCAGCACAACGACGGGCCGGAACCGACCGTCGCCGTCTCGGCGACCGCGACCGACGACGCGGTGATCGTCCGATTCGCCGACGACGGGCCGGGAATCCCGGACGATCGCAAGCCGGAGGTCTTCGAACAGGCCTCGACGCTCGACGGCGACGGGACCGGGCTGGGGCTGTACCTGGTCGAAACCATCGTCGACCAGTACGATGGCGAGGTGTGGGTCGAGGATCGGCCGAGTGTGGACGTCAGCGCGAAGTCGTCGGCTGGAGGTGCCGGCGGGGGAGGCCAGGTCGTCGCCGGCGACCTGGCTGGCACGTTCGCTGACGGGACCAGTGGGAGCGTCTTCGTCGTGAAACTGCGGCGAGCCTGACGCCTCGATCGCCATCGACGACTGGCGGGCCGGCGACCTCGGCGACTTCGAGGGGCTTCAGGTGATCGACTACTGGCGAACCCAGGACGCCGTCCCGACGGAGGGCCGCTCTCGGGGGGCACCGAAAATCGCCGCGCACGTCACACCGCTGATCGGGGTTCTTAACACGCAGGGCCCGTTCCGCCTACGTATGACGGCGGACCCGCCGGACGACGAGGAACCGGATCCGAACGACGGCACGGACGAAGACGGCTTCCCCGACGACGCGAGTGCCCGGGAGTCGTCCGCTGACGCCGACGAGGCACCGCCCGGCGAAAAGGAGACCTTCGGCATGGTTAGCCGCGTCCTCGGGGTGTGGGACGACGTCCTCGCGGACATGGAGGCGACCGCCGAGGAGTATCGCGAGGAGGGCTGGGACGTCCTCGCGATCCATCCCGGCGACGTCGCCGCACCCGACGGGAAACAGGGCGGTCGCTGGGGCATCGACGTACTCGTTCCCGACGACGAGTTCGAGGAACTCGAACACCTGATCCAGGTCGAGGAGTTTACCTTCGACGAGTCGGAGGTGTACCAGGCCACCGCCTCGGGGCTGGTGTTGCTCGTCGTCGGGATCCTCGATCACGACACCGAAGTGGCGATCCTCTTTCCCGCGTACTACGACGTCAGCCAGGGCCGGACGATGCTCGAACGGGCCGTCAAGGAGGGGAAAATGCCCACTCACCTCCGGCCGCTGGACGTCGAAAACGTCGTGACGTTCACTCACGACGACCCGTCGCTGTTCACCCCGCCCGAAGATACCGACGAGGGCGGCGACCCGTAGACGTTCCGGTCAGTCGAGTTCGATCTCGTGGCCGCACTCCGGACAGGTCGTCGAGTCGTGCCGGAGTTCGTCGCTGGCCGCCCGGACCTCGCGCATCACCGTCGAGATGCGGTCTTCGGCCTCCAGTTCCTCCTCGACGTCCAGGTCGACGCCCTCGACCTCCAGCAGGAACTTCGCGACCTCCGTGGCCTCGTACATCACGTCGTCGAGTTCCTCTGCGGTGAAGAAGTCGCTCATCGCGCCGTAGAGGAAGGTCGCGCCGGCCTTCCGGACCTTCTCCTCGAAGGAGGCCCGCGCCTGGTTGACCGCCTGTGGCGTGTACGTGTCGGTCATGAACGGCACCAGTTCGGGCAGGTTCTCGCCGATCTTTGTCATCTCGACGCCCGTCTCCGTCCGGAAGTCCGCACACAGGCGGGCGATGGCCCATTCCCGGGCCGTGATGTAGGTGCGCTCTCTGAGGAAGTCGTTGACGCGTTCGTACTGGCTGCCGTCGACCTTCTTGAACCGGTCGTACTTGCGGACGTCCTCGGGGACGTCGCTCCCCGTCTCGTCCCGAACCGATTCGGGATCGGGAACGCCCGGCGTGGCGTCGGTCGCGTCCGCATCGTCCTCCGCGGCAGCGTCGGCCACCTCGCTCGCTTCGGGGGTCGTTTCGGCCGATTCCGCCCCGTCCTCGATGGCCGTTTCTCCCGTCGCCTCGGACGCCCGCTCGGTCTCGATTTCAGGTCGACCCCGCCCGCCCGCCTCGTCCGTGGCCGGGTCCTCGTCGTCGGTCATACGCGAGTCGTTGCCCAGCGGTCGGCAAAAGGGTTGTCGTGGGCGGCGACTGCCCGGGGACCGCACCCCCGGGAACGGGATCCCCTATCGCTCCCGCGACCGTTCGACGGCCTCGGCGGCCCGTTCGGCCGCCTCGTTGACTCGGTCGACCTCCCGGACGGCGTCGGACTGGCTGTTGTAGGCGTATTCGAGGTACCGTTTCCCGGTCCCGACGATCGCGGCGTCGGACCCGGCGCGCCGTCGATAGAACCACCAGACGAGGCCGACGACGACCAGCACACCGCCGACGAAGGCGAGCGGCGGCAACGCCTCACCCCGAACGACGAGCAACGGCAGCGCGAAGACCGCCACGGCGACCGCGAACGCCAGGAGGGTGCGGATGCGAGGACGCATGGGCCGGGGTTTGTGCTGGATCGTGGTAAACGTTGGCGAGCGGTCGGGCGCGTGCCCGATGGCGTTCCTGCCGAACGACCATCGACCCCGTCGACGAGCTCTTCGCGAGTCGGGTCCCGGTCCCCCGTCACCCGACTTCCGAGTCGCCGGGCAGCGTCGATCCCGTCCGGATCTCGAACTCCCCCGCGTAGTCCTCGACGAAATCCCGCACTGTCCGGGGCGGCCGACCGAGCACCCGTTCGACGTCGTTCGTCACTCGACCCGCCAGGCCGAGGCGGACGGTAGTGTAGAGGACGATCATGACGCCGACGAACGGCCAGGGATCGCCCAGCGTTCGCCGCCAGGAGACGAACTCGCGGATCGATGGGTCTTCGTACGTGATCTCACGGTCGAGCACGTCGCTGAAGACCGCCGCGACCTGGTGATAGTCGAGCGCCTCGGCCCCGGTGAGATCGTAGGCGCGGTTCTCGTGGCCAGGTTCCGTCAGGACCGACGCCGCCACCGCGCCCAGGTCCCGCGCGTCGACGAAACTGGTCGTCCCGTCCCCGGCCGGGACGAG
>DATFIX010000099.1:0-7513 GCA_035269625.1 Natrialbaceae archaeon
ACGACGTGAAGGTCTCCACCGGCGGGTACATCGAGAACGTCCTCGTCCGCGACAACGACAAGGTCAAGGAGTACTTCGAGGAGGCCGAACGCCTCGGGTTCGACGTCGTCGAGATCTCGAGCGGGTTCCTGGCAATCGGTCCGGACGACGTCGTCCGATTGACCGAGGTCGTTGCCGAAGAGTACGAGATCGAACCCAAACCCGAGATCAACGTTCAGTTCGGGGCCGGTGGGGCGTCCGACCCGGAAGAACTGGAGCGACAAGGCCAGCAGGACCCACAGCAGGCCATCCGGGAGGGCAAGCGCCACCTCGAGGCCGGGGCCGACCTCCTGATGGTCGAGGCCGAGGGCATTACCGAGGAGGTCGAGGAGTGGCGCACCGACGTCGCCTACGAGATCGCGAACGAACTCGGCATGGAGAACCTCGTCTTCGAGGCTCCCGGCCCCGAGATGTTCGAGTGGTACGTGAAGAACTTCGGTCCCGAGGTCAACCTCTTCGTCGACAACTCCCAGATCGTCGAACTGGAGTGCATGCGCTCCGGACTCTGGGGCAAGGCGACCAGTTGGGGCCGGACGGTCACGTGGAAACGCGAGTGAGCACGGCCATCAGTCTCGAAACACCCACCAGAGGTCGTCGCCCCGAAACCCACACCGTTCGTAGAAGCGTTCGAGTCCGCCGTCCCCGTCGTACCGACCGCTCACCGTCGTGAATTCGACGCGGTCCCGAACCCGCCGGAGGAGTTCGAGGACGAGCGCGCGTCCGAGCCCCTCGCTGTGATATTCCGGGAGGATCTGGATCCACTCCAGCGAAGCTTCCGGGATGTTCGCGTCGAGCTCCACGATTCCGGCCCCCACGTTTTTGGCGGTCGCTTCCTCGACGACCCATACCCAGAGATCCCCGTCGAACACCGGGTGGTCCCTCCATTCGTCCACTGCCTCCGGACTCGGGCCCAGGACGTCGTAACATCGGGAAATCACTCCCGACAGTTCGGCCGTCTCCCGTTCCACGTCGACGTTCTCGAATCGATACCCGGGAGGGAGATCGGGACTGGAAACCGGGTCGCCCCGGTGTTCGAGCCTGAAGAACGGCTCGGCGGTCTCCAGCGATTCCGCGGGGAGCGTCCGGGCGTAATCGTCGTGGAGGATCGCCAGTTCGGATTCCTCGGCGAACGTTCGCGAGACGGACAGCTGCTGCCGATCGCGGGTCCAGTAGACTTGTAACGCGTCGTCGTTCCAGGCCTTCAACAGGGTTACGTCGTCGCCGTCGCGCTCTACGACGGTCCGAAACTCGTCGATCCGCGACCCGACCTTCCAGAACGCGGTCGAGAGCGTTCGACACGGCTCATCGAGGTAGACCGTTTTCAGCGCCTCTCTGAACTGGTCCGTGTCGGTCATCTCGAATGTCACGTTCCCGGGGCTGGAGTGACCGACTCACTCCCACCAGCCACAGTCCGGACAGACGATCGCTCCCTGGTCCGGTCCGAAGAACGTCGGAACCCACCGCATTTCCGACCCACACTCCGGACACGCCTCCCCGTCGCGAGTACTCATATCTGTTAGAAAAGGGGAGGGATTCCTAAAAATATCGTTCCATCGTTGAATATCGTTTACGGAAGATCCGGTGGGAGATTCGGTTCTTCAACTCCGGCGCGGGACCGACGTTGGTATCCGAACCCCGCACGACTGGAGACCGAGAACGTCCCACCGGGCGTTCCCGCACTGGGGTTCGATGCGCGTGTTTCCGACGACGAACGCGAAGTCGACTCTTCGAGACGGGGTCGGGAACGCGGGATTCCGCCGTTTCAGTTTCACCGTGCACGGCGGACCCTCAAGGAGCGAGGGTTCCAGGACCAGGGCATGGAAACGACCCGGCATTTCACTGCCACCGTCTACGTCGTCAACGACGGGGCGACTGCACTGCACGAACACGAGCGCCACGACGTCCGGGTTCCGCCCGGCGGCCACGTGGATCGTGACGAACTGCCTCACGAGGCGGGGCTCCGCGAGGTTCGCGAGGAGATGGGCCTCGATCCGACGTTGCTCGACGATACCGGCGGCCTTTCCGCGCCGACCGTCGAAACGTTGCCACAACCGCGGCACCACCTCCTCTACGACGTCACCGTTCACGCCGGCGAAGTGGCCCACCAGCACGTCGACCTCATCTACTTCGCCACCGTCCCGAGTCGGGCGGTCGAACCCAACCCCGAAGAAGCGGATCCGGACGCGTGGGAATGGTACGCCCCCTCTGCTCTTCGGTCGAGTGACCTCGATGATGACGTCGTCGAGTTGGGGCTCGAGGCGATCCGGGCGGCCGAGTGACTCTCCAGGACACGGTTCCTCGGACGGCCGTCGTCGCTGTGATGCCCGTTCGTCATCCCCCGGGCAGCCACGGATCGATGATTGAACGGCCGGATCATTCCGAGTCGGAACGCTCGTTCCTGGATCGCGGTCGCTTCAGTCCCCCTTCGAGATAGACGTGGGAAACGGTGGCTTCAGGGAGGTAGACGTAATTCCCGATCGGGACCGCCCAGCGGATCTCGCCCTCCGCGGATCTATTGACGCGCTGTGGCCACCCCAGAATCAGGTCGCGAGACTCCGACGTTTCCGTGAACGCGAGGTATCCCTCGATCTCCACCCCCTGTGTCGTGACGACGCGTACCTTCGTCGGTTTGGTCGACTCTTTTGTCAGCACGTCCCACGGACTGCCGTGAATGCGAGACTCTCCACGGCGTTCGAGAATCCCGTTGTACCCGGCGCCGACGACGTACCCCAGGGCGACTGCAACGACCAATAGACCCGGGTACAGTGCAGCGACGAACTCCCAGGTGATTTCGGCCCCGGTGGGAACGTCCAGGAGGTTCGCATACCGCGAGAGCCAGACGATAACGAGACCGACGACGGCGATCGATGCCCCACTCCCCAGCAGACTCCATGTCGTCGTCTCGAACTTGTCGTAGGTCCTGCTGCTCTTCGAAACGTGCAGAAACACCTTGAACGTGAGAAACCCCGGCAGGAGCGTGAGAAAGGAGAGGACCAACTCCAGCGACTCGGTCGTTATCGGGGCCATTGCTAGTCTTTGGTCCGCGGGTCGTCGGGCGGGATCGGCCATTCGATCGATCCCGACCCCATTGTGTCGTCCAGGTCACCTTCGGACCAGTCGTCGAGACTTTCCTCTTCGTCGACGAAGGTGGCGAAGAGTTCGGCGCCGTAGTGCCACGCTTTTACCAGATCGCCGTCCTCGATCCGGACGACGACGGTCAGGTCGAACGCCGGCACGCCGCCCTCGGTGATCGTCGTCACGACGGCAACTCGGTCGCCTTCCGCCACGACGTGGTGGACGACCAGATCCGGTTCGTCCAGAAAGCTCGCCGTAGCGGCGACGTCCGGTGCGATCAACGTCATCAGGTCTTCCCTGTCGAACGCCCAGTTACCGACGTGACCGGCGTACCCTCGATTCACGAGTTTCTCCAGGACTTCCTCGTCCCCCTCGAACAGCCCCTCCGTGACGTACTCCCGGGCGAGTTCCCGGTTGGCTTCGAGATCGGCCATTTGCCGATGGATATGTCTTTTGTCAACAAGTGACTTGGCCCTCGCTCGGGGCCACGAGCATCCTCAACGTTCGGGGTCAGGGACTGATCGCACCGAAGGAGTGACCTGCCGGGAGTTCCCTTAGCGCTCGATTTCGCTCCCGACGCCGACGAACTCGTAGGCGTCCGGGAACCGCGACGCGAGGACGCGTTCGGCCACGTGCCCGGTACAGTGTGACGGTGCGAGGAGGTCGAGGTCGAGTCGATCCTCGAGCCAGTCGGCGATCTCGTGGACTTCCTCGGCGTCGAGCGCGTTCAGGTGCGTGCCGCCCACGACGGCCCGGACGTCGTCACCCGTAACGGCCTCGGCGCGTTCGATCGTGTTCCGTAGCCCCGCGTGACAGCAGCCACAGAGTAGCAGAATCCCGTCGTCGGTTTCGATGGCGAGCGACTGGTCGTCCAGCAGTGGGTCCGGTCCCCGGGAACCGTCGTCCGCGACCAGTTCGCCGGTCGGGTTGTCGGGGTACTCCCGCGGGATTTCGCCGAGGGCGTGGATTCCGGGTCCCACCTCGACCGGGTCGCCGTGGATGACGATTTCGGCGTCGGCCTCGATCCGGTCACGGCGGTAGGGCAGGCCGATGTAGGTCCCCTCGCGGACCTTGGACTGGAGCGCATCCGGATGTGCGTAGACGGTCTCGGCACCGTCCAGGAACGCCGGAAGGCCGCCGGTGTGGTCATAGTGGCCGTGGCTGAGGACGATCGTCTCGTACTCGGTCGGGAGACCGAGTCGGCGTGCGTTTTCGACGGCAGCCCCAGTCTGGCCCGTGTCGAACAGCACGTCGTCGATCGCGGCCGCGAAGCCGTGCTCGGCCCGGAGGCCCTGGGGCCGCATCTCGGCGACGCGGTCGTCCATGAGGATGTGGATCGTCGGCATCGTTCGCGTTTCGTCGCCCGATGGCTTAATGGGACACCGTTCGTCCGCGATCACCGATCACCTGGCGGTTCGAGGCCCCTGTTTGGTCGAAGCCAGGATATGATCGAGCGTAACCGTTCCAGCCCGCTTCATCCCTCATCGGATCCGATCCGTGGGTCGATGACGGCGTAGGCAACGTCCTGGAGCAGGTTCCCCAGGACTCCGACTAACACGGTGATGAAGGTCATTGCCAGGATGACGGCGACGTCCCGTTCCTCGATCGCGTGCAACGTCACTCGCCCCAGGCCGGGGAGGCCGAAGACGACCTCGATGACGAAGATACTCAGGAACAGCACCGTCAGCACTCGCGAGAAGAACAGCGACAGCAGCGGCGGCATCGCGTTCCGGAGGGCGTGTCTCGCCACGTCCCGGCTTCGACCCCCGCTGGCGCGGATCTTCTTGACGAAGTCCCGCGAGAGGTACCCCGACGTCTCGGCGCGCGTGTACCGGGCGTAGACCGCACCGAGATTGAGGGCCAGCACCAGCGTCGGGATGACGAGGGCACCGAGGTTGTGGGCGGAGAGGACGGACAGTTCCGAATCGTAGCTCACCGGCAGTTGGTGGTCCAGCGCCAGGAAGAACGCCATCTCCCCGACGAAGAAGGCCGGTAACCCGAGGCCGGTGTACACGACCGCGTTCCCCAGGCGTTTCAGCGGCCCGAACCGATCCATCGCCGAATAGAGCCCCTGGACCGTCCCCAGCAGGTACGCGAGCGCCGTGGCCGGGAGCAAGTAGGCGAGCGTGACGGGGGTTGCTTCCCCGAGGATCGATAGCACCGGTCGCTGCTGGACGAACGACTGGCCCCACTGGAGGGTCACGTACATCTTCATCCAGTGGAGGTACCGCTGGAGGAGCGGTTCGTCGTAGTGCATTTGCTGAAAATACTGGCTGGTGAGCGCCTCCGCCTTCTCCCGGCCACCCGGGTCCTGGGGCAGGACCCAGGGTTTGTTCGGGTCCGGAATGACGACGAACAGGAAGAACGTCAGCGTGAGGATTATCCAGACGACCACGATGGACCAGGCCAGTCGACGAAGCAGGTACGATCGGGAGTTCATGGGTGGGAACGATCGGTAGACGGGCGCCCTCGACGACGGGTTCCATCGCTGACGATCTCGAGACGCCCGCGTGCCCGGAGCCTCGATCCCTTCCCCCTTCGAACCGCGAATCCCGATCCGCGAGCCATATCGAACGTACCGGACATTCATTGTTAATCATCATGAAAGCACAAATACCTCTTTGAGTCTTCATGGGATTTACTAGTTCCATCGAAGTATAGGAGGCCATGCAGTTCGGAATCGGGGGGAATCGGACCCACACCGACGTGTTCGGCCCGATTACCCGTGGGGGTGTGTCGCTCCATGAGTGACGCCGACGGAACCCAATCCGCACCGCCGATCGAACCGATCGACTTCGAGTCGACGACCGGTCGACGACTGCCGGTGCAACCCCGAACGATCGTCTTCCTGGTCCTGCTCTCGATCCTCGCGATCGCGGCGGGGTACGAGTTCCTCTTCATTCCGCACCTGATCCCACCGTGGGGCTTCGACACGACGATCCTCGGGTACCTGTTCTACGCCTCGCTGCTCGTGCTCGTTTTCTTCGTGGTGGTCCCGCTGGCCCGGCGGCCGACCCTCCTGGGACGGTACCTGTACCGATTGCGCTCGAAGCCCCTCGCACTGCTGTCGATCGGATACCTGGCGTTTTTCGTGTTCGTTGGAACGTTCGGACCCTGGGCGGTCGAGCGGTTCAATATCGGATCAGTGGATTCGCCCTACGGCCCGCCGATGGCCCAGCCCCCGATCGGCGAGAAGATCTGGTTCAACCAGGGCTACGGAAGCCTGCCGAACGTCTGTCTCGGCCCCGTCCGCGGCGAGTACTGCTACGGGAGCTGGAACTTCCCGCTCGGGACGACCGTCTGGGGATCGGACGTGATCGACCTGATCGTCCAGGGGTTCCAGGTCGCCCTCCAGATCTCGCTGGTGACCGCGATGCTCATCGTTCCGATCGCCACCGTCGTGGGGACGGTCGCGGCGTACTACGGCGGGTGGGTGGACGAACTCCTCATGCGGTACGTCGACCTGCAACTGGTCGTGCCGGCGGTCTTCCTGATCATCGTGATTCAGGTGGTGTTCGGCCGTGAACTCCTGCACATCGTTCTCGTGTTCGGGTTGCTGAACTGGGGCGGGACCGCCCGCGTCGTTCGGGCCGAAGCCCTCCAGCGCGTCGAGGAGGGCTACGTCCAGGCCGCCGAAAGCGCCGGGGCGAGTTCGGTCTGGGTGCTGTATCGCCACGTCGTGCCGAACGTTTCCAACACCGTGCTGACGGCGATCACGCTCCAGATGCCGATGTTGATACTCGTGGAGGCGACGATCTCGTTTCTCGGGTACGGGAGTCCGACCGAACAGTCCTGGGGCCTGACGATCAACGGCGGCCTGGCACGGTTCCCGACGACGTGGTGGACCGCGATCTTCCCCGCCGTCTTCCTGTTTCTCACGGCCGTCTCCTTCCACCTCCTGGGCGACGCGGTGCGCGAGATCGTCGATCCCCAAACGGAGGGTCGAGGATGACCGGCGCGAACGAGGGACCGGTGCTCTCCATCGAGAACCTGCACGTGCAGTTCGACACGTACGGTGGGACCGTCAGGGCCGTGGACGGGGTCAGCTTCGACCTCCACCCCGGCGAGACGGTGTGTCTCGTCGGCGAAAGCGGGGCCGGAAAGACCGTGACCTGCGAGACGATTACCGGACTCGTCCCCTCGCCGGCGGGCGAGGTCACCGGTGGGTCAGTCGCCTTCGACGGGGTCGATCTCACGGCCGCCTCCGAACGACAGCTCAGGCGGGTCAGGGGCGATCGGATCGCGTACGTCTTCCAGCATCCGCAAAACGCCCTCGACCCGGTTTACACGGTCGGGGACCAGCTCGTCGAGACGATCGGGTACCATCGCGACGTGTCCGACGAGACGGCTCGAAACGAGGCCGTCGACCTCCTGGACCGGGTCGACATCGCCAAGCCGG
>DATFIX010000100.1:0-8203 GCA_035269625.1 Natrialbaceae archaeon
TCGGCCGCCCGGAAGCAGACCCGGTCGCACTCGGCCTTCCGCGCGCCGTAGCTCTCGTCGGACTCGTCGGTCGCCTGCTCCGCGGTGCAGTCCTGGATCGGCGTCGAGTCCTCGCGGACGGGGACGCGAAACGCGTGCTCCGGCGGGCCCTGGTACGCGCTGGCGCTGGAGACGAACACGTACGCGTCCACGTCGGCGAAGACCTCGGTAGCGTCCTCGATCTGGCGGGGAAACATGCCGTAGAAGTCGAAGACGACGTCCGGTTCGACGGCGTCCCTGGCGGCTTCGAGGGCGTCCCGGTCGTTGCGATCACCCTGGTAGTGAGCGACGCCGTCTCGGTCCTCGAACGGGTTCTCGTGCTCCCCCCGGGTGAAGACCGTCACCTCGTAGTCGTGATCCAGGAGTTCCTCGACGGTGTGGCGGCCGACGAACATGGTGCCGCCGATCGTGAGTGCCGTGTCCATTCGAACGACATCGAAGAGCCACGTGGTAAGAATTGTGCCGGCGGTCGGCGACACCGCTTTCGGATCGCCGACTGACTGTGTCACGGGCCCACACCCGGCACCTGACGAATCGGGTCGTTTTTCAGGGTCGCGACGGATCCCAGTCACGTCACGATGGTCCCCGACGCCACCTCCACCAGTAGACGACGGTTCCTCGGCGGTCTGGCCGGCCTCGCCGGCCTTGCCGGCGGTGCCACCATGATCGTCGGCGCGACGGAACCGACCGCCCTCCCCGACGCGGTGACCGACTGGGCGACGAAGGAATACCCGACGCCACCGGAAGTGAACAGCCTCTGGCGACCGACCGTCACGGAAGATCACGCCCGGACCGTGGTCTCGCTGCTCGAGGACGTCACGTCCGAAGGCAATCGACTCTGGAAGCGAGTCGGGGACGATCCCGACCACTTCCACACCGGGGCCGGCGGATGGCTCGAGACCGCCCGCGAGGAACTCCGGAACGGGAACTATCACGAGGCGCTGTTCGACGCGACCTACGGGATGCAGTTTGCCGCCGAGGACCTGGGGTACGCCCGGGCGAAACTCGGAAACGCCGACCTCCAGCGCCTCGGCGCGCAGGGGGCCGACGTCCTCGACCGGGTGGAGGCCCTGACGGCCGATCTGCGCCCGCATCCGGTCGCCGACCCCGGACGCGACCTGGCGTGGTACGTCGAGATCGAGAACGAACTCCTCTCCGCACGGCACCACGTGGAACGATACGACGTCGCCGATCCCGAGAGCGATACCGACGGGGGAGCCGGCACCACGGGGACGAAGTACGACCCCAACGAGATCGGCACGACCACGGCCGGACTGATGAACGCGCGGATCGCGATCGAGAACGCGGAACGCTGGTACGACCACCTGTCGGGCACGCTCGACGGACCGACGACGACGCCCTACGGGGACCATTTACTCGCCGTCGCGGGAGAGTTCCGCGACGAAGTGGAGACGTTCCCGACCCAGGAATCGATCGAATCGAAACACGTCGACAATGACAGTCCGTACGGCCCCTACGAGTTCGCCCGATCGCGCCTGGCGGACTGGTGTCTTCCGAACAGTTTCCCCTCGCCCTGGGGTGCTGAGGTCAACGACACCTTCCCGGTCCTGGAAGCCGTCGGGTACGGAACGGGGGTGGCGCGGGGTCGGGCCCACGAGTTCGCCGTCGAACACCTGGTGGTCGATCCCGGTGACGATGGGTTCGACTCCGGTCACGCACTCGCCGAGAAGCGGCGTGCACGACGGGCCTACCGATCGACTGTTGGATCCGACCCGCCACCGTTCCTCACCCGACTCGTGGGACGGGCGGTCGAGGACCTCCAGGTCGCCAAAGTGGGATTCGCTGGGAGCTATCGTGACGTCATGTGGAAAGAGCGCCTCGAAGCCTACCTCTACGCCCTCGTCGGGCGGGCGAAAATCTGGAAATTCCCCGCCGTGTACCGGACGATCGTCGAACGATCCTGACCGTCGGGCGAAATCGGTCAGGAGACCGACGTACAGGCAACCCCCGGCCCGTCGATGCCCGACTCGAGGACGTGGAACGTCACGCCGGTCAGCGCCAGGCCGTCCCGACACTGGAGCACGCCCCAAGCCCGGTAGGTGTTTTCGCCCTGCCCCCGGATGACGTAGATCGCGGTCGAGGACGGCGCGATTTCGGGGTTCGTGATGGTCGCGTTCGGCGGCCCGGAAAAGGCGAGGACGTCGACGGTTTCCAGGCCCGAATCGACGGCCGTCACGTCCGTCCCGTTGCCCCCGTATCGGACACTACGATCGCCCAGCGGGACGACAGCGGTCGTGCCGTTCCGGTAGGTGACGGTCACCTCGTCGATGGGGCCTTCGATCAGGCGAATCTCGAAGTAGTGGGAATCCCTGACGGTCCCGTCGATGTCGAGTTCGAGTGCGATTGTCGGTTCGGGTTCGGTCGTCGTGGCGTCCTCGCCATCGAACGCCGAACAGCCAGCGAGGAGGACCAGGAGGGCGAGGACGACAAGGGCGGTGGACCGGCGAAGCATGAGTTCTCGTAGGGCGGAAGACCCAATAGCATTGCGCTGACACGTGCTCGCACGGCGCGTCTCGAGAACGGGTCGGACCGTTTGCTCGTCAGTGCAGTTCGGCCTCGCCCAGCGCCTCGTTGAGATCTTCTCGAACGCGCTCGCCGGTGTCCCGGTCCCGGGCCGTCGTGACGATGCGGTTTTCCTGGACGCTGGAACCGTTCCGGATCAGCAGACGAACGTTCCCGTTCTCGTCGGCGCGGGTCGCCTTCGCCCGGACACCCGACTGGGAGCCGTTGCCGCCGGCGTCGATCGGGCCGGGGATCACCTTCTTGACGTGCGGGTGCCCGGCGACGGTCTGGATGGCCGTTCGACCGTCGCGCCCGCCGATCAGCGTCGAGTGGCGACCCCCGATCTTCTCGGCCGGGGGGCGTTCGTCGACCGCCAGTGCGCGGTCGTTCCGGCGGTCGAGAACGGCCCCCACGGGATCGCTCTTCTCCACGCGGTAGAACGAGTAGTGGAGGTCTTCCCGGACTTCCCGGACCACCGACCGGTCGCCCGCGGCGTAAACCTCCTCCGGGCGCTTTCGGCGGATTTCGTCGGCGATTCGCCCGGCGAAATTGCGTAGTTCGACGACTTCGGCCTCGTCGCCCTCCTCGGGCGTGGTCGTGATCGTCGTCGTCCCCACGACCTCGTCGTCCTCCAGCATCGTCACCTCGGCCCTGTCGCGGTCGGCGTCGAGGACGACCGTGTCGCAGTTCGGGGAGCGACAGACCAGGCAGTAATCGCCCGGCCGTTCCAGCGGCGACGCACACTCCCCGCAGTTCATGTCAGGAAAGCGTAGCCGTCCGGGCGGGAAAAGGGGCGCGATTCGGTCGGGGATGGAGTGGCAGAGACCGACGTCCCAGCCACGTCAACCCATCTCCGTCGGATCTGCCTTCAGGTACTCGCGCAACAGGACCGTCGCGTAGGACCCCTTCGGCAGGGCGAAGGAGAACGTTACCGGATCGCGCTCGACGTCCAGGTTCGTCGAGACGGCAAGCGCCCGGCGGTCGCCGGTCGAACGGAACGGGTCGGGCAGGTCGAAGTCCGAGCGTTCGAGTCCCACGTCCTCCAGCACGGCACGCTCGATCTCGCCCGGTACGCCGTCTGCGAGTTCGGTCTCGGTGCCGATCAGCGGGGCCGTCACGAACGCTCGTCCGCGCTCGCAGTGGCGGGTCACCGAGTCGACGCGGCGCTCGGTGACGCGCTGGGTTCGACCCGTGTCCGGGACGGTCACCGCCACGTCAGCCGGCAGGTCCCGATCCGCGAAGCAGGCCACGTCACCCGGAACTGGACGGGTGAGGGGGAGTCCTCGATCGAGGCGTTCGCTCACGATCCGGTTGAAGAGCGAGGACTGCGCCGCGTGGACGAACAACCGCTGGAGGTTCGTGGGTACCGTCTCGATGGCGTCCCGGAAGGATCCGCCCTCGGCAAGGGCGTGGAGCATCGACCGCTCGTACCCCAGGCGATTGGGGGTCGCGTCGAGTGCGGCCTGCCAGTCGACGCCATCGGGAACCGTTTCGGCGTCGGCGACCAGGTCGTCGATCGTCGCTCTTGCCCCCCTCGTCGCCTCGGGTTCGGTGTCGCGAGGGGTCCCGAGGTAGGCCATCGCAGCCCCCTGCCAGTCCCCGCGGACGATCGCGAGGCCGACCTCGTGGGTCACGGGGCGACGACTGCCGAACCGCTGCTGGCCGAAATAGTTGGGCACTGTGACGGTTCCAGAGTCGCCGCGTTCGGCGAATTCCAGGAGTTCCCCGGTGATCGCGTCGATCCGGTCCGGATGCGCCACGTCACGGACGACGATTTCGAACGCGTTCCCCAGCAAATCGCCGAAGTGGAGGTTCCGACCGGCACGGCCCACCGCTTCGATCTCGGCGTCGTCGATGTCGGGGAGGCCGTCCGGATCGATCCCGCGGACGCTGAACAGTTGGGTGGTGTGGGCGCGCTTGTCCTTCGTTCCGGCCCAGGAGACGCGCTCGCGACTGATTCCGAGAGCGTCCGAGAGTCGGGCGGCGAAGTCGTTGGTGTCCCAGTTGCGGAGCGTAACCCGGAGGACGACGTGGGGGTAATCGCCCGTGTCGGCGTCGAGTGGTTCGGTGGGGAATCGTTCGAGTTCGCGCACCCGGAAGTCCTCGGGACGCGACCGGAGTCGGCCACCGATCCCGTCGGCGTCCGTGACGTAGTGCTCGATCCCGACGGCCCGCTCGATGGGGTGGGCCGGCCGCATCACCGATCTACCTCCGTTGGGCGGGGCGACGTTCCCGACATCGTCAGTACAGCGAGAGGTCGCCCGTCACCCGGTCCACGAGGTCGTCCTCGCCGGGGCCGACCCCCAGCGCGGTGACGGTCCCCGGCTCCAGTTCTGTGTGACCCGCGTCCCTGACGATGGCGTGGGGGATTCCTTCGCGCTCGGCCTGGTCTGCCAGCTCGAAGAGCGTGGCCTCGCCATCGGCCTTGAGGACGACCTTCTTCTGTCCCTCGCCCTTCCACGCACTTCTGGACCGGTCGTCGGCGTTCTCGTAAGCCATGAGCGACGCGTGAGCGACCTGGGCGGCGAGTTTCCCCTCGCCCATTCCGAGGTCGACGCGTGCGACGATCGCCTGTTTCATGTCCGCACCGTCGGGACGGGTTCCTTTATGATTGCCCACTTGGGCCGGTACCAGCGGCACTGAAATCGAATCACCGACACTTACCTGATCGTGCAACCGGCGGACACGACGGTGATCCCGCGAACCGGGAACTTTACCCCTTCGCCACTTCAGGACCAGTACATGATACTCTCGGACGCGGACATCCTCCGGCGGCTCGAGGCGGGCGATCTGGTGATCGAGCCGCTGGCGGACGTCGACCTCCAGGTGCAACCCGCCAGCGTGGACCTCCGGCTGGGCGGGGAGTTCCTGGAGTTCGAGCACACGAACATCCCCTGCATCCATCCCGACAGCGAGCGGGAGGTCGAGGAGTACGTGAGCGAGACGACCGTCGACGAGGACCAGGAGTTCATCCTCCACCCCGGGGACTTCGTCCTCGGGACGACCATGGAACGTGTCGAGGTGCCAGCCGACCTGATCGCGCACGTCCAGGGTCGGTCCTCGATCGGCCGTCTCGCCGTCGTCGTCCACGCCACGGCGGGTATCGTGGACCCGGGCTACCGGGGACAGATCACCCTCGAACTCTCCAATCTCGGGACTGCGCCGGTGGCGCTCAAACCGGGGACTCGCATTTCACAGCTCATCTTCACCGAACTCACTCGCCCGGCCGAGCGTCCCTACGGGGCCGAGCGCGGGTCGAAGTACCAGGACCAGGACGGCCCCCAGGCCTCGCGCATCCAGGGCGACGTGGAGTTCGACCGCTCCGCACGGGGGGAGGAGCCGTGAGATTCATCGAGGAAATCGTCGTCGACGACTTCCTCCCGACGATCCGGTCGATGCTCGCCGAGGAACTCCGCGACCGCGGCCTCACCCAGAACGAGGTCGCCGAAGCCCTGGGAATCAGCCAGAGCGCCGTCTCGAAGTACGCCCACGGCGACGTCGAGCGCAACGAAGCGTTCACCGAAGACGACCGCGTGGAGGACCTCGTCGACCGGATCGCCGACGGCCTCTCGACGGGCGACATGGCCCCCATCCAGGCGCTGGTGGAGATCGAGGTGCTGATCCGCCGCCTCGAGGACGGGGACGTCCTCGCGAGCCTCCACCAGGACGAGATGCCGGGCCTCGCGGAGTACGGCGCGGACTTCAACGTCCACGACCCCGAGAGCGAACTCCGAACGAGCGAACGGGTCCGATCCTCGTTGCGGCGGGCGCTTCGCACTCTCGAAAACACCAGCGGGTTCGCGAACCTGATCCCGAACGTGGGATCGAACCTCGTGGCCTGCCTCCCGAGCGCCGAGGGAATCGAGGACGTCGCCGGGGTACCGGGCCGGATCTTCGACGTCAAGGGTCGAACGACGATCCCGAGCGACCCCGAGTTCGGGGTCTCGGAGCACGCGGCCTCCGTGCTGCTGGCCGCTCGCGAGAACGGCGTGGACGCACGGGCCGGGATCAATATACGGTACGAGGAGTGGGTGATCGCGGACCTCCAGGCACAGGGGCTCGTCGCCGCCGAATTCGACGCCGAGGCGGATCGTGACGAGGCGATCGCCGAGGCGCTGGCCGAGACGCCCGATGCAACCGTCCTCTACCAGACTGGCGGGTACGGCATCGAACCGATCGTCTACGTCCTCGGCGACGACCCCGAGGACGTCGTCGCCGTCGTCCGCAACCTGCTCCGGTAATCACACGAACCGATGAGCAGTGCAATCCAGGGGTTCTACGGTCGGTGGGCGCGCCTCTATGACCTGATCGCCAGGTACCTGCCGGGCGTCCGACGGCTCCGCGAGCGGGCGGCCGCCGCGCTCGAACTGGACCCCGGTGACACCGTCGTCGAGATGGGGACCGGGACCGGCGCGAACCTTCCCTTCCTTCGCGAGGCCGTCGGCCCCTCGGGCACTGTCGTCGGCGTGGACGTGACCCGGCCGGTTCTCGATCGTGCGAGCGCCCTGGTCGACGGTCACGGATGGGAGAACGTTCATCTCGTCCGCGGTGACGCGACGCGACCGCCGTTCCAGGCGGTCGACGCCGTCCTGGCGACGTTCGTCGTGGGGATGTTCGAGGAGCCGGCCGACGCGGTCCACGGCTGGTGTGACCTCGTGAGGCCCGGCGGGAACGTCGTTCTCCTCGACGCGACGCTCAGTGATCGTTCGTACGCTCCCTTCGTGAACCCGTTTTTCCGGGCGTTCGTCACGCTATCGACGCCGCCGACGCTACAGTTACGCTACGACCGCGATCTCGCCGGGGATCTGGACCGGAAAGTTACGACGGCCCGGGAAGCGCTCCGTGACCGATCCCGTGGGGTCGCCCACGAGGAATCGTTTCTCGGATTTGCCCGGTTGACCGGCGGACGGGTCGATTCGACCCCGATCCACTGAGACCGTCCATGCGATCACCTGCCAGTGATGCCGTGTCCTGAAGCGTGGACGAATCCGAGTCGCTACCTGATCGCCCCACCGAGAGAGTACTCGTCGAGCACCTCGAAACTCTCCTTGCCGATTACGGCGGCCACGTCGACGTCCTCTTCGAGGCCGGAGACTCGAACGTTGACGTAGACGGTGGTGCCGGGGGTGAGTTCCTCCACCTTGCTGAAGTCACACTCCACGGTCGCCTCGAGGTCCGTGCCGTAGTCGCGAAGGGCCCGGACGAACGTCTCCTGGATCTCCCCCTTCAGTTCGTTCATGTCGTCGGTCGCACTGACTGCCTCGATGGTGATGCACTTCTCCATACGACTCGTTGGTCGCGGGATTCGATAATCGTTGGCCTGGCTACGCCCCGGTTGAACTCGAATCGAGTCACGCCCTCGTCGGGGCCACTACCATTGATCGGCCAATATGTTTAATAGAATTGTTAATCAAGTATCAACTGTCGATAGGGGACATGGGGCGTGGGTACGTCCGTCATCCGAGTGCAGGACCCGGAACACTCGGTCAGTCGTTGCCAGCCCGGTCTTCCTCTCGCCCCCAGTGTTCCCTATCGACGTTTCCATTCGTTGGCGAGGGAAGTCACCGAGACGTTCGTAATACGTCGATGCTTGGCGTTGTGTAATGCCGATTCTCGTCAGTGACGACAGTGAGCGCCCCGA
>DATFIX010000101.1:0-2739 GCA_035269625.1 Natrialbaceae archaeon
GGAGCAGACCGTCGTCGCCCCGCCGGGAGGGGATCGGTTCGATCCCGAAATCACGCCCGCCGAGATCCGAACTCGGGCCGAACGGGGTCGACTCCGCCTCGTCTTCGTCGGCAACGTCACCCCTCGAAAGGGACTGACGACGCTCGTCTCCGGGTTGGCGGAAGTCGACGCCGACTGGGACCTGACCGTCGTCGGGCGCCCCGTAAACCGGCGATACGACCGCCGTGCCCGCCGACTGGCACGGGAGGCCGGCGTCGAGGACCGCGTTACCTTCGCCGGCGAGACTCCCGACGAGGAGTTGGCGACCATCCTGCGGGCGGGCCACGCTCTCGCCGTGCCGTCGCGATACGAGGGCTTCGGAATCGTCTACCTGGAAGCGATGAGCTTCGGCCTCCCGGTCGTCGCCACGACTGCCGGCGGTGCCACGGAGATCGTCGACCACGGCGAGACGGGCTTCCTCGTGGAACCGGACGACTCGGGGGCCGTCGCCGACGCAGTCAGGTCCTTCGTCGACCGGTCCTGGTTGGCCGAGATGGGCGTGGCGGCCCGCCGCCGGTACGAACGCCATCCCGGGTGGGACGAATCCGTCGGGCGGATCAGGAACCACCTGAAGGACGTCGTGACCGGGCAAGCGAGGCGATGCTCGTGACGGATCGCGACTTCCAGCGCTACCTCCGGGCCAAGCGGACCGTCGACGACCGGGCACTGGACGAGACGCTGCTGGAGCGGTTACGGACCGAACTCGTCGCGAGAGCGCGCGACCGTGACGGTCCGATTCGGATTCTCGAAGTGGGCGCCGGCATCGGCACGATGATCCAGCGGTTCGTGGATCGAGACCTGTTCCCTGCAGGCGATATCGAGTACGTGGCTGTCGACGTGGACGATGCGAACGTCCGGACGATGCGCCGTCGAATCCCCGAGTGGGCGGAAACCCGTGGGTTCGATGTCGGTGACGGGCGGAACATCGTCGTCTCCGGGGCGGATCGGACCCTGTCGATCGAACCGGTCGAGGCCGAAGCCACCGCGTTCGTGGCTGGGGACCCGCGAGCGTGGGACCTCCTTATCGGGGCCGCGCTCCTCGACGTCCTGGGGCTCGATCGGGTACCTACGCTGTTGTCGGGTCTCGGTCCCGAAGGGCTGTGTTACTTCCCGATCACGTTCGACGGCGCAACGCGGTTTCTCCCTGCGGAATCGGCCGATCGGGCGGTCGAACGGTACTATCACCGCCACATGGACGCCAAACCGGGCGGCGACAGTCGGGCCGGCGACCACGCGCTCGAACTGCTCCAGGCCAGATCCGACGCGACGATCCTCGGCGCCGCGGGATCGGACTGGATCGTTCGCCCGGAGCAGGCCGCATATCCCGCCGACGAGGCCTATTTCCTCTCGTACATTCTCGGCACCGTCGAGGCGGCCGTGGGGGAACTCGATCGGGACGATGACCTGCCTGACGGGGTCCTCGAAGACTGGCTCGCACGACGGCGCCGACAACTCGCGGCGGGAGAGCTCGTGTATCACACCCATCAACTGGACCTCCTCGGCCGTATCGATTGAGACGGCTTCTCCGCCGGCTCGAGCCGACGACAGCAAGCTCCGGCGACTCGTCGGGCGAGGACCGCTCTTCCTGCCAGTACCGGACATATGCCGACCGTCAGACCCTAATCAGAGGCAACAGTACGCAAACACATGCCTTCACGTCGATCGATGCTCGCCGCTCTTGCCGGCGTCGGTGGCGGCCTGCTGGCCGGCTGCACCGCGACGGAGGAAGGGATCGGAGCGTGGCGCCGGCCCGGCTACGATCGGCGAAATTCGGGGGTTGTCCCGGACCGGGACGGCCCGTCGCTTCCCCTGACGCTTCGCTGGACGGCGAGGGTTCCGGACGGTCATCACCACACGTCGCCGGTATTCGCCAACGGGACGGTGTCTCTGGGATACCGACGGGAAACGAAGAGCGGAGAAGCGGTCGGGGTTCGGACGCTCGACGCGGACGACGGATCGACCGTCTCGGACACGACGGTCGCGATTCACGAGGGCGAAGCCAGCGGGTCAGCGCTCTTCTGGGACTCGCTCGTGATCGCCGACGGCGCGCTCTATCTGGTGACCTTCGACGGCGCGTACTCGCTGACGACGGACGGCGAACAGCGATGGCACCTGCCGATGGAGGGCGGTCCGGCGAACAGCATTCAGGCCATCGCACACCCGGTCGTCGCCGACGGGCGGGCGTTCGTCCCGACCGCGAGCACGACCTCGGACACGGCCGGTCGCGAAGCCCTGTACGCGGTCGACGATTCGACCGGCGAGGTGGACTGGCGATACGTCCCGCCGGCCGCCGAGTTCGGGTGGACGTTTCCGCCCGCCTCCGCTGACGGGACGGTCTACCTGGCTGCCCTCGAGTACGGCGTCGTCGCGCTCGACGCGGCTAGCGGGACGGTCGAGTGGACGGCCGAGATTCCGGCGAACGGACCGCCGACCGTCGCGAACGGTCGGCTGTTCGTCTCCACCGAAGCGGAGCAACGCTCCTCGATCGTCGCCCTCTCGCTCTCGAACGGCGAGGAAACGTGGCGTTCGAACGGCGATGGAACGCGACTCGGCCGCCGTCTGGCCGCGGCGCACGGACGCGTGTATCACCGCGAGAGCCTGGTAGACGTCGTCGCTCGCGACCAGGCAACCGGAAAGGAGCGATGGCGGAATACCGAGTACGGCCGCGTCTACGGGGGAGCGCCGGCCGTCACGGACGAC
>DATFIX010000102.1:0-6125 GCA_035269625.1 Natrialbaceae archaeon
TCGTCGAAGGCCGCGCCGTCCGGGACGCAATACTCGTGGCTCGGACACTCGACGTGCGGGCACGGCCCGGCCAGGCTGGACTTGCTCCCCGCATACGCGTTCCTGGCCGGAACGTTGACCCTGATCGGTGCCGGTTCGACCTCCACTGCGCGAACGCCCTCGTCGTGGACCGCACACTCGAGCAACTGGGCGTTCTCCCGGACGTCGGTCACGCGATACTTGACGCCCTCCTCCAGGTTGAGACACTGGCTCCGGTAGGGACAGCCCGTGCACCCGCTGGCCTCCCCCTCGTAGACGAATTCCCGGCCGATCTCGGCCAGCCTGGACCCGATGAGCGTGATGGTCGACATGGATTCCGATACCCGGCGGGAACGGTTAAGGTTCCCGTCCCGGGCCGGCGCAGAACCTCGACCCCGTACCGTGTACCGCGCCCGAGGAAAACGGCCGGACTTCCGGTTCGGTAAGTCTTAAAGCCTTCTCCCGGATCGCGACGATTCCACGCATTGTGAGGAGAAATCGATAGAATTTCGACAATCTTTTATATACTTATGATGCCGCGGTATATGCGTTGGGGAAAAGTACTTATACCTCTAGCCGTTCCGGACTAACGGCATCGGAGCCGCCCCACGCCGACCGTTTCGGCACGTTCCCTCGCCCTCCCCGGTTCGTTTCGACCGTTGATCACGACGGCGGTCACGCGGACCCCGGGATGACAAACGGGAACACACGACACACATGCGCTCGATCGATCACCCAGCGAAACTCGACGGGAGCCAGGTTCGTGGAGCCGCGGGTATCGGTCGGCCGGGTGCTCCGACCGTCGTGGCGGGACGGGGGCCCTCGAACGTCCTCGCCCCCGGCGCCGTCGGACGGCCCCGCGCATTTCGTCGCGGGCCGGACGGCGTCGGCCACCATCGAGGGTGTGCGCAACCGTTCGTGATACAATGAATAGCGAGAAATCACTCGAGGCACTCAGCAGACGGTACCAGGAATCGATGCCCGAAGACCTCCGGGATACCAGGCCCTTCGACTGGTACCTGGACGAGGTGTACGACGACCCCCGGATCGCGCGCAACGCCCACCAGCGCGTGGCCGACATGTTCGACTACTACGGGACCAGTTACGACGAGACGCAGGGCGTCGTGGAATACCACCTCGCCTCGGAGGACCCACTCAACGACGGCGAGAACACGTTCTACGGCCGGATCGTCCACCGGTCGATCCACGAGTTCGTCAACAAGGTGAAAAGCGGTGCCAGGAGCCTCGGTCCGGAGCGACGCATCAAGCTTCTGCTCGGTCCGGTCGGCTCCGGCAAATCCGCGTTCGACCAGCAGATCCGGCGGTACTTCGAGGACTACACGCTCCGCGAGGAGGGCCGGATGTACACGTTCCGGTGGACGAACCTCACGGACGTCATCCGGGACCAGGACCCGGCCGACGACGCGGTTCGCTCGCCGATGAACCAGGATCCGCTCGTCCTCCTGCCGCTCGAACAGCGACAGGAGGTCATCGACGAACTCAACGGGATCCTCGACGCTCCCTACACCATCCGGAACGAGCAGTCGCTGGATCCCGAGTCCGAGTTCTACATGGACCGGCTCCTGGCCCACTACGACGACGACCTCCAGGCCGTTCTCGAGAACCACGTCGAGATCACCCGCCTCGTCGCCAACGAGAACAAGCGCCAGTGTCTCGAGACCTTCGAGCCCAAGGACAAGAAAAACCAGGACGAGACCGAGTTGACGGGTGACGTCAACTACTCCAAGATCGCGGTGTACGGCGAAAGCGATCCCCGGGCGTTCGACTACTCGGGGGCGTTCTGCAACGCCAACCGCGGGATCTTCTCGGGCGAGGAGTTGCTGAAGCTCCAGCGGGAGTTCCTGTACGACTTCCTGCACGCGACCCAGGAGCAGACGATCAAGCCCAAGAACAACCCGCGGATCGACATCGACCAGGTGATCGTCGGGCGGACGAACATGCCCGAGTACAAGGACAAGAAGGGCGACGAGAAGATGGAGGCGTTCAACGACCGCACCAAGCGGATCGACTTCCCGTACGTCCTCGCCTACGAACAGGAGTCCCAGATCTACCGAAAGATGCTCAACAACGCCGACGTCCCGGACATCCACATCGAACCCCACGCGATGGAGATGGCCGGGCTCTTCGGCGTCCTGACCCGGGTCGAGGAGCCCGACGCCGGGACGATCGACCTCCTGCAGAAGGCCAAGGCCTACAACGGGGAGGTCGACGAGGGCGACGACGTCGACCTCAAGAAACTCCGCGAGGAGGGCGACGAGAAAGCCGAGATCGGCGAGGGCATGTCCGGCGTCTCGCCGCGGTTCATCGGCGACGAAATCGCCGAGGCGATCATGGACTCGAAACACCGGAGTCGCGAGTTCCTCTCGCCGCTGACCGTGTTCACGTTCTTCGAGGAGAACCTCGAACACCACGGCTCGATCGCCGAGGAGGACTTCGAGACCTACTACCGGTACCTCGAACTCGTCCGGGAGGAGTACAAGGAGCGCGCCATCGAGGACGTCCGGCACGCGCTGGCCTACGACGTCGAGGAGATCCAGCGCCAGGGCGAGAAGTACATGGACCACGTCATGGCATACATCGACGACGACACGGTCGAAGACGAGTTGACCGGCCGCGAGCAGGACCCCGACGAGACGTTCCTGCGCTCGGTCGAGGAGAAACTCGACGTTCCCGAGGACCGCAAGGACGACTTCCGGCAGGAAGTCAGCAACTGGGTGTCCCGCCGCGCCCGCGAGGGCGAGGCGTTCAACCCCCAGGACAACGAACGGCTCCGCCGCGCCCTCGAGCGAAAGCTCTGGGAGGACAAGAAACACAACATCAACTTCTCGGCGCTGGTCTCGGCTGGCGAGACCGACGACGAGGAGCGCAACGAGTGGATCGATGCCCTGATCGACCAGGGCTACTCCGAGGCCGGCGCGAAGGAGGTCCTGGAGTTCGCCGGGGCCGAGGTCGCCAAGTCCGAGCTGGAGGAGTGATGAGCCGGGGTAACGATTACGTCGGCGACGCGGACCGGACCCTCGAAGCGACCTACGAAGCGCCGATGAGCCTCGCCGAGTACGTGGACGCGGTATTCGAGCAGCCGAGCATCGCGGCCCACGCGCCGAAGTACCTGCTCGACGCCATCGAGGCCGCCGGTACCCGGACGGTCGTCGAGGAGGGCGAGGAGAAGGACCGCTACCGGTTCTTCGACGACCCGCACAACGACGGCGAGCACGCCGTCCTCGGCAACACCGAGGTGCTCAACGCCTTCGTCGACGACCTCAGATCCATCGCCGCCCGCCGCGGCAAGGAGGAGAAGATCATCTGGTTCGACGGCCCCACCGCGACGGGCAAGTCCGAACTCAAACGCTGTCTGATCAACGGCCTCCGCGAGTACTCCAAGACGCCCGAAGGTCGTCGCTACACCGTCGAGTGGAACGTCGCCGGCGCGAGCGACACGCGGGGGCTCTCCTACGCCGAGGAGGCCCCGACCGACGAGGACGACTGGTACGAGAGCCCCGTACAGGCCCACCCGCTCACGGTGTTCCCGGAGGGGGTTCGCGATTCGATCGTCGGCGACCTGAACGAGGAAACGGGCGATCACATCCCCATCGTGATCGACGAGCGCCTCGACCCGTTCTCGCGGGAGGCCTACGAGTACCTGGAGGAACAGTACCGGCGTCAGGGACGCACGGACCTGTTCTCGGCGGCCAGCGATCCACAGCACCTCCGCGTAAAGAACTACGTCGTGGACGTGGGCCAGGGCATCGGCGTCCTCCACTCGGAGGACGAGGGCCAGCCCAAACAGCGCCTGGTCGGCTCCTGGATGCGCGGGATGCTCCAGGAACTGGACTCGCGGGGCCGGAAGAACCCACAGGCGTTCAGCTACGACGGCGTCCTCTCGCAGGGCAACGGCTGCCTGACGGTCGTCGAGGACGCTGCCCAGCACGCCGACCTGCTCCAGAAGCTCCTGAACGTCCCCGACGAGGGGTCGGTCAAGCTCGACAAGGGCATTGGGATGGACGTCGACACGCAACTGCTCATCATCTCGAACCCGGACCTGGAGGCGCAACTCAACCAGCACGCCGACCGGAACGGGATGGACCCGCTCAAGGCGCTCAAGCGACGCCTCGACAAACACGAGTTCGGCTACCTCACGAACATCAGCCTCGAGTCCGAACTCATCCGTCGGGAACTCACCAACGAGACGAGCGTCTGGACGGCCGACGACTACGAACGCCTGGAGGAGAAGATCCGCGCGCCGATCGCGATCCGCGTCAAGGAGGACGACGGCGCGGTCGTCGAGCGCGAACTCGCACCCCACGCGGTCGAGGCGGCCGCGGTCTACAGCGTCGCCACGCGACTCGACGAGGAGGACGTGCCAGCGCCGCTGGACATCGTCGAGAAGGCGCTGCTGTTCGACCGGGGCTACCTCCAGGACGGCGACGACCGCCTCGAAAAGGACGACTTCGTGTTCGGCGGCGACGCGACCGACGGCCAGCACGGCATTCCCGTGACCTACACCCGGGACACCATCGCCGACCTGCTCCAGCGCGCCAGCGACCGACACCACCCGGATCTGGACGTCGAGAACGTGATCATGCCCCGCGACGTGCTCCACGCGATGGTCGAAGGCCTGACGGACGCGCCGGTGTTCTCGCCCGGCGAGCGAAACGCCTTCGAGAACCGGCTCGCCCCCGTGAAATCGCACGTCTTCGAACAGCAGGAGTCCGACGTCGTCGAGGCGGTGCTCCACGACCGCCACGTCGACGAGGAGACCGTCGCCGAGTACGTCGAGCACGTCTACGCCTGGGGCACCGACGAGACGATCGACAACGATCGCGGCGAGCGCGTCGACCCGGACCCGCTGAAGATGAAGGTGTTCGAGACCGAGCACCTCGGCCGGTTCGACGAGGACGACTACGAGGGCACGACGCCGACCGAGGCGGTCGAGTCCTTCCGGCGGGAGAAGGTCATCACGTCGCTGAACCGTCACGCCTGGGAACAGCGCGGCGAGGATTTCGCGGTCGAGGACGTCGATCTCGCCGAGATTCCGGTCATCGAGACCGTCCTCGAAACCCACGACTGGGACGACGTGCACCGTATCTACGGCGACCTCGATCCGAACCAGTGGGACGACCCACCCGAGGGCACGGAGACGGCCGCGATCAAGGAAAAGACGATCGACTACCTGGTCGACGACCGCGGGTACACCCCGGCGTCGGCCGAACTCACCACCCGGCACGTCATGGGCCAGGTGGCGTACAAATGGGACTGAAAGACGACCTCGAACGGTTCCGGCAGGTGGGCGAACAGCGCCGGGAGGACCTCGCCGACTTCATCGAGTACGGCGACCTCGGCCGGAGCCGGTCGGACGAGATCAGGATTCCGGTCAAGATCGTGGACCTCCCGGAGTTCGAGTACGACCAGCTCGACCAGGGCGGCGTCGGCCAGGGTGAAGACGCCCAGCCGGGCGACCCGGTCGGCCAGCCCCAGCCACAGCCGGGCGACGGCGACGAGGAGGGCGACCCCGGCGAGGAGGGCGCGGACCACGAGTACTACGAGATGGACCCCGAGGAGTTCGCCGAGGAACTCGACGAGGAACTGGGCCTCGACCTCGAACCGAAGGGCAAGAAGGTGATCGAGGAACACGAGGGGCCGTTCACGGACGTCACCCGGATGGGGCCGGACTCCACGCTGGACTTCGAGCGCATGTTCAAGAAGGGTCTCAAGCGCAAACTCGCGATGGAGTTCGACGAGGCGTTCATGCGCGAGGTACTGAAGGTCGAGGGGTGGGGCCCCGACGAGGCGTTCCGGTGGGCCCGTGGCGAGAACATTCCGATCTCGTACGCCTGGCTCGCCGACGAGTACGGAGCCATTCCCGAGGACGAACGCTCGCGGTGGGACTCCATCGACGAGGTCGAGGAGAACGTGGAGCGCACCTCGGTCCAGGAGCGCATCCGGCGCGACGGGATCGACCACGTGCCGTTCCGGCGCGAGGACGAGCGCTACCGCCACCCCGAGATCGTCGAGGAGCGCGAGAAGAACGTCGTGGTGGTGAACATCCGCGACGTGTCGGGGTCGATGCGCGAGCAGAAGCGCGAACT
>DATFIX010000103.1:0-4352 GCA_035269625.1 Natrialbaceae archaeon
CGTCCTCGCCCGCCGCGTGGAACCCACCCGCCTCGGCGAACTCGCGGAGGTGCTCGGAGGCCTCGTAGCGCGGGTGCCCGGTCTCCTCGTGGGCCTCATCCAGTGCATCCACGAGGTCCGCCAGGCCGTGATCGTCGGCCATCTTCGCCGGGCCTTCCGGGAAGCCGGCCCCGAGCATTACCGCGTCCTCCACGTCGTCGAGGTCGGCGACGTCCTCGCCGACCAGTTGGGCGACCTCGTTGGCCAGCCCGGCCAGCAGTCGCCGCCGAACGAGTTCGGATTCCTCGTCGGTCGGGATCTGGACGCCTTCGCCCGACTCGTAGTCGTAGAACCCTTTGCCGGTCTTCTGGCCGAGTTCGTCGGCATCGGCCTTCTCGACCAGCAGCGGGCAGGGCTCGTAGGCGTCGCCCAGCTGATCGTGCATGTACTCGAGGACGTGCAGGCCGACGTCGATGCCGACCATGTCCGTCAACTCGAAGGTCCCCATCGGGATGCCGATGTCGTACTTCGCCGTCGAGTCGACCTCGGCGATAGTGGCCGCGTCGTCGTGGACCATCCAGGCCGACTCGTTCATCAGCGGAACGAGGATGCGATTGACGATGAACCCGGGACTATCCTTGCGAACCCGGACGGGCGTCTTGCCGAACGCCTCAGCGAGTTCCTCGATGACGTCCAGCGTCTCGTCGTCGGTGTGGCCGCCGGAGATGACCTCGACCAGTTGCATCCGCACCGGCGGGTTGAAGAAGTGCATCCCACAGAACTGCTCGGGACGCTCGGTTACCTCCGACAGTTCGGTGATCGAGAGGCTGGACGTGTTCGTCGCGAAGATGGCGTGGTCGGGCGCGTGTTCCTCGACCTCCGCGTAGACGTCCTTCTTTATCGCCATCTTCTCCGGCACGGCCTCGATGACCACGTCGGCGTCCTCGAGGGCCGTCTCCATGTCTACCAGCGGGGTGACCCGATCGAGCGCAGCGTCGGCCTCCTCCTGGGTCAGCTGGTCCTTCTCGGCCAGTTTGTTCAGGCTCCACTCGATGTCGTCGTAGCCCGACTGTACCAGGTCCTCGTCGATGTCCCGCATGGTCACCTCGTAGCCCGCCATCGCCGCGACCTCGGCGATGCCGTGCCCCATGTTCCCCGCACCGAGAACTGCGACAGTGTTGATATCGTCGAGTTCCATACCCGGTGTCTCGGATGCAACCGGTTTCAACGTTTCCCCCGCGGCGAAAAACAAACCGAGGTTCAGTTTACTTCCGGTTACAAAAGTCTATATGTGTGACTTTGTTACAGGGGGCCATGGACTTCGAGCTCACCGAGGAGCAACGTCAGGTTCGCGACGAGGTGCGGCGGTTCGCGGACAACGAGATCGCCGACGTTGCGGGCGAGTACGACGAAAAGGAGAAGTTCCCCCACGAGATCGTCGACAAGGCCGCGGAGATGGGCCTGACCGGACCGTACATTCCGATCGAGTACGGCGGGGCGGGTTACGACAGCCTCACGTCGGCGCTGATCGTCGAGGAACTGTTCGCCGTCGATCCGGGCATCGGCCTCTCGATCACGGCGTCCTCGTTCGGGACCGAAGCGATCATTGAGTTCGGGACCGAGGACCAGAAGGAACGGTTCCTAGAACCGGTCGCCCGCGGCGACAAGATTTCCGGGACCGCCGTCTCGGAACCGGACGCTGGATCCGACGTCTCCGCGGTGTCCACGCGGGCGGAACTCGACGGTGACGAGTGGGTGCTCAACGGCAACAAGATGTGGATTACCAACGGCACCATCGGCGATTTCTTCGTCGTGCTCGCCGAGACCGACCCCGACGCCGAAGGCCGGTACAACGGGTTCAGCCAGATCGTCGTCGAGTCCGACCGCGACGGGTTCAAATCCGAGAAGATCACCGGCAAACTCGGGATCCGCGCCTCCGACACGGGCGAGATCATCCTCGACGACGTGCGCGTCCCCGAGGAGAACCTGATCGGCACCCGCGGCATGGGCTTTCTCCAGGTCATGCAGTTTTTCGACATGACCCGGACCATGGTCGCCGCCCAGGCGCTCGGCATCGCCAAGGGTGCGACCGAACGCGCGCTCGAGTACGCCCAGGAGCGCGAGCAGTTCGGCCGTCCGATTAGCGAATTCCAGGCCATCCAGCACAAACTCGCGGACATGCGCATCCGGACCGAGGCGGCCCGCTGGCTCACCTACTACTCGGCCTGGAGCGTGGACCACCGCGACGAGAACCTGACGATGCTCGCCTCGATGGCCAAGGAATTCGCCTCCCGCGTCGCGACCGACGTGGCCGACGAGGCCGTCCAGACCTACGGCGGCGCGGGGTTCGTCAACGACTTCGACGTCGAGCGGTTCTACCGCGACGCCAAGATCACCCAGATCTACGAAGGGACCACGGAAATCCAGAAGACCATCGTCGCCCGCGAAATGCTGGGCAAGGGGTACTGATCGATCGACGCCGTCGATTTCGCTGGCCGGGTTGCCGACCGCCGCCTCCGGATCCACCGCAGTGAGTTCGGCCACGGAGTCGTTCCGGTGGGTGTGCCGGCCGTCGCCGTGGACCACGATGACCGGTTCGAGCAGGGTCTCGACGAGGGTGTTGAAGAGCGCCCGCCAGTAGTCGCGTTCCGCCCCGATCGACTCGACGTCCTCGTCATCCACGACGTCGGGGGCGGGGGGTCTTGCCTCCACCTCCTTGGTCCGTTCGCTCGCGGGAGAAATGACGCCAATAGTCCTGACATATCGTGTGCCCGAAACCCGATGAAAACGGGACACGGACCGGGGGTAGTTTCGTTTGTCGAGCGTGGCGGCGAGGATCGTGGGGCGTCCGAAAGGCTTTGCGTCCGCCATCCGAGGATAGTCCATGGCCGAACGATACCGGGCCAACTACGCCGTCCTCTCCGTGCTCGAACAGTTGGGGCCGACAGACGACGGTCTGGACGTCCCCTGGGCCGATTTTGCCGGGAATCGCTCCTCGAAACAGGAGTTCGTCGTCCCCACCGACGATCCGATCGATCCCTATCTCGAGATCCAGGTCTTCGACGTCGGCACGTTCGGTCACGAGATCCTGATCGACGGCGAACCGCTGACCGGGTTCGACATGCCGCCAGGCGAGGGGTGGCAATACTGGATGGACACGATCACGGACCGGACGCTGATCGCCGGTGACAACACGCTCCAGATCCGTCGCGACAAATCCACGGACGACTCCTTCGCGGTCGGCACCGTCGTCGTGAACTGGAAAGAACCGGTCGACTAGATCGGGTCGTGACCGACGGCGGACGCCGACCGTTCCGGGGAGTTTTCAACCCCGGCAATCGAACGAACCGTCGATGAACGACGAACTCCGCGAACAGGTCGAGCGCGAGGCGGAGAAGCACGCCCTGTTCAACGCCCTGAAACACGAGTCGGACCCGGAGGTCGGGGCCATCATGGGCCCGCTGATGGGCGAGAACCCCGAGTTCCGCGAGCACGGCGACGAGATCCCCGGCGTGATCGGCGGCGTCGTGGGGCGGATCGGCGACATGAGTACCGAGGAGCGCCGCGAGCGACTGGGCGAACTCGCCCCCGAGATGCTGGAGGAACTGTCGGCCGAAGCGGAGGAGGAGGACGAGCAACCGCTGCCGGACCTCCCGAACGTCGAAGAATACGACCAGGTCCGGATGCGGGCCGCCCCCAACCCGAACGGCCCCTGGCACATCGGCAACGCCCGGATGCCCGCCGTCATCGGGACGTACAAGGAGATGTACGACGGGTGGATGCTGGTGCGGTTCGACGACACGGACCCCGAGACGAAGCGCCCGGACCTCGACGCCTACGGCCAGATCCTCGACGCCGTGGACTTCCTCGGATTCGAACCGGACGAGGTGATGAAGGCCAGCGACCGCGTGGAACTGTACTACGACCGTGCCCGCGAATTGATCGAGAAGGGCGGGGCCTACACCTGCTCGTGCGAACAGGAGGAATTCTCGGACCTGAAGAACGCGGGCGAGGCCTGCCCACACCGGGACAAGGACCCCGAAACCACCCGCGAGGAGTTCGAGCGGATGGTCGAGGGCGAGTACGACCCCGGCGAGATGGTGCTCCGGGTGAAGACCGACATCGACCACAAGAACCCGGCGCTCCGGGACTGGGTGGCCTTCCGGATGATCGACACGCCCCACCCGCGGGAGGCGGCCGCCGAGTACCGCTGCTGGCCGATGCTCGACTTCCAGTCCGGGATCGACGACCACGAGACCGGCGTCACCCACATCATCCGCGGGATTGACCTCCAGGACTCGGCCAAGCGCCAGCGGTTCGTCTACGACTACTTCGGCTGGGAGTACCCCGAGGTCGTCCACTGGGGGCACGTG
>DATFIX010000104.1:0-13560 GCA_035269625.1 Natrialbaceae archaeon
CTCCTCGCCGTGATACTCGTCGACCACCGGGCGACGATCGGTTTCGGGCGGTGTTGTCATGCAATCACCTTCCAGTCGTCGAGTGAAAACGTTCCGGGAAGGGGCGACCTGGGCTGCGTCTGTGGGGCCCGCGCCGTTCCTGATCGTCAGTCGAGGCGAGAAATTATGGCTTCCCGTTCGGTATCCATTGGCATGACCGACGCCGAGGACGAGGTGGTCGTCGAACGACTCCCGGCGGACGAGGCGTTCGACCTCGTCGGCCACGAGATCCGCCTGGACATCCTGGTTGCCCTCGACGGGGCCGACGGTCCCCTGACGTTCACCGAACTCCGGGAGCAGGTGGGCACCCGGGACTCGGGGCAGTTCAACTACCACCTCGACAAACTCACGGACCGGTTCGTGGAGAACGGCGACGACGGCTACGTCCTGGCCGACGCGGGACGGCGGGTGACCGGCGCGATCCGGTCGGGCGGATTCACGAAGACGCTGGACGCCGATCCCGTCCCCGTGGAAGGGACGTGTTTCAATTGTGGCGGCGATCTCGAGGCTCGCTTCCGGGAAACCAACGTCCTCGTCACCTGTACCGAGTGCGAGGTGGACGTCACTGAACCGAAGGTCCCGCCCGGTATCCTGCAGGGATACCGCCCGGAGGACGCCCCCGAGGTCCTCGACCGATGGGTCAAACGCTCCCTCTACACCGCCGAGTTCGGCTTTTGCGAGTACTGTGGCGGCCGCATGGGGGCGTCGCTGGTACGGACCGGCGACCTCGAACCCTACGGGATGGACGAATACGGGATCGAGGCGATGGCCGACTACGCGTGCGACCGATGCGGGTACCGGTTCAGCGGGGTCCTCGGCTACGCGTTGCTCGCGCATCCCACCGTCACCGCCTTCTATCACGACCACGGGATCGACGTCCGGGAGAAACCGATCTGGACGTTCGACTGGCCCGAACTCGGCGAAGCGACCGTCATCAGCGATGACCCGCTCCGCGCCGAGACCTCGATCGCGCTCGGGGACGAGACGCTGACGCTCGTCGTGGACGAGTCGCTCGACGTCGTCGAGAAACGCCGCGGCTGACGGCCCGTTCCGCCGAACGGACGACCTCAGTCGACCAGTTCGATCGCGTCGTCCCCGTTCGGGACGGCACAGAGGAACGCGCCGGGGTCGTCGCCCTCGTTGCGGTACCAGTGGACGACGCCGGCGGGGATCAGCAGGGAGTCGCCCTCGCCCACCGTGTATTCCTCGTCGTCGATGCCCACGACGTACTCGCCCGAGAGGACGTATTGCTCGTGTTCGACTTCGTTGGTGTGCTTCGGGACCTCGGCACCGGGATCGAGGGTGAACCGCCGGATGGCGAAGTTCGGAGCGCCGCGGGACTCGTCGATCAGGACGCCCTTGGCCATCCCGTCGGCGGCGTCGACGGGTTCGTACTCGATGTCATCGGCGCGTCGGATCACCGGCGATGGCTGCTGACTCATGCGGGGACCATTCGGGCCGCGATCAAAAAGCCCTGCCGACGCCCCGATCAATCCGGCCTCGACGCCCCGAGGCATCCGGCCTCGACGACTCCGCGAATCCGGCCCCGACGGTCCGACGGATCCCGGCGTCGACGCCCCCTTTATTAGCGTCCCGGTGGTAGGTTCAACCATGCGAAGCTTCCGCATCGGGTCGGCGTTCGGTATCCCGATCAAGCTTGATCTGACGTTCCTGCTCATCCTCCCGGTCTTCGCGTACCTGATCGGGAGCCAGATCGAGCCGACGGCCCAACTTCTCAACGACGTCTGGATGGCCGACATCGCCGTCGAACCGCTCACGGCCGGGCTGATGCCCTGGATCGTCGGGATCGTGGCGGCGCTCGGTCTCTTCGTCGGGGTCGTCCTGCACGAACTGGGCCATTCGCTGGTCGCCATGCGCTACGACGTGCCGATCGACGCCATCACTCTCTGGATCTTCGGCGGCATCGCCTCGATGGAGGAGATCCCGGAGGACTGGCGCCAGGAACTCGCCATCTCCGTCGCCGGCCCCATCGTCAGCGTCGTGCTGGGGGTCATCTGTTACGTCGCGTTCCTCCAGGTGCCGAGCGGGTTGTCGGCGATCCGGTTCGTCCTGGGCTACCTGGCGGTGCTCAACGTCGTCCTGGCGATCTTCAACATGCTCCCCGGGTTCCCGATGGACGGCGGGCGGGTCCTCCGCGCGCTGCTCGCGCGCACCCGACCGTACGCCAGGGCGACCCAGATCGCCGCCGAGGTCGGCAAGGCCTTCGCCATCCTGCTCGGTCTCTGGGGTCTGTTCACCCTCCAGTTCATCCCCATTGGCATCGCCTTCTTCATCTATATCGGTGCCTCCTCGGAGGCCCAGCAGGTCACCCTCAAGGCCGCCTTCGAGGGCGTCACCGTCCGGGACGTCATGACGCCGTCCTCGAACCTCCACACCGTCCCGCCGGACGCGTCGATCGCCGAACTCGTCGAACGGATGTTCCAGGAGCGCCACACCGGCTATCCGGTGGTCGAGAACGGCGAACTCGTCGGTCTCGTCACGCTCGACGACGCCCGCGAGGTCAAGCCGATCGAACGCGACGCCTTCGAGGTCCGGGACGTGATGACGACCGACCTTACCACGATCGACCTGGACGCCGACGCGATGACCGCCCTCGAGTCGATGCAACGGGAGCGGATCGGTCGCCTGCTCGTGACCGACCGGGCCGACAACCTGGTGGGCCTCATCTCTCGATCGGACCTCATGACGGCGTTCGACATCATCCGGTCGAGCGGGTCGCTCAAGGGCGAGCGACGGACGGGACCAGGCGAGGAGGCGGGAGAGCCGAGTCGGGAGAGTTTCTGACCGGAGCGCCGTGCTAGCACCGATCGAGCAACGGTAACGCCCATTGCCGACCTACGACGGTCGTGAATCTCGAAGCCGAACGCCGGCGGTGGGCAACCGGATGAGCCGGACAACGCTTTTCTCGCCGCGCGCGGAAGGCGGTGACATGGACTCGGACCGGGTCGAGTACGAGCCGGCGAGCGTGAAGGCACTCCTCGCCGAGATGAAGGACACGGCGGAACTGCTGATCGACCTCTCGTACTCGGCCGTCCTGCTGGGCAGCGACGAGGTCGCCGAGGCCGTCCTCGAACTGGAAGACCGGATGGACGTCCTCCAGTTGCGCGCCCGGATGAGCCTCCTGATGGCAGCCCGGAGCCCCGAGGACGCCGAGGAACTCGCGCCGGTGCTGGGGGTCGTCGGGGCCGCCGAGAAGATCAGCGACGCGTCGGGGGACATCGCCAAGGTCGTCCTCGAGGACATCGGCCTGCCGACGGCGATGCGGGCGGCCCTGCCCGAGGCCGTCGAGACTATCGTTCGCGTGACCGTCGCCGAGGGAACCGGGATGACGGGCCGGACGCTGGCGGACCTCAACCTCGAAACCGAAACCGCGGTGCGGGTCATCGCGATCCAGCGCGGCGGCGACTGGCTTCTCAACCCCGGTGCGGAGGACGAACTCCGCGCCGGCGACGTGGTCCACTTGCGCGGGCCGGACGAGGCCGTCGTCGAGGTCGGGAGCACGCTGGCCGACCGCCAGGTGTCCCTTCCCGATCCCGTCGAACCGGGCATCGCCGACCTCGAACGTGCCGTCGACTCGATCGTCCTGATGAAGAACACGAGCGAACTGGCCGTCGACGTCGCCTACGGCGCCGTCCTCTTCGACAGCGCGGCGCTGGCCGAGGAGGTGGCCGCCCTCGAAGCCGAGGTGGACGCCCTCAAGTCGCGCTTCGAGGCCTGGACGCTCCAGGCGGCGAGCCGGGTCGAGGACCCCGTCAGGCTTCGCGGGCTGGTCCACCTCGCGGCCGCGACGGAGGTGATCAGCGACGCCGCCCTGGAGATCAGCGAGGGCGTCCTCCGGGGCATCAGCGCCCACCCGGTCGTCGCCGAGGCGGTGCTCGAGAGCGACGAGGTGATCGTCCGCGAGACGGTCGCCCCGGGCAGCGACCTCGACGGCGTCACGCTGGGCGAGCGGCAGGTGAAGACCGAGACCGGGATGCGGATCATCGGCGTCCGCCGTCCCCACGACGTCGAGGAGGGTGGCGACGAGTGGGTGCTCTCTCCCGGTCCCGAAACCGCCCTCTCCGCGGGCGACATCCTCATCGCGAAGGGGACGCGAACCGGGGCCGAGCGCCTGGCCGAGATGGCGGGCGACGTTCCCGAAGAACCGCTGGAGTGAGGCTCACGGCCCGTTTTCCGACTCGCGAGAGAGGCGGACCGCCGATCCGATCGTGAGCGTCAGGGCCACGACGAGCGCGAGTGCCAGCGCCAGCACGACCGCCAGCGGCAGGTACGCCAGGGCCGGTTGCCGCGGTGACGACAGCGACGGCACGAACGCGGGGACCGCGACGAAGAACGCGTACACCGTGGCGGCGACCAGCACGCCGACGATCAGCCCCACGGTCGCGTTGCGGCGCACCTCCAGCGCGTCGAGAAAGCGCTCCGTCGGCGTGGCGTCTGTCGTGGAGTCGGTCGGCACGCGGTCGGTGGACGCGTCGGTCACGGGGGTTCGTTGGCGCGGAGCGGCAAAACCCCATCGCCGGCGGCAGGCGGAGACCCTCCATTCCTCGCCCGCTAGGCGTACGCCTCGAACTCCTCGCCGAAAACGAGGAAGTACCCGGTTCCCACGAGGCCGATGACGGTCGCGACGCCGAACGCCAGGGTCGGATCGACGCCGTAGAGGTAGCCGCCGACGATCCCGGCGGGAATGATCAGGGTGTTGCGCACGAGGTAGTAGGATCCCGTGACGCGGCCGCCGGCGTCCGTCTCGGCCGGGCCGACGATGAGCGCCTTGTGGGCCGGCAGGCCCGCGAAGCGCAGGCCGGAGAAGGCAAAGAGTAGCGCCAGGATCCACTGGTCGGCCGGGGCCACGATCAGAAGGACGGGAAAGACCGCGTAGACCAGGAAACCCGTCGCAACGACGGGTTTGAGCCCGATCCGGCCGGCCACCTTCGAGGCGGGGACCATCACCAGCAGGGCCACGACCATCTCGACGCTCAGGAGGACGCCGAAGTACGCCTCCGGACGCAATGAAAGGCCGCCGCCCGAGAAACCGACCGCGAGGAAGTCCGTCACCACGAGCACGAAGAAGGTGTAGACCATCCCGTTCGCGAACCGGACGAAGGTATCCCCGACGAGGAGGGGTCGAAGCGGGTCGGGCATCCCCCGGATGTCCTGGCGAACGGTCTCCAGCCCCTCGAAGGACTTCCCGAAGGTGTCCTTCTCGGCCGCGTAGAGCACCCGCTGGCCGACCGTCGCGACCAGGCCGAACCCGATCGCCAAAAGGAGGACATACTGGAAGCCGAGTTCGAAGGGCGTCACGACCTGCACGACCGCGGCGGCGAGCAGGGGGCCGACCAGGAACCCCACCCGCCGGAACACCTCGGTGCTGGCGAACCCGGTCGCCAGTTGGTCGGGCGGGACGCTCTGTTTCACGATGGCGAAGGTAGCTCCCAGGCCGAAGGACTTCCAGGCCTGCGCGAGCACGAACCCGACGAACAGCCAGGTCCAGGCGGGGATTTCGAACGCGGCGACCGCGAGCCCCCGCAACGCGGGGGCGAGCGCCCACACCCCGAACCCGACCGTCGAGAGGAGGCCGAACGCGGTCAGCGCCGTCCGGGACCCGATCCGGTCCGAGATGATCCCGCCGGCGTAGGGGTAGATCGCGCCGATCAGGTCGCTGAAGCTCTTGTACGCGCCGATGACGACCGCGCCGGCCCCGAGGACCTCGAGGTACTTCCCGAAGTACCGGCTGGTCATCTGGAAGCCGAGGCTGAACGCGAACATCGCGACCGCGAGCACGAGGACGTCCCGTTCGAGCGCGAAGAACTGCCGGAAGTAGGTGAACGCGCCCACCTCGTCCGTTTCGGCCATCGGGCGGGGTGTTGGCGCGAGGGGTCTTAGTCGTTCGGCCGGGGGAGCGTTCCCGAGCCAACCGCGAGACCGAACGCACTAAGTCCGGCGCAACCGTCGGTTTTTCTAATGACAACGGTGGGCACAGCCAGTGCCGCTCCCGGCGAAATCGACACTGGCTGGCTCGAAGTCGGCGAAACTCGCGTGGGAACGCCGGTCGAACTCCCGGTCGCGGTCGTGAACGGTGCCGAGGACGGCAAGACGCTGTACCTGCAGGCCGCCAGCGACGGCGACGAACTCAACGGCGTCGGCGTGATTCGACGCGCCGTCCCGCAACTCGATCCGGCCGAACTGTCGGGGACGATCCTCGTCGTCGGGATCGTCAACTACCACGGTTTCCAGGTCGCGGAACACCGGAACCCGATCGACGACACGAAACTCAACCGGGCCTATCCCGGCAACCCCGAGGGCACGACGAGCGAGCGGATCGCCGCCGCGACCTACGACGTCGCCACCCGGGCGGACCTGATCCTCGACCTCCACCAGGGATCGACCAGTCGCATGATCGACGAGTGCCGGGTTCGCTGTGGCCGGCGACACCGACTGCACGATCAGTGCCTGGAACTCGCGAAGACCTTCGACTGCGGGTTCGTCCTCGACCAAAAGGGGCCGAAGGGACAACTGGCGCGGGCCGCCCCGGACGACGGCATCCCGACGATCGACCCCGAACTCGGCGGGGCCGTCGGCTGGGACGAGGGGAGCGTCGAGATCGGGGTCCAGGGCGTGTTCAACGTCCTCCGGGGCTACGGGTTCCTCGACGGCGACGTGGAGCGCACGGAGCAGACCCGTGCGAAGGGGTTCGATCAGTACGGGTCCCCGGCCGGCGGACTGGTCGATTTCGCCCACGATCTGGGCGACCGCGTGAGTGCGGGCGATACGCTTTTCACCATCACGGACGCCTTCGGACAGTTGAAGGCCGAGGTGACCGCCGAATCGAGCGGCGTCTTCTGGCGCGCCCGTCGCCTCCCGCAGGTGGCGACCGGGGAATACGTCTGCTCGGTCGGCACCGACCTGAAGGATTACTGATCCATGCCAGCCGAACCGATCGATCTCCGCTGTCCCGACTGTGGTACCGAGTACGAGGCCGCCCCGGACGAACCCTGGCGCTGCGAGTGCGGGCACGCGCTGGACTTCGTCGACTACCCGATCCCCGACGGCTCCCCGCCGCCGTTCTCGAAACTCGATACCCGGCGCGGGCTGTGGACCTTCTTCGAGTTCCTCCCCGTCTCGGAGCAGGTGAGTCTCGGCGAGGGGTTCACGCCGCTGGTGGACGCCCCGCACTGGGACGCCGAGTTCAAACTCGAGTACGTCTTCCCGACGGGGAGTTTCAAGGACCGCGGCGCGACGACGGCGCTCTCCCGCGCCGTCGAACTGGGCGTCGATACCGTCGTCGACGACTCGTCGGGCAACGCCGGCGCGGCCATCGCGACCTACGCGGCCCGGGCCGGTCTCGACGCCGAGATCTACGTTCCGGCCGACGTCAAGCAGTCCAAACTGATGGCCATCCAGCGCTCGGGCGCTCGCCCGGTCCGGGTCGACGGCGATCGCGAGGCCGTGACCGAGGCTTGCCTCGAGGCCGTCGAATCGGGCGACGCCTGGTACGCCAGCCACGCCTGGAACCCGGCCTTCTTCGCCGGGACGATGACGTTCGCCTTCGAGGTGGCCGCCCAGCGCGATTGGGCGGTGCCCGACTCGCTCGTTATCCCGACCGGTCACGGCACGCTCCTGCTCGGGGCCTATCGCGGGTTCCGGGCGCTCGAAGACGCCGGCATGATCGACGAACCCCCGAAACTGTACGCCGCCCAGGCGGCCGGGTACGCGCCGATCGTCGACGCCGTCGACGACCCCGTCGAGATGGGGGCAATCGACGAGGCGGAGACGGAGAACGGCGAGGACCTGGAGGCAGCCCTCGAAATCCTCCAGAGCGACGAGGACGAGGGCGACGAAGACGAGGCGGTCAACGAGATCGCCGACGGCATCCAGATCCGGGAGCCCGCCCGGAAGGACGAGATCGTCGAGGCGATCGAGACGACGGACGGCAGCGCGATCGCCGTGAGCGGGGACGTCGTCGAACTCACCCTGGATCGACTCCACCGCAAGGGCTTTTACGTCGAACCGACGAGCGCGGTCGGTCCCGCGGCGCTCCAGCTGCTCCGGGAGGCGAACGCGATCGGTCCCGGCGAGGACGTCGTCGTGCCCCTGACCGGGAGCGGCCTGAAGACGCTGTGAGGCCGTTTTCCGGAGTGTTTCAATGACGACCTATTCCGCCGACTACTGCCCGTACTGCGGGTCGGCCCTGGCCACCAGGCACGTCGAGGGGCGGGACCGCCAGTACTGTCCGGACTGCGAGCGCGTGCTCTGGCGCAATGCCGTCCCGACGGCTAGCCTCGCAATCGTCGGCGACGAAGGCGTGCTGCTGACGAAACGGACCGTCGAGCCCGGGTTCGGCGACTGGGCCGTCCCAGGTGGCCACCTCGAACACGAGGAGACGCCCGAAGCGGCCGCGACCCGGGAACTGGCGGAGGAGACCGGCTTCCGGGCGAATCCCGAAGATCTCGTCCTACTCGACACATTCACCGCCGAGCCCTTCGACGGCAAGCGAATCGTCTCGATCGGCTACGTGGTCCGTGCAACGGACGTCGCCGGAACGCCCGAAACCGGCGACGAAGTGTCGGCAGTGGCGTGGTTCACCCCTGCCGAGTTCGCGGCCTCCGACGGCACGTTCCTGGCGGGCCACGATGAACGGGTCAGGGCGGCGTGGTCGTGGTTCGAGGAGCGATAATCGCCCTCGGGCGGGTCCCGGGCGCGACGAACGGGAGCGCACTCGGTACTGACTGTGACGCAGGGAAAAGGACGGGAAAGAGAGTGTCGATAGGGTGCCAGTGGGCGACGTCAGATAGCTGAACCCGAACACACACACGTAACGGCGGACGACGGCGGAATGCCATGAAGTCGGGGATTTCTCACCGTACCCGTTCGCACCTATCGACGGTGCATGGTCTTTGCGCCACTGTTAAATATTTCGTGGTCTCCGTGGGGATTGCTCCCAAATCTGTCGTGATAATTCGTAAAAATTCGAGCACAACCCGACTGCGAGGCGACGGCCGTCCGACGGTTGGTGCCCCGAACCAGCGGGACCGCGCCCCCGATTACCGCTCCGGATGGGTCGGTGCGTCGAACCCGCCACGGACGAGCGGTTTGGCAATGTGTCGTCGGGCGCACGGCGGGACCTCGTACCATCCCGGTTCGAGGTCGCGATCGAGTTCGCGTTCGACTTTCCCCGGCGCTTCCGTCCCACAGTCGCGACAGCGATAGCCCTGCCCGCGGCCGGCGCTCTCCATCGACCGTCCGCACTCGGGGCACTCCGGGACGACGCGCTCGGTCCGGTCGAGACGCCGGACGGCGAACTTCTCGAGTTTGAGCGTCCCCTCCGAGACCTCGCCGCAGACGGTCAGGCGGTCGCCCTCGCGGAGACTCCGGACCCGGTCGCGAAAGCGCTTCGTCGGTTCGAAGGCGGCACACCGTAGCCTGCGGTCGTCGGCACCGATCGTCAGGAAGACGTGGCCGCCCTGCCGGGTCTCGGGTGCCTCGACGACGGTGCCGTCGGCCCGGTAGGATCGGCCGTCCTCGACCCCCGAAAGGGTCACGTCGATCAGGTGCGCGTCGGTTCCCTGGTTGGTCCGGAACAGGGCCCTCGTCTCGACCGGTTCCGACTCGATCGCGTGGGCAACGTCGCAAACAGCGTCGGGATCGTCGCCACGGATGCCGTAGAGGATCGGCCCGGGTGCGTTCGGGACGCAGACCGCCTGCCCCTCGACGCGGTCCACGGTGTCCCAGGCCGCCGGGTAGCCCGCGTCGGCAGCCTCGAAGACGGAATCGGGGTCGACCTCGCGGTTCGTTCCCCACCGGTCCCGCGGTCGGTAGGCGATGTGCTCGTATGTCCAGTCCTCGAAGGCGGCGTCGGCCCCGACGGCGGCGAGCGCGCCGATCAGCCCCCGGCCGTTCTTCCAGGCGGCGTGGCGATAGTCCTGAGCGTCGATCAGCATCTCGGCGTCGGCCAAGTCGTGGTGGTCGCGGACGGCGTGGCGGGCGAACTCGGCGACTGCCTCGGGTACCGCGTCGGTAGTCCCGGGCGCGACGACCAGTCCCGGGTTGGTGTTCCGGTCCGCCGTTTCGGCCGCGTCGTCGATCTCGTCGCGAGCGATCTCGAAGGCGTCGTCCGGTTCGAGGTCGGTGTGCACGGCGAGCGCGGCGTTCCCCCGGGTCTTGTGTTCGACCGCGGGGTTGAGCCTGACCAGTAGTCGGTCGTGGACGGTACCGCCGGCCGCCTCGATGCGCTCGGCGACGTTCGCGGCGGCGTAGGTCGTGCACATCCCGCGGTCGCGGGAGTCGGTGTCGTCGAGGCCGACGATGGTCATCGGGTCACTCCGGAGGTATCCCCGTCGCGTATTTCCGGGTTTCGTTCGGGACGGCGATCGTCGGGACCCGGGTCGCCCCACTAGTGAGGTCATAGCGGTCCCACCGGTAATCGCCAGACGGCAACGGATTCAGAGGGCAAAACATATATAGCAGGAGGGCTACTTACATACGGATATGTCCCGATCGGCACTGGTCGGTAACGTCACCGCGATGCTCGAGGACGCGGGGTTCGTCGTCAGCGACCGGTGTTCGATCCGCCCGAAGAGCTTCGACCTCGCCGCGCGTCGCGGGGACGATCGGGTACTGCTCAAGATCCTGGCGAACGTCGACGCGTTCGACGGCGAGACCGGGGCCGAGATGCGGCGACTCGGGCGCTATCTCGACGCCACGCCGCTGGTCATCGGCCTGCGGACCCGCAACGAGGACCTCGAACGTGGCGTGGTCTACTTCAGGCACGGCGTGCCGGTGCTCTCGCCCGACTCGGCGCTGGACCTGTTCGTCGAGGGCGTTCCGCCGCTCATCTACGCCGCACCGGGCGGCCTCTACGTGAACATCGACGGCGACGTCCTCGAGGACCGGCGCCAGGAGCGCGAGTGGAGTCTCGGGCAACTCGCCAGCGAACTCGGCGTTTCCCGCCGGACCGTCTCGAAGTACGAGGACGGCATGAACGCCAGCATCGAGGTCGCGATGAAACTCGAGGAGCTGTTCGGCGGCGACCTCCACAGTCCCGTGGACGTCCTCAAGGGGGGCGAGGACGTCAACGACGCCGATCCGCCGCCGGAGGGGCCGGACGCCGACCCCGACGACCAGCCCGTGGTCACGATCCTCCAGCGCGCCGGGTTCGAGGTCCACCCGACCTTCCGTGCCCCGTTCAAGGCCGTCGGCGAGGACGAGGTCGAGCGCGAGGAGACGGTGCTCACCGGTCACTCGGAGTTCACCGAGAGCGCGAAAAAGCGCGCCCGGATCATGGGCTCGATCGGCCGGGTCACCCTCACCCGGTCCGTGTACTTCACGGATCGCGCGAAACGCGAGTCGGTCGAGGGGACCGCGATCATCGAGCGCGAGGAACTCGAGGGCCTCGAACCCGAGCGACTCCGGGAACTGATCCGCGAACGCGCCGAAGAAGAGCCGGCCTGAGGGAGTTCAGGCAGACGCGCCGTCCCCGTACGTTTCTTCCAGGTAGGCGACGATGTCGTCGCTCTCGGGCATGCCCTCCACGCCGTGATCCGGGTCGACCAGCACCGGGACGCCGGTCTGGCCGCTGATCTCCTTTACTTCGTCCCGATCGGCGTGGGATCGCGGGACCTCGTGGGGCTCGTACTCCAGTCCCAGTTCCTCGAGTTTGTTCTCGACCTTCGCGCAGTAGGGACACCCGGACAGCGTGTACAGTTCGATGTCGGCCATGTACCGGTGCTTCGGGGGCGTCCGCAATGAACGCGGCGAATCCGTGCGAGCGGGTCGCAGGAGCGACTTCGGGGCCGTGGCCGTGCGTTTTCGATTGCCTACCGAGCTATCCGAGGCGGGCCGCGGCCCGCCGGGCGACGCGACCGATCCGCCGGCGCTGGTAGACGAGTTCGGCGAGGGCCCAGCCCAGCACTAGCACCGCGGTGGCAGTGAGGTAGACGAGCGACCAGGGCGCCATCCAGACGGGCTTGGCCCACTGGGACGCGCTTTCCCAGAGTTCGGCGAAGTCGAAGATCGGTCCTTCCAGGGGCGTCCCGCCGAAGGTCAGCTTGAGCCATTGCGGGAACGTTTGGGTCCCGCCCTGGGTTCCGGGGGCGAGTCCAGCACTGTTCTTGAGCCGGTAGGTGCCGTTGAATCCCATGTCGTGCATGGTCGGACGCTCCCCCGCGTCCATGGCCTCGTCGCCGTACGCCATTCGCTCGGCGTCGTAGGGCGCCCACGGGACGTACGATTCCCAGACGATCCGACCCGTCGGTGTTACCTCCAGCACCCGATGACCCATCGAATCGACGATGAGCGTGTTGCCGTTCGGGAGACGATCGGCGTCGCGCGGCCAGTTCAGTTGATCTTCGCCGACCGTCCAGACCCGCTCCCACTCGCACTCGCCGCCGGCCATCTCGGTGCAGGTGTACTCCACCACGCGATCGTTCTCCGAGTCGGCCACCAGGATCGTCGGCTTCTCGTCCTCCGTTTCCAGGTACGTCGGGTTGTGCTGTTCGTTGATGATCGAGAGCTTCCCGTCGCCGCCGAGCTGGTGGTCGATCTCGCCGGTCGACCGGTTCACGACGATCACCTGGTCGAAGTTCCTGGGCGAGGCGAGGTACTGGCCGGGGCCGATCTTGTCGACGTCGTTGACGTGGGTCCAGTCGTCACTCATGCCGCCGTCGGTCGATTCGGGGTAGTGGTTCTTGAAGTGCCATTCCCAGACGACGTCGTCCTCTGTCACCCGTTCCTGGGTCCCGTTGATGATCCCGGAGATGTCGTAGATGACGAGTCGGTCGTTGCTCACCCCGACCGAACCGTCCCACTGGCGCATGTTGGCCACGAGCAACTGGTCGCCGTTGATGAGGTCCACGTCGTGGGTGTCGGTGAGGTCGAGCGTCACCTCCCAGACCCGTTCTTTCGTCCGTGGGTCCAGTCGATACACTTGCGTCCGCCCGTAGCCGTAGACCTTCATCGTGTTCACCGCGAGGACGTCGCCGTTCGGAAGCGGGTCGGAGTCGTAGAACCACGACGCGCCGCGTCTGGTCCCGCTGTAGATCCAGCTCACGTTCCCTTCGGGGTCGAGGCCGACGAGCCTGGCCGGCTTCTTCTTGTCGCCTTGCCCCTTGAAGTGAAAGCCCTGGACGGCGACGATCGTCGTGCCGTTGGCTCGCTGATCGATGTTCCCGGGTTCCAGTTCCGGTGGCTCGTACCCCACCGAGAGCACCGTCGCGCTCGCCAGGAGGGCGATCACGAGTGCGAGGGTGAACCCGCGAACGTACCACCGCCGATCGAGGTCGCGAAGGTCCGAGAGGGCGGCGGAGACCGAGGGAGTCATACGAATGTCCAGCGCCGTTTCGGCAATATGTCTTCCGTCATCGATCAACCGGTTCCGGCCGTACCCGATCGGAATTCTTACGGTTCGGATGACGGAATTTCTCGGCGATGGAGACGATTCGAAACGTCCTGCTGGTCAGTATCGATTGCCTGCGGGCGGATCGATACCGCGAGGGCATCGAGTCCGGG
>DATFIX010000105.1:0-14953 GCA_035269625.1 Natrialbaceae archaeon
TGAATCTCTCTATCTGCCGAATACATGTCGGAGCCCGAATGGCTTTCCGAACGGAAGAATAACGTTCGAATCTCTTGCTCTATTGAAAACCGAAGACGGCGACGAGAGTACTCGACTCCCGTCCTACACTCTCACTAGAGCAGTGTAGTATCCCATCGGCTAGCTGGTGGCACAGCCCCCGAACGTAACCGGAATGATTGCTTCGACACACTCGTACGGTCAGGGAGCCACGTCTACCCACGCCGACGGACTACTCGTCATTCGATTCCTCGGTACTCGTTCGGGGGCACCCGTCACCCGAGAAATCCATAGTTAGCCCAAGTCCCCCGCCCTCGTGGACGGTTACGATTGGCGCGATGCACCCGTCCGTGCCAACCATCTCGGTACTACGGAAAGCCTTCCCCTCGGACTGATCCCCGAGCTTGGCGAATATCTTCCAGGTAGCGAGTTCTGTATTGGCTTCAGGGATGTCGAACTCCTCACCAGTAGCCGTCCACTCACTGTTCGATTCTAGATCGATAGTTCCCCAGTAGACGATATCACCTTCTCTTAGAACCACGAGCTGGACGCTGTGAGCGGTCGTGTCCACGTTCAGGACGGAAAGGAACGCCAGTCGATACTTCGTCCGCTCCGACGAACTGGAGTTCGTGGGTTGGTTTTTCGTCTGGCAGCCTGCTAGTGAGGCTATGGCGATCGAGTTTATTGCCATCAATACAGCTCGCCTCTGCATACAAGCACATAACAATGCAAAAAGTAAAAATACCATCACGCGCACCCAGCCTTCCACTTCCTAGCGAAAAGATAGCAGAGCACTGCAACCGTGGTTCTAAACCCCTCTACTTCGCTCACGAGGCGCCCATAAGATTACTATAACAGGATCCGCCGTTCGTTCCCCTCGAATCTCGCACACCTCCGTCGATCGAGAACGTGGCCTTCCTTTACCCACAGATTCTTGCTCGCGCTTGCGCCACGTGAATCCATGACGCAACTGCCCGAACACGTCATCGGTGACGCCTATACGAACAGCGTCGCGTGGGACCTCCTGTCGGATCTCGTCGGCGTCGGCAACCGGATGGCCGGCCAGTCCGGCGAGCGCGAAGGGGCCGGTCTCGTCGCCGACGCGTTCGACGAGGCGGGCCTGCGCGAGGTCGAGATCGACGAGTTCGAGATTCCGGGCTGGTGGCGCGGCGAATCGATGCTGACCGTCGCGGGCGAACGCACCGAGGAGTACGCGGCCGATCACGACGTGATCGCGCTCCCCGGGACCCCCAGCGGAACGGGTGAGGGCGAACTCGTCGACGTGGGCCACGGGACCGAAGCGGAGTTCGAGGCGGCGGACCTCGATGGCAAAATAGCGATGGCCCGCAGCGACATGCCGGCCGACAGCGACCGGTGGCGCCACCGCATGGAGAAGTACGCCGACGCCTACGAGGCGGGCGCGGTCGGGTTCGTCTTCCGGAACCACGTCGAGGGCTGCCTGCCGCCGACGGGCGAGATCGGCTATCACAGCCGTCCCGGCCCGATCCCGGCGGTCGGCATCTCGAAGGAACTGGGCGAGCGCCTCGCCCGGAAGTGCGCGACCGGCGATCCGACCGCTACCCTGGAGGTCGAGTGCCGGAACGAACCCGCAACCTCGCGCAACGTCGAGGGCGTGGTCGGCCCGGACACCGACGAAGAGGTGCTGGTCACGGCCCACGTCGACGCCCACGACATCGCCGAGGGCGCGAACGACAACGGGGCCGGCAGTGCCCTCGTTGCCGAAGTCGGCCGACTGCTCGCCCGGGCCGAGGACGACGACCTCGACACCCGGGTCCGCCTGGTCACCTTCGGCTCCGAGGAAATCGGCCTTTACGGTGCGTACCACTGGGCCGAAACGCACGACCTGGAGAACGTCAAGGCGGTGATCAACGTGGACGGTGCCGGCAACTCCCGGAACCTCCGCGTCGGAACGAACGGCTTCGACGACCTGGAGGACGCGTTCGAGGCCGTGACCGAGGCCTACGGTGCACCGCTGTCGCGCGACGACACGGTCTCGCCCCACGGCGACCAGTGGCCGTTCGTCCAGGAGGGCGTCCCGGCAGTCATGGCGAGCACGACCTCCGAGGGCGAGGGGCGCGGGTGGGGCCACACCCACGCCGACACGCTCGACAAACTCGACCCCCGGGACCTCCGCGAGGTAGCGATCCTGCTCGCCAGCGCTGCCGCGGAAGTCGCGAGCGAGGAGCGCTCCTTCGAGCGCAAGGGCCGCAAGGAAATCAAGGGCGCACTGTCGGACGGTTACGTCCGCGAACTGAAGGTCGGCGGGCGGTGGCCCTACGGCGAGTAGAACGGATCGAATCCGGTCCGGCGATCAGTACATCGCGTCGCCGAGGTCGAAGGACTGGTCGCCATCCAGGACGTGCACCTCTGCGTCGCTCCCCGTGGCCTCGACCTCGCGGACGAAGTCCTCGGGGTCCTGCTCGATCGGCGGGAAGGAATCGTAGTGCATCGGGAACGCGTGATCGACGTTCAGCCAGTCGACCGCGATGGCGGCCTGCCAGGGCCCCATCGTGAAGTGATCGCCGATGGGAAGGGCAGCGGCGTCGGGTTCGAGGTGTGGGCCGATGACGTCCCGCATCGAGGTCATCAGGCTGGTGTCGCCCGCGTGGTAGAAGGTGGTGCTCTCCTCGTCGGAAACCTGCGTGGGCTTGGTGTCGGAGATGACGTATCCGGCGGGCATGCCGCCCGAGAACTCGTAGTCCGTGTTGATCCCGTTGCTGTGGTCCGAACGGTGCATCGTGACGTACGCGTCACCGCACTCGATGGTCCCCCCAAGATTCATGCCGATGGTCTCCTCGACGCCCATTTCGTCCTCGACGAACCCGGCCAGTTCCGGCGTCGCGACGACCGTCGCGTCCGCGAACTCGCCGGTGTGGGCGATGTGGTCGGCGTGCCCGTGGGTCAGCAGGACGTAGTCCGGCGTCTCGACGTCGGCGGGGTCGAGCGAGGTCTTCGGGTTGTCGAAGAAGGGATCGATCAGGAAGTCGGTGCCGTCGACCGAGACGTGCCACGTCGAGTGGCCGTGCCAGGTGAGTTCCATTGCGGGCGTCCGTACGGTCGACCGACACTTAAAAATGAGCGCGTTACGCCCACATTGGGGCCTAAAGCGACATCACCGTTCCCGGATCTTGAGAAACGGTAACTCGCGACAGGGCGGAGGAGGGCGATTGGATCGAGTCACTCGGCGACTCCCCGTCACCGGGTGACAGTGGGGGCTAAAAATAGGGTTTGAAACTATCGCCGATCCCCGAGTACTGGTAAGCCATAACACGCCCGGACAGTCCGAGAGGGCCTGCCACCAGCGCCAGGGTTAATCCCCTCCGGACCAAGCCGCGGTCATGCTCACCCTGGAACTCAGCGACTTCCTGATCGAACTCGAGGACGGCGCGATCAAGAACGTCGGCGCGTCGAACAAGACGGGGACCGCGAAACTGTTCGACGTCGAGAGCGCGTCCGCCCGCGCCTTCGGGGACAAACGGGTAAAACTCGTCTTCGAGGACGAAGAGGGCAGCGAGGTGCAGGTGGCGCTGTTTCCGGCGGACGTTCGGGATCTCCTCGCGGACGTCGAACAGATACGTAACGATTCAGAAGTATTCGAATAACACGCAAGACCGCATAGCACGATTTAGGCCCAATTAAGAGGTTTGGAGAGCCTAATTAGGCCAGCTTAAAAAGATCACTCTAGTGATAACTCTTATTTTCCCCCGGCCACAACGGACGGGCATGGGACTGGTCGCGAACCTGGCGCTCGTCTTCGTCGCCGGCCTGATCACGGCGCTGGCGACGGGGCTGGGCGTACTGCCGTTCTTCCTCGTCGGCAACGTGAGCCTCCGCTGGAACGTCACGCTCTGGGGCCTCGCGTCGGGCATCATGGTGTCCGCGTCGCTGTTCGGCCTGGTGTTCGAGGGGTTGAACAACGGGACGCCGTTCGAGATCGCGGTCGGCGTCTTGCTCGGGGTCCTGCTGGTCGTCGCCAGCGATTACGTCATCTCGGGTGCCGAGGTGAATCCGCGCCAGTACGCGGAGGCGGATTACAAGAAGCTGGTCCTCATCCTCGGCATTCTCACCGTTCACAGTTTCCCGGAGGGCGTCGCCGTCGGCGTCTCCTTCGCCGACCTCAATCTCGGAACGGGGCCGATGCTACTCGGGTTCACCATCCCGATCCTGGCCATCTTCATGACCGTCGCCATCTCGATCCACAACATCCCCGAGGGCACGGCCATCTCGATCCCGCTGCGGGCGATGGGAGTCAGCGAGTGGAAGATGGTCTGGTGGTCGGTGTTCTCCAGTCTCCCCCAGCCCATCGGCGCGGTGGTCGCCTTCTACTTCGTCCGGATCGCCCGCGACCTCCTGCCGTACGGCTTCGGGTTCGCCGCGGGGGCGATGGTCTATCTCGTCCTCTCGGAGTTCATCCCCGAGGCGCGGGAGCTGGGCCGGGACCTGCCCCGCAACGGTCGTCTCGAACTCGTGGGCGGCCTCGTGGTCGGCTTCCTGATCATGGTGCCGCTGGCGATGTTCTGAGCCACAGTTTTCGAGCGCAGTTCGGTTACGGGGTCACCGCGGTGGCGTTCGCCACCGCCTCGTCGTCCCACGGCGGTGCCGCTACGGTGGTGGTCCCGACGTCACTGTAACGGACCCGGCGCGTTACCGTCACTGGATGGCCGTCCAGGGTTCCCCTGAAACTGTACCGGTACGTTCGAACGAACCCGTCGTGGGTGACCGTCGCGGAAAACGATTCCAGCGAAACGTTCCGGATCGGACGGGCGTTGATCCGAATCGAGTCGGTGGCGAACTCGGTGGCGTGGATGCGGACTGTGGTGTCGTTCACCCGCGTCACCGAGACGTTCGAGAGCCTGCTGAACGCCGTCCCGATCCGGTTCGTGTTCGCCGCGTGATACACCGCCGTCGGCGACGCCGGGTCCCCGTTTCCGTCGAGGACGATACGGGGTCCAGTAACGTTGCCCTCGACGATCGTTTTCCGGAAGACGACCGACCCGTTCGCGTAGTTGACGATGGTACCGTTCCCACCACCGAGCAACGCGGTCGCCGTTCCCTCTCCCTCAACTGTCCGCCGGTACAGATATCGGGTATCGCTGGGTCCGATGTGAGCGGTGATTTGCTCCGACGTGACCACCGTCCCGTTCGTGTACCGGATTTCCGAGGACTCAGTCATCGTGTAGGACTCGTTTTGTAACACGTCTCCGTGTGCCGAGGCGAGCGTAAAGGGAGCCGAAACCTCGTTCGACGAGATCCCGGGCGGGGAGGATCCGGGGGCCGCGGTCCCGGTCGTTCGTTTCCCCGTCGTGTCCGTCGAATTGCCCCCTGGAAGCTGTGTCGAAGTGACTCCCGGTGGTTGGGTCGACGTCGGTTGGGGCGTCGGAACCTGGGTGGGAGACGCAGTCGGGGTGTCCGTCCCCTGGAGGGCGTTGCACCCGGAAAGGACCAACAGGAGAGCCACGACGACGGGGAGGAGGGCGTTGCGGGCCATATGTCAGAGAACTATGAGCTCCTCCAAAAAAACACCACCGACGGGAAATCACCAATGGACGTGCAGGTTAGGGGCGCACGGCTGATCGGTATGCCGAAAACGAAGGGGTGAGACGTGGCATTTCGGATCGGGCGCGAACACAGGGAAAGTGGGACAGGGACGTTCGCGCCCGATCCGTACTGAAAGACGGGATCGCGTGTTTGAAAGCGCGTGGGTTGGGGAAGTGCGTGGGTTGGGGAAGTGCGTGTGAGGGGATCGGGAGGTCGTGGCGATCTGACTGGCGTCAGTCGTCCGCGGGCGTCGAGGCGGTCGCGGACTCCTCGGCGGCCGCCTCTCCGGCGTTCGCTGTCAGCCACTCCTCGGCGTCGAGCGCCGCCATGCTGCCGGTGCCGGCCGCGGTGATGGCCTGCTGATATTCGGGATCCATCACGTCGCCCGCGGCGAAGACGCCCTCGACGCCAGTCTCCGAGGTCATGCCGGCCTCGGTTTCGAGGTAGCCGTGGTCGTCGAGTTCGACCGGCGTGTCCTCGAGGAACTCGGTGTTCGGGACGTGGCCGATGGCGTAGAACACGCCGCCGACGTCCATCTCGAACTCCTCGACCTCGTCGGCCCGTTCGGGGTCCTCGAGTTTCTCTGTGGGATGGCCGTCCGGGTGCTGGACGACGCTGACGCCGGAGACGCCCTCGTCCTGGCTGCCCAGGATCTCGGTGACCTCGGCGTTCCACATGAACTCGATGTCCTCGTTGTCGCGGGCGCGGCGGGCCAGGAGGTCCGAGGCGCGGAGGTCCTCGCGGCGGTGGACGACCGTGACGGAGTCGGCGAACTTCGTGAGGAAGTCGGCCTCCTCCATCGCGGCGTCGCCGCCACCGACGACGATGATGTCGTCGCCGCGGTGGAACGCGCCGTCGCAGGTGGCACACGTCGAGAGGCCGAAGCCCATGAGGTCGTCCTCGCCGGGAACGCCGAGCGTCCGGGCGCTGGCACCCGACGCGACGATCATGGCCCGGGTTTCGATCGTATCGCCGCTCGACAATTCGAGCGTGAACGGTCGCTCGGACAGGTCGGCGTCGGCGATGATGCCGTGTTTGAACTCGGCACCGAACGACCGGGCCTGCTCCTTGCCGCGCTCGACCAGTTCGTGACCGCCGACGCCGTCGGGGAAGCCGAGGAAGTTGTCGACGTCGGTGGTCAGGGTGAGTTGCCCGCCCGGCTCGTCGCCCTCGAGGACGAGGGGTTCGAGGTCACCGCGGGCCGCATAGACGGCCGCGGAGAGCCCCGCGACACCACTGCCGGCAATGACGACGTCGCGTACGTTCTCCGTCATCGTGGGTTACTTGTGCTGGTCGATCAGCTGGCGGAGCGTGTCTTCGTCCCGCAGGCCGACGAGGCGCTCGGCCATCTCGCCACCGGCGAACAGCGCCATCGTCGGGACGCCGCGAACGCCGTACTCGGCCGCGAGTTCCTGATTCTCGTCGACGTCGACCTTCGCGACGACCGTCTCGGTGTCGGCCGCGATGTTCGCGACGATCGGTTCGAGCGCCTTGCACGGGCCACACCAGTCGGCGTAGAAGTCCGCGAGAACGACGTCGTGCTCCGCGGCGAGGGCATCCAGGTCGTCCTGGCCGTGGACGTGAATCGGTTCGTCTGTCGAGGGTTGTGAATCGGTTTGCTCTTTCGCTTCCGTCGTAGTCATCGACTGTTGATTCGTGGTCGCCCACTAAAACGCTTATGATTGTCTTGTGCAATCTATTCACAACCGGTGCCGAGAATGCCAGGTGCTGTGTGAGAGTATTGCACGACCGGGCGGAGAAAACGGAACGACAGGGGGTCGCGTCAGGCTTCGAGAACGCCGTCGAGGATCTTCGACTGGGCGGCCGAGAGGTGTTCGCTGAAAGTCGAGGTGGCGATGCCGAGTTCCTCGGCGACCTCGCCGGCGTTGGCACCCTTCGGGTGGTTGAAGTACCCCATCTCGTAGGCCGTCTCGATGACCTCGCGCTGGCGGTCGGTGAGGCGACTGCGGTCGACGATCACGAGTTCGCGTTTGCCGGCGTCGCCCGACTGGCTCAGGTGCCGCAACGACACGGTGTCGTGGCTCTCGCGCAGCATCGTGATGACCTCCTTGATCGTCTCGAAGTTCGGTGCGTAGAAGGTGACGACGAGTTCGCCGTTCTCCGAGCGGATGTCCGAGGCCGTCAGGTCGAACTGCTCGATGCTGTCACAGATGCAGTCCCCGCCGGCGGGTCGCGTAAATCGGTAGGTCGACTCGGCGTCGGTGTTGAAGATCTCCACGGCATCGGTGTCGTCGATCGAGACGTCCGCGCTGATGGTGAAATCCTCCGTCACGGTCCCGTTCCGGTTCGAGACCGATCGGTTGACGTCCGTCACCGACGTGTCGTGGTCCGCACTGATCGAGGCGACGGGACAACCGGTGGGATCGCCGACGCACACTTCTGCACGAATGCCCAACTCGGCCCCATCGGAGCCACCTGTCGCAATCTGTGAACTCATTACTGTAGTGATGCTCCGTCACGACGATATAACCCCCGTCAAATCCCAACAACTGAAAATGGGCTTTTTAGACCCTCAAACCCCCAAATACGCCCGAATTTGACCGAACTGATTGGACAAATGTGATAAAAATCTTCCCTCATATTTAGGTACGATAGTTAGCCGTCCGGAGCTCATACGAAGCCATATGTCACGACTAGAAAAAGTGTGCAATAGTGGACCAGACTCGCAAGATAGGACTCCGCAGGTGAAGCGGGGGTGGCAGCCGTGACGGGGACGATGACCGAGCAGATCCTGAGCGAGAAGGCCGGCGAGTCGGTCACGTCCGGTGACGTCACCGTCGTCGACGTGGACAAGGCCCTGCTCCAGGACGGGACCGGGCCGCTGACGGTGCGACAACTCAGGGACATCGACCTGGAGCAGTGTGCAATTCCCGACGGCACGGTCGTTTTCCTCGACCACCAGGCGCCGCCGATGAACGACCGGATGGCCAACGAGCACGCTCTGCTCCGCGAGTTCGTCGACGAGGTGGGCGCACAACTGAGCGACGTTGGCGACGGCATCTGCCACCAGGTCATGAACTACGACTACACCGCCCCTGGCGACGTCCTCGTGGGTGCCGACTCCCACACCGTCACGGGCGGCGCGCTCGGCGCGTTCGCGACCGGGATGGGCAGCACCGACGTCGGGATCGGCCTGGCGCTGGGCGAAACCTGGATGAAGGTCCCGCCCGTCGACCGCTTCCGGATCGAGGGCGCGTTCTCCCCGGGCGTGTACGCGAAGGACCTGATCCTGCGGATCATCGGCGACGTCGGCGCGGACGGCGAGAACTACCGCGCCATGGAGTTCGTCGGCCCGACCGCCGAGGCCATGCGGATCGACGAGCGCATGACCGTCGCGAACATGGTCGTCGAGGCCGGTGCCAAGGCAGGCCTGTTCCCCTCGGACGAAACCACGAAGGAGTTCCTCGAATCGCGCGAGCGCGTCGAGGACTGGCAACCGATCGAACCCGACCCGGACGCCGAATACGACCGCGAGTACGAGTACGACGTGAGCGACCTCGAACCGCAGGTCGCCTACCCCCATCAGGTAGACAACGTCGTGTCCGTCACGCACGACCGCGTGCAGGACGTCCCGATCCACCAGGCGTTCCTGGGGTCCTGCACGAACGCCCGATACGAGGACCTGCAGATCGCGGCCGAGATCATCGCCTCGCACGACTACGAGGTTCACCCGGACACCCGCCTGATCGTCAACCCCGCCTCCCGCGAGGTCTACGAGCGGGCCATGGCGGACGGCCTGATGGAGACGTTCAGCAAGGCCGGGGCCGCGATCAACACCGCCGGCTGTGGCATCTGCTACGGCGGCCACCAGGGCGCGCTGGCCGACGGCGAGAACGCCATCGGCGCGAACAACCGCAACTTCAAGGGCCGATTCGGCAACCCGAAGGCCGACGTCTACCTCGGGAGCCCCGCGACCGTCGCCGCGAGCGCGATCCGCGGCGAGATCGCCGATCCCCGGGCGGTGATCGAGGCATGAGCGACGAGGACCCCGCCGCGAACGTCGAGCGCGGGAAGGCCATCGACCGCGACCTCTCGAACCTCGACGGCAGCGCGTGGGACGTCGGCGACGGCGTCTCGACGGACCTGATCGCCCCCGGCCGGTACTTCGACCTGCGGTCCGACCTCGACCGACTGGCCGAGCACACGCTCGAAGACGCCGACCTGGTGACCACGGACGACAGGTTCATGGAGGCGATGGAACCGGGCGACTTCGTCGTCGCCGGCGAGAACTTCGGCCAGGGCTCCTCGCGCGAACACGCGCCGGCGATCATCGAGCGCGTCGGCGTCTCGGCGGTCATCGCCGAGTCGGTCGCCCGGATCTTCTACCGGAACGCGGTCAACGTCGGCCTCCCGATCGTCACCTGCGACACGAGCGGGATTTCGGAAGGCGACGACCTCCACGTGGACCTCATCGAGGGCGTCGTCGAGAACCGGACGACCGGTGAAACTATCCGGGTCGATCCACTACCGGACGTGATGATGACGATCCTCCAGGACGGCGGACTGAAAGCTCACGTCGCGGCCAACGACGGCCTCGAACTCGAATAACACCCATGGCGACCCGACCTCGAACCCGGACCGACCTCGAAGTGACGGTGATCGGCGACGAGACCGTGTCGATCCCCGTCGAAGCCTGGGAAACGGCCGGGTTCGAGGTCGAGGAACGCCGGAGCGTCATCAAGTGCGCGTCGGGGAACGTGACGCGGGGCGTCTGGAGCGGTATCCCGGTGATCGACCTGGTCGACGCGGCCGCGATGCCCGACGACACGACGCACCTCCAGGTCGCCGGCACCGACGGGTTCTGTGCCTGCGTCGAGGTCGCGAACGTGCTCGACGGCCTGCTCGCGTTCGAGCGAACGGACGAACCCAGCAAGGCCATGCCCCGACTGATCGGCGAGCGCATCGACGGAACACGGACCGTCCAGGAGGTTCGCAACGTCGTCGCCCTCCACCTGGAACCGGGGCAGGACCGCGAGGAGTGGGAGACGATGCCGAAGAAATCCTCGTCGGACGCCCCGGAGCCGACAGGGGAGTCCACATCAGACGCCCCGGAGCCGGAGTAAGGTTCGGGCGGGGAATCCGTCTCGCGGGCGTTTCGACAACCGTTTAGGGCACGACCTATTCTCTCCGATCAAATGGGTACGTGTATCATCTGTGGCCAGGCGGTGGACGGCCACATCTGTAGCAGTCACGAAGAGGACGTCGTTTTCGAGTTCGTCGGCGATCGCCCCGACCAGCTCACCCCTGGTCGATACTACCGCGGTACCGTGGACGGTTACGCGGACTTCGGCGTGTTCGTCGACGTCGGCGACAGTGTGACCGGGTTGCTCCACCAGAGCGAACTGGACGTCCGCCTCGACGCGCTCGAATGGGAGCCGGGCGACGACGTGTTCGTGCAGGTCACCGACATCCGCGACAACGGCAACGTCGACCTCAGCTGGTCGATCCGACAGGCCGAAAACGAGTTCCGCGGGACGCTGATCGACGACCCGAGTGGTGATCGTCTCCCGGACGACGAGGACGCGATACCGGCCGAAGCCGAGCCGAGTGACGAATCGACCGCAGCGAACGACACCGCCGAGTCGGCCGAACCGGGATCGACCGGCCCCGAGTCGGGAAGCGCGTCGAGTGCGACGGGCGGCCCGCGAGCCAGCGAACCGGCAGGTGGCGACGGCGGCGGCAGCGCGATCGCCGTCGCCAGCACGGCCGAATCGGGCGAGTTGAACCGCGTCGAGACCGCGAACCTCGAGGATCACGTCGGCAAGACCGTGCGTCTCGAAGGGGAGATCATCAGCATCCAGCAGACGAGCGGGCCGACCGTGTTCGAACTCCGCGACGAGTCCGGCAGCGCGGAATGCGCCGCGTTCAAGGAGGCCGGCGTCCGGGCCTACCCCGACGTCGACATCGACGACGTCGTTCGCCTCGACGGCGAAGTCGAGCGCCGACGCGGCCAGGTCCAGATCGAGACCGAGGCCCTCGTCGTCCTGAACGACGACGAACGGGACGCCGTCGAAACCCGCCTGGACGAGGCCATCGAAGCCGAGGCGCGGCCGAACGACGTGTCCCTCCTGACCGACCACCCGACGGTCGAGGGGGTCCGGGACGCGATCGCCGACGCCGCCACGGCACTTCGCCGGGCCGTGATGGAGGGTCGCCCGGTCGTCGTGCGCCACAACGCGACCGCCGACGGGTACGCCGCCGGCGCTGCCATCGAACGCGCCGTCCTGCCGCTCGTCCGCGCGGAACACGCCAACGAGGACGCCGAGTACCACTTCTTCGAGCGACGACCGCTCCCGGACGGCGTCTACGACATGGACGTGGCGACCGACGACGTCACCGACATGCTGGAGAGCCGCGAGCGCCACGGCGAACAACTCCCGCTCGTCGTGCTGGTCGACGCCGGGAACACGGAACGCTCCCGTCGAGGCTTCGGCCTGCTCGACGTGTACGACGTCGATCGCATCGTCATCGACGCGTCGGTCCCCGACGAGACGATCGTCGAGGACGCGACGACGGTCGTGAACCCGCACCTCGACGGCGACGGTGACGACGCGACGGCAACCGCGCTGGCGGCCAACGTCGCCGCGCTCGCCAACGAGGACGCTCGCGACGACGTCCGCCACCTGCCGGCGGTCAGTTACTGGGAGCGTGCCCCGGAGGAATACGTCGAACTCGCGGCCGCCGCCGGCCTCGATTCCGACACCGTCACCGCGCTTCGCGAGGCCATCGCCCTCGAGGCCTACTACCAGCACTACCAGGACAAGCGCGAACTCGTGGGCGACATCCTCTTCGACCCGGACCGCGACCTCGCCGAACACGTCAGCGAGCAGTTCCGGGAGAAACTCGACGCCGAACTCGAGACGGTCGAGCACAACCTCTCGACCCGGGAGGCCCGCGGGGTCACCTTCGCCGTCCTCGACACGGACGCGTTCACCCACCGGTTCGACTTCCCGCCGACCGCGCTGACCCTGGACGAGGTCCACCGGCGCAAGCGCGAGGACGTCGAACCGCCGCTGGTCACCATCGGCGTCGACGAGGACGAACTGCACCTCCGGAGCACGGGGAAACTCGACATTCGCGACCTGGCCGAAACGGTCAGGGACAGCGCCCCCGACGCCGGCGTCGACGCCGTCGGCGGCCGCGACGGCCGCCTGGAGTTCGTCCTCGGCGAGCGCGACACCGTCCTCGACGCGACGGTCGCCGCGGTCGCGGACCGACTCGCCTGAAAAACGGTCGACTCCCTTTTCCCGACGACCCTCACGCGAGGTCGACGTCGTAGATTTCGAAGCGTGCCCCGCCGTCTTCGCTTTCCGTCAGTCGAACCTGCCAGCCGTGGGCGTGGACGACGTCTTCCACGATTTTCAGGCCGACCCCCGTGCCGTCTTCGGCGGTCGAGTGGCCGGCCCGAAACTCGCCGTCGCGATCCGACCGAGGATTGATTGAACGACGGGGCATACGGTCGCGTATGCGACAGCAAAACGAGTGGTTCCAGCCGGAACATCTCGCCAGCCTGCGGAACGTCTACGTCGTGATTTTCCTCCTGATCGTCGGGGTCCCGACCGCCGTCGGCGTGTACTTCGCCACGCCCCTCGCGTCGGTGGCCGTCGCGGCCGTCGCCATCATCGTCCTGACGTTCTTCGTGTGGTACAACCGGGCGTTCGAACGCTCCGCGGCCTACCGGTTGACGACCGAAGAGATACAGTATCGACGGGGCGTCTGGATCAAGAAGCAAAGCGAGGTGCCGTACAAGCGGATCACGAACGTGACCACCTCCGAGGGGCCGATCCAGCGCTGGGTCGGCGCCGGATCGGTCGAGATCCACACGGCCGGCCACTCCGCCCAGGCCGGTGCCGAGATGAAGGTCCAGGGCGTCGAGGACTTCGAGGACATCAAAGACCAGGTGATGAGCGAAGTTCGCGCCCACCGCGGCGTCGCCGAGGACGAGGGCGAAGCGCCGGCCGAAGCCCCGACCGCCACCGGGACCGTCGACGAGGAACTGCTGGAAGAGGTGCGACAGATCCGGGAAATCCTCGAGTGGACCGAGTGACCGGCAGTCGGATCCCGACCGGGACCCACGTCCGACACGCTTAACCCCGCGACTCCGCGAGTAGCAGGCGATGAGCCACGGGGCCGAACCCACCGAGTCCGAGGCCTTCGAGCGCGTCTGCGAGGACGTCGTCGAGGGCATCCTCGCGGGCGAGATCGAGCGCGACGACGTCGAGTCCGCGAAACTGGAGGCCTGCCGGGAACACTCCGCGCCGAAGGTGCCCAAGAACTCGGCACTGATCAGGTTCGCCCCGGACGACCGTCGGGAGGAAGTCGAGGCGGTCCTCCGCCGAAAGCCCGTCCGGACCGCCTCGGGCGTCTCGCCGGTCGCGATCATGACCTCGCCCGAACGCTGCCCCCACGGCAAGTGTCTCTACTGTCCCGGCGGCCCGGATTCCGAGTTCTCCTCGGCCCAGAGCTACACCGGCCACGAACCCGCCGCCGCCCGCGGCGAGCAGAACGACTACGACCCCTACGGCCAGGTCACCCTGCGCCTCCACCAACTGCGGGAGATCGGCCACCCCGTCGACAAGGTCGAACTCATCCTGATGGGCGGGACGATGACCGCCCGGAGCCACGACTACCAGGAGTGGTTCGTCAACCGTGCCCTCCAGGCGATGAACGACTTCGATCCCGAGGACCCGCCGGCCCCGAGCGAAAGCGAGAGTTTCGCACAGGACCCCGAGACGGTCGAGTTCGAGTACCTGACGGACGTGATCGCGCGAAACGAGACCGCAACGGTCCGGAACGTCGCGACCACCTTCGAGACCAAGCCCGACTGGTGTGACCCGGAGCAGATCGACCGCATGCTCCGCCTGGGCGGGACGAAGGTCGAGGTCGGCGTCCAGACCACCTTCGAGCGGATCAACCGCGAGATGCACCGCGGACACGGCGTCCAGGAGTCGATCGACGCCAACCGCCGCCTTCGCGACGCCGGGTTCAAGGTCGGCTTCCACATGATGCCCGGCCAGCCCGGCCAGTCGAAAGCGATGGTCCTGGAGGACTTCCGCCGCCTGTTCGAGGACCCGAAGTGGCGGCCGGATTACCTCAAGATCTACCCGACGCTGGTCGTCGGCGGGACCGCGACCTACGACATGCACCACCGTGGCGAGTACGAACCGCTGAACAACGACGAAGCCGCGGAACTCGTCGCCGAGATCAAGTCGATGATCCCGAAGTACACCCGCCTCCAGCGCGTCCAGCGGGACATTCCCGCCGACTTCATCGAGGCCGGCGTCTGGAAGTCCAACCTCCGGCAACTCGCCCGCCAGCGCATGGAGGACCACGGCTGGACCTGCGACTGCATCCG